>QZIU01000033.1 GCA_003599625.1 Candidatus Parcubacteria bacterium
GAACATATCATGCTTCCGGTCCCCACGCAGTCAGCCTCGCCACAGCTGGTCGGAGTCGATACATAACCGTCATCCGGTGTTCCGTTGCAGTCTTCGTCATTGCCGTCACAATCAGTGTCAAAAGTTGAACCCGTCATATCTGAACATTCCTGAACTCCGTTCAAGCAGGTGTAAGCACCTTCTTCACATAAGTCCGAATCAGGGCCGTCGCAGGTGCCGCCAGAATAGTGTTCATCAGCTGAACCGTCGCAATCATCATCAACGCCGTCACAATTATCGTCCACTGTACTTGGCGTTGAATCAGAACATGTTACTGTTCCCCCGGAACAGCTGCTTGTGCCTTCCTGACATAAATCAGTGTCATTGGGCCCGTCGCAGGGTACGGAAATATAGCCGTCATCCGGTGTTCCGTTGCAGTCCTGGTCAATTAAATCGCAGTTATTGTCTGACGTGGGCGTGCCGGGAGTGCAGAGTTCAGTAAGTACACCGTTTTGGCAGACTAAATCTCCCGTTCTTTGGCAGGCACCAATACCGCAGGTTGTTGTCCCAGGCCCGGTTTCATCATAACCGTCGGGGGTTGCCAAATTGCAGTCATTGTCAATTCCGTCACAGATTTCCAAAGCGCCGTCATAGCGTAACGGGTTTTCGTCATCGCATTCCCTGGGGTCATCGGCGCAGACGCCGTCATTGTCACCATCAGTGCACTCGCAGCCGACATCACCGCGGTCAACTATGCCATTGCAGTTATCATCAACGCCGTTGGTACAAATTTCCGGAACTCCGGGATTGACGCAGATAGCGCAGCCGGCAGGAGCCCGGACGCAGCCGACAGGATCTGCCGGGCATAATCCGGGCGGATCCAAAATCGGTTCATCGTCGCAATCGCCGGCAGTATGGCACTGACACGTAGAGTTAAAAATGCAAATTAATGAAGAATCGCACCAGCCGTCTTTGTCATTGTCGCAGCCCTCGTCAATTGCATAGTTACAATTATTATCCTTATTATCGCAGTCTTCCGACCTTCCGACATAAACGTCAATATCCGTTTCATCGCAGTCAGTGGGATAAACCGCATAATCCAGCGGGCTAGTTGAAATAAATTCAGAACCGGCATGACCATCGCCGTCAGCGTCATCATAATAAACATATATTGTTCCTGAAACGCGGTAATATTGCCTGATTGCCGCTTCCACAAAACTGCTGGCAAAAGGATCGGCCGTAATTTTTGCCGAATTTCCGGACATTGAAGTATCACCGACTGAAATCTGTCCGCTTCTTTGCGGCACCCAGCCGGAAAACTGGCCCAGCGCTTCACCGGCAAAATAAGTAAAAGCGGAAAAAAAGACAATGAAAAAAATTTTTCCCTTGTATTTCATAATTTTTTGGCCGCTTTTTTCATATATTTATTATATCAGTTATTTTTAAGGCGCCACGATTATTTCAAAACCGGGATTTATCGCCTGATTTCCGGAAACACCGCAGGAATAAGTGCTGCCTTCGTTTAAACAATTGTCTGAACAGCCGTCGCCTGAACTGATATTGCCGTCATCGCATTCTTCCCCGGCTTCAATTACCATATTGCCGCAAGCGTCTCTTAAATTCCCGCCGTCACTGCCCAAAACGCCGGCATCGGTTATTATGTCTGCGGCGCTGGGTTGAGTTGAAATCCATGTCCATTCATAAGTGTAGGGATTAAGCCGCTGTCCGTATTGCGGCGAACAAAGGTCGGGTGTGGAATACGGAACACCGCGGTATTTGTGAATTACATTGGTCGGCAAAGTGATATTTCCCGGATTTACCGCCACGCGGGAAAGGGCGCATAAACTGAAATCTTCCTGGGCGCGGAAAATCCAGGAATAAGAATCATTGATATTGTCAGCGTCAGAATCGAAATTCAAATTACCCAGACTAATGCCTTCATCGCTTAAAATATTATCCGAAAAAACCACGCGATAATAGGAACCGGGAATAAACAGCCCGTTGTTGTAAGTGGCCAGCGGATAGAAATAGATTTCATACCGCTCTGTGTCTGTGGCGCCGGCATGAAGGCAGCGTGTCGTGCAATTCAGCTCGCCGGTTTCACATTCCTCGCCCGGATCAAGACTGCCGTTGCCGCAACTGCCGCCTGAACCGGCTGAATCTGCGCCCTCATTAAGGCATAAACTGCTGCAGCCGTCGCCCGAGACCCTGTTCCCGTCATCGCAGTCTTCAAAAATATCAGTCAGACTGCCGTCTCTGTCACCGTCAGATCCGCAGGTATATATAGAACCTTCATTAAGGCAATTATCGCTGCAGCCGTCGCCTGAAATGATATTTCCGTCATCGCATTCTTCATACATATCCAAAACCGCATCGCCACAGGTATTGTATTGCGACTCAAAATAAACCGGCTCGGTAATGGAAACAGGCGAGGATAAATCAGAACAGCTGCTGTCGCCAAAACAGGTGTAAAGGCCCAAATTTCCGGAAATTACAGTTGCCAAATCAAGCGCCCGGCTGAAAGCCGCCCCGGTTTCGGCATTCAGGCACGCGGAAGCGCAGTCAGGCCAGCGGTCGATTATAACCGGCGTGGAAAAATCCGTGTAAAGCTCGCAGATACCCGACTGTCCGGCATCGGGAACGGATGAAATAATTTCAGTGTAATCAGGCATGCTTTCAGAAATCGCCTCGGCCTGCTGAAGCGGGTCAGTCAGGCTGTCGCCGTCAGCATCGTTACTGGTAATTGAAGCGTAATAAGGCGGTCCCGGCGGTGGCGGATCTGTTTCCCAGACCCAGCCGTACTGCGTCGCGTCCAGGACAACGCAGACCTGATTTTCATCATAGGCCATTCCCGCGTAATTTTCAGTCTGACCCCGGAAAGTCATAGTTTTAAGCGAAGGTTCGCAGCTGACACAGCCGATATTGCCAAGGTCGGAATTATTTCTGGTGGTAAATTCCCAAACGTATTCTTCAGCCAAAGCCGAACCGCTGGAATTTTGCAGACCAATAGTCAAAGTCACCCGATAACAGGTGGCGGGATTGAAAGCCGCTGACGGAGTAAAAATAAACCCTTCGGCTTTGTCGCCCTGCCACGGCCACTGAAAAACGCTTAAAGTCCCGTTAACCGGTGCGCCCGAGCATTCTTGAACAATGATATTTGATGTATTAACGGTGCTGTCCCGCATATCCTGGCTGAAGCGGGCTGAAACTACGGCATTAACCGGAATATCAGAATCCCGCTCTGACCAGGGAGTAGGCGAAGAGAAGGAACTTAGGCAGGCAGTATTTTGGTTTGTTTCGGAATCAAGCGGGCAGTCCAGGTCATTTCGGCAAGTCACGCCGGCATCCTCTTGGCAATATCCCAGCTGGCAGTCATCCTGGCGGTTGCACAATTCAATTACCTGAGGGCCGGGAGAGCCGGTGGTAAACTGCCACAAATAAAAACTTCTGCTGGCTTTGGGCGTGCATTCTCCTTGTTCCATACAAGAGCCCTTGTAAGGACCGCCAAAACAGCATTCCGGGGTTGTTCCGCCGCAGGTATTTGTACCCTCCGTACAGTCACCGACTATAAATTGGTAAGGATTGCTGTCGCCGGGGACATCAGTGTCACGGGCCACAACCGGTCCGGTTATAGAACCCAGCTGGACTTCCACGTCCGTAATGTATTCTGCTTTGTCTCCGCCCGGTACATTTATGGTTATGACATCATCGGTACGTTCCTGCGAAAAGACAACTGATTCAACTACCGAATTGAAATTTTCGCCGTAAACAACCGTGCTTCTGCCGGCAGGGCCGTTGTCCGGAGACATAAGACAAATCCCTGGCGGCAAAAAATCGTCATTGAATTCAAAATCAGGGTCAGCCAGATCTGAAGTAGTATCAGGAAATAAATCGTTATTGATAACTGTAATTACATAATCGTCCAAAACCGAAAGCGCGGGAACTTTTACTATTATCTGCGTATCCGTCCATGTTTTATCGCGGCATTCAGCGGGAAAATCGTATATTGCCTCAACAGCCCCGAAGCTGACGCTGCCGGCTCCCCGGAAGTTGCCGAAATTATCACCGGTTATGGTCACGTAGGTTCCGGCCGGCCCGCTTTTGGGGTTGAAATCATATATAATAGGAATCAAATCAGGATTATTGACGTAAAAATTCAAGGCATTGCTTGGCTGGCCGCTGATTTCGACCCAGGTTCGAACCGTAGTTCCCACAGACAGGTTGGGAACACCGGCGCCGGAAAGTGTCGTATTGCTGACGCCTGAAGGATCAGTTCCGTCAATTTCACCGAAAGAAACTCTGTCAGTTGAAACAAACCCGGTAAGCCCGGCTCCTTCAATATCAATCAGATCTTCAAAGACGCCGTTTGGCGGCACCAGGGCGCAGATTCCCGGCCTGGCGTTTCCGCCGACAGTAAATAAATTTATTATCCGGCCGAAACCGTCATTTGACAAATCCTGCATATTAAAACCGGATTCCCCTTCTGTTACCCTGATAACGGCATTTGCATCCGAACCTGCGGGTACAATGGCTATAATCTGGTTGTCCTGCCAGACATTACCGCAGGCGGGATTTACAGAACTTGCCAATTGAGCCTGCACCCAGCCGGCTCCGCTTGAAAAATCGACGCGGGAATTACCTGAAACATAACTGCCAAAGCCGCTGCCGAAAATCGTAATCATTGAACCGGGCGGGCCGTAAGGCGTGTCATCGTCGTAAGTATCCAGACTGCCCGGGTCGGCCGGACTGATATAGTCTATTTGAGGCCGGCTTTGGCAGGTACACGATGTCGTTTCGCAAAATCCTGAGGCGCAGCTGTCATCGTCCGGCTGGCAGGCGGGCGTTGCCGTATCGAAATCACAAGCTGATCCGTCACAGGCCGCGCAGTCATTTCCGCCGCAATCTGTTCCGAGTTCGTCAGAATCCTGCAAATTATTGCAGCAATGCTCGGCTAAAATCGTCGTATTAAAAGAATCGCTTGCCTGATGCAAATCAAAGTCTTCAACAGTGGCAGAAATAGTCACGGGCGTTCCCGCGGCAAGCCCGGTCGTCTGCCACGATGTGTCTGCTGCGGCCGAAGTGTCAAAAGGCGCTGTCGGCGAACCATACCAGGACGGAAGTATTGATAAGGGGCCGGTGCCCGTATTATAGAAAAAATCAACCCTTCTGATGCCAACGTCATCAGCCACTTGCGCGGCAACAATATCGTCCGGAGGAAAATTATTTTCGCAGTAATGCGCTTCCACAATATCTATTGTCGGTTCGGCCAGATCTATTATGTCACTCGTGTGAAATTCCGCGTCACAATCAGGGCAAGTGACGGCATAACCGCCGCAGTTAACGTTCTGTACCTGAATATTAAAATCGCTGTTTGAATCAAAACAGAAAAGCGATCCATAAGGGGACGGACACGGCGTGTCGGGAATAAATCTCAGCCGGCGGCCGGAAATTTGGGTTATGGTACCGGTTACACCTGTTCCTGTCGCAGTATCCGTAACTAAAATCGAATTGGCGTTAAAGGAGCTGACATCATAATTGAATTCAACGTCAACTGCCGTGTTTCGCGGATAGCGTGTCGGCAACGGCGCATCGGGAATAATACGGTAAACAATGCACTGCGGCAGCGCCGGACACTGTGGGTCAAGCTGGTCGCTGATATAACAATCGCCCCAATAGCCGTCGGTCTGGCAGACTCTTTCCCTGGGGCAGCCAGGCGGGTTGTCAGCACAAGGTTCAATGTCACCGGGATTATTCGTGTCAGTACAGACATCGCGGACGCCCGTTGCTTCCAGCAGCTGATTTAAAATAAAAGTGGTTATGGCAAAAGAAAGGAGTATAATCAAAAGCCCGATAACTGCGTTAACTAAAATTCTTTTGGCAGTTTCAATTTTCTGCTCATTGCCAGCAGCTGTCATCCAGACAAAGCCGCCGTATAAAATTAACAAAACGGCAATGACAGCCAGAAAACCCAGCGCCACATTGACTATGCTCATGACAATTACCCGCAAATCTCTGGTTCCCAGGCCTGATTGCGACAAAACAGCCAGCCCCGTATCTAAGGCCCAAGCATTATTGGAAAGCATAAAACCAGCTGACAAAATCAGAATAAACAAGGCGAATTTAATTTTTGAAATCTTTTTCATTCGGAGGGAAATTATTGTTGCGCGGATTTAATTTATATCATTTAAAAATCAATTTACTGGCAGACTCCCGGCATGGGGCAGCAGGTTGTCGTATCAACGGTTGAATAAACCAAATTAAGGGGATTATTTAAACTGTCATAGCAGGAAGTCGTACACACTGTTCCTCCCATCTGGCTGCACGATACTGTGGCGCAGGACAAGACATTGCCGGTCAATACCGCGCCGGTACAGCCGCCCTCGCCTATGGCCGGCAGGTAGCAATTCTGATAAATGTCTTTGATGCCAGAACCGGCTCTGGCGCCATAACTGTAAAAACCCATAAACGGCGTGTGATTGACAACTGCCACGGTCGTATTATCCAGTCCGTCACTGTCCGTATCTTGATTGTAGCCGGATATCCAGTAGCCGGACGGACGGGTGGGATTGTTGATCAATGTCATATATTCTTTGTTCTGGCAGAAATTTGAAAGGCAGTCGCTGTTTTGCCGGCAAAGTATCGGCTGATCCGAGCTGTCCTGGCAGTAATCATTGCCGCCGCAAGAATTGTTGGTACCGCATTGGCCGTCATTTGAACAAAAACAATAACCGTCTTTGTAACTGTTATCCGGCTTCAGGGTGCTGTACATTAAAATTTTGGAAAATTCCGCTTCTAAATTCATAGTGGTTCCGACCTGTGTGGCGTTGGGATCGGGCCTGACATCGGATATCTGAGGGGCTAAAAGATCGATTCTGTCATTTATAAAAAATCCCCAGGTAAAACTGTCGCCCTGCAAAGACGCATCGGCGGTATTCAGATTATAAGGGTTGGCGTTTGACTGATTCGGCGGATTTGGCGTTTCTGTTCCCGGACCCCAGGTTTTATTGTCGTAATTGCCGTCCAGAGAATTGTTCTGGGCGTCAGATGATCCGTCGTTTACTATGTCCGAGCCGGGGAAATAGAGCGGTTTTTCAGGCAGGACAACGGCATTGTCATACGAACAGATACAACCAACTGAACAGCCGGCGCCGGCTTGAAGCGAACATATTGACTGGGTAATGTCAGAGTAAGCCGGGTCCGGACATTCTGCTGCGGGCTCTCCGGCGCAATTTATCGCTTTTAAGGAAGAAGCAACTATCGTAACCTTGTATTCCGCGTCCTGGCCGTTGTCATCTATCGGCAGACAAAAGATAGGGTCGCCGCAGGAATTATAAATTGGCCGGCCCGAAATGTCGGTGCAGATTTTTGAAGGAATAAATTCCAGAGTTTTATACATATTGCTGACTTTGAATTCTCCCGCCACGTATTCATCGGATTCAAAATTGCCGTCATCATCATAATCGACCTGGACGGTTATTTTCCTAAAATCAGTCGGGAGCAGGCTGCCTATCGCATCATGGGCGCCCGACCTTAAGTCGGTTAACACGGAAAAAACAGCTACGGTAAAATTCATGGCTTCGTTAAAGTTAATCTGGATTACGGCGTTTCTCGGCTGGTCAGCCCTGTCACTTACAGTCACCACATAACCGGCGTCCCGGCCGCCGGAAAAGTCTTCTGCTACTCCCCAGCTTCCGGTAACTTCCAGAGGGATATTGTTACCTGCGGACCCTTCGTCATCAGCAGTCAGATTAACGATGTTATTGGCAGCTGATGCTGAAACATTGGCAACTCCGTCTGCAGTATCTTCGATTTTATCGGCAATTGCCCGGGCGGTTTCAAAAATATCATTCCCCCGGTCAATTTCACCGGCTCCGGCTGTTCCGGCAACAAAGGTATAAGTTTTATTTGAAATTCTTAACTGATCGGCAGAAGACTGCGCCACAGCCGTAAAAACCCATCTGTTTCCCGATTGCGGAGATGAATCAAAAAGCATTCTTACGCCGCAGCCGATATCAATATAACCGTTGGTTAAAGGCGGATTTAAAGTCAAACCGCTGACAGCAACACCGCCGCCATCACAGCCGCTGCCCTGGTTGTGACCGGAAACACTGAAATTAAGACCGTCACCGGTATAAACGCAGATATCGGCGCTTTGGGCGCAGTCATAACTGCCTGATAACGAAGCGCCGACTGTTCCGGAATCAACCGTTATTGATCCCAATGAAGCCGGCACAAAAATCTGCGGCAGCGCGTTTACATCAATTGAAGCGGTGGCAGCTTCTGCCGCATCAGTGCGGTACATATCCCCCGCATCATCCGGATAAGGAAAAACGCTTTCCACCTGCGGCGGCTGGAAATCAAGCATGGTATTTACTTCAAAACTCCAGGAAAAATATCCCGGATTGCCCGGAAAAGCCGAAGTCGTGCCGTCGGCTAGCATAATATCGTCTGCCAGCATCACCGTGTACCAGATTCTGTTTACCCCGTCGCCCAAATAATTTTTAGGCCGGAAGGAAAAAGCCCGGTCATCTGTCCCGGCTGCAGACGCCACTACTTCCGTAACCTCCAGATAGTCGTCGCCTTCAAGTCTGGTTTCATAAATCCTGATATTGGGAATACCGTCATCGTGGGTATTATCGGAAATATCGCCTATTCTGACTACGCTTCCGCTAACTGGCTCGATAATGGATGAAATAAACATATCTTCCTTAAATGTGACAAAAATGCCTGTGTTTCTCGGCACGTCTCTGGCACCCGGAGCCGGATAAACGCTTTCAATAATGCCTCCGCCCAAAGCGCCGCAGTTAACGCAGCCCTCCCATGGCGGCGGATTGACCACGCCTCTTCCGGTCATAGCCTGCTGCATCATCCGGATAACAAAGGTAACAATACTTAAAGATAGTAAAATAATCAGCAAACCGATTGCCGCGTTGACAATGATTCTTTTTGCTCTTTCCACCCGGTCGGATTCGCCCGCTGACGTCATCCAGACAAAGCCGCCGTACAGAATTATGATTAAAGCGATAATTCCCAAAAGACTTAAAGCAATCTGGATTATATTCATTATAATGATGCGGATGTCCCTTGTGCCCAGCCCTGTTAAAGGCAGATATTGCTGGCCCAAATCCAAGGCCAAGACAGAAAACAACGGCATAAACAAAAAAACCGTTGTCAAAAATACTGTCAACAAGACAACGGTTTTTTCCCTCGCAAAGCTTAACGCGTTTTTACGCTTCATAGACAAGCATGTTTTTGTCTTAAGCTATTTAATTTTATTTTTTTCTTCCAGACGCTTTTTTATCAGTTCGGCTATCATTTTATTGTCGGCTCTGCCGGCAGTCAGTTTGGCGACTGCGCCCATAACCCTGCCGAAATCCCCGGCGGTTGAGGCATTCTGCGACCTTATAACTTCATCGATAATAGCCGTTATTTCATTTTCGGAAATTTGCTCGGGCAGGTACCTTTTTAGCACTTCGATTTCCGCCTGTTCTTTTGCCGCCAGATCATTTCTTTTTCCCTGCAAAAACATTTCCGCCGATTCAGTTCTTTTTTTTATTTCCGTCGAAATTACTTTTACTATCTCATCATCGGTAAGCTTGCCCGTTTTCTGGATTGACGCATTTTTTAAGGCGCTCTTTAGCATCCTCAACGCCAAAATCTCGTGCTCACTTTTTTCCTTATAAGCCCGAGTAAAATCTTTTTCTATAATTTCATTTAAGCCCATTTTTTAAAAGCTTAAATTATTTCATGAAACTTCTCTTGCCGGGAATTACTTCTTCCTTCAATTTTCCGATTTTGCGCAAATAATCCCGTTCGCTTTTAATTTCAATCCGTCGCAAGGCCTCTCTTTTTATTTTGGTCTTGCTTTTCGGACGTTCAAAATACCGAATTTTTTTAGTTTGAAGTATCAGCCCGCTTTGCTGCAGCTTTTTGTGAAACCGCCTGAGCAAACTTTCAAAGCTTTCTACCTTTTTTTTCTTGACTTCTACCACTTAAATCCTTCACCTCCTTAGGGGTGTTAATTAATAAATTTCAAAGAAATGGTAACATAAAAAAGCCCTTTTCGTCAAATTTTATAAAAACGGCTTTTCATCCGGAAAATCACGTTTTAGACAGCTTTTTTTTGATTTCCTGGACAGCTTTCTCATAATCAACTATTTCCTGGACGCCGCCTTCCATTTCTCTTATTAAAATTGTCCCGTCAAGAACTTCTTTCTGTCCCAAAATCAGCGTATACCTGACTTTCAGGCGGTTGGCCTGTTCCAGCTGCGCTTTTAAATTATCTTTAGACAGATTTTCAGCCACAATAATCCCTTCATTATGAAATTTTTCAAGTAATTTTATGGCTTTGGTTTTCGCCTGGACGCCGATTTGAGCCAGATAAACTTTGGCCTGTCCTGTTTCCCTGGGCTCAATCCCTTTTTGTTTCAATAAACTGATAATTCTTTCCACTCCTCCGGAAAAACCGATAGCCGGCGTTGCCCTGCCGCCGAGAGTTTCAATCAAACTGTCATACCTGCCTCCTCCGGCTAAAGCGGTCTGGCTGCCTGTTTTTTCCGTCGGCCAGATTTCAAAAACAGTTTTATTGTAATAATCCAGCCCCCTGATAAGACGGGGGTTAAGATTGTAGATTATTTCCAGCTGGTCTAAAAATTCCAGGACTTTCATAAAATGATCCTTGCATTCGTCGCAGAGCCAGTCCAAAAGCACCGGCGCGTCGGCTAAAACCGCCTGGCAGCTCGGTTCTTTGCAGTCCAAAACACGCAGGGGATTTTTTTGCATTCTTTTTTTGCAGTCCTCGCACAACAGCTTTTTTTTCGGCTTTAAAAAGTTGAGCAGTTCTTGTTTATATTCTTCTCTGCAGTTTTTACACCCCAGGCTGTTTACCTCAATGCTTACGGATTCACGAAGATTAAGTTCGGAAAAAATTTTATTGGCGATCGATATTAATTGAGCGTCGATTACCGGCTCTGCGGTTCCTAAAAATTCAAAACCGAACTGATAAAACTGCCTGTATCTTCCCGACTGAGGTTTTTCACGCCGGAACATTGGTTCAATGTAGAACAATTTTACCGGCTGCGGCCAGTTTAACATGCCGTGTTCAATATAAGCGCGGGCAATGGAAGCTGTGGCTTCCGGACGCAGCGTAACCGTAGTTTCATTCTGATCAACGAAAGTAAACATTTCTTTTTCCACTATATCGGTATCTTTGCCGACAGATCTGGCGAAAAGAACCGCTTCTTCCAATATCGGCAGACGTATCCGGCCGAAACCGTAATCTTTTGCCAAATTAGATACCTTTTTTTCCAATAGCAGAAAAAACTTTTCTTCCGGCGGCAGAACATCCCGAAAACCACGCAGCAGCTGGAATCTCCCTTCCTCGGGTTTTTTCTTTTTTTCTTCCTTTTTTATTTTCGGCATATTAATGATTTTTTAATCATTTCTAATTACTCTTAAGCTGGTATGACTGCTCTGCTGTAAAAATCGTAATCCTGTTTAAAGGCCAGCCGCGGAACAGCACTTTGCCTATGATATATTCTCTTTCAACCGGCCCGAATATCCGCGAATCCAGACTGGACAATCTGTTATCGCCCAAAAGGTAATATTCGTCCTGATCCAGATTTACTTTCAAATTGCCAACCGTCTGCTGCCAGGGCAAGAGATAATCCTCTTCTAAAAC
Organism: Candidatus Parcubacteria bacterium; assembly: GCA_003599625.1. Lineage (GTDB taxonomy): Bacteria > Patescibacteriota > Minisyncoccia > UBA9983 > UBA9983 > SURF-57. The sequence goes on from QZIU01000033.1 coordinate 11,660, forward strand.
GGCGCCGGCGGAATTTTCATCGTTATAAATTGTTATTTCGCCGTTTTTTATCGAAATTGTTTCGTTGGGCAGTCCTATCACTCTTTTAATAAAATATTCTTTGGGATTTTGCGGATATTTAAATACAATCACATCGCCTCTTTCCGGCTTATAAAAACGATAGCTGATCTCATTAATAATCAGATATTCATGATCATAAAAAGTCGGTTCCATTGACGCCCCTTTAACATAAAACGGCTGAATTACGTAATATCGGATAGGCAGAATAATTATTAGGGAAATGACAACCACCTTTATTATTTCCCAAAGAAAAATTACCGCTTCTTTAAAAAGTGAGTTCTCGTTGTTTTTTTGCTCGTTCATTTGATGAAATTAAAATACCGGATGCCAGGCAAGATACCAATAATATATGATGTTAATCTTAAGCAAAAACCATGGGCGTGTGTGGGATTGAACCACAGACCTTACGGATGTGAACCGTACGCTCTAACCAACTGAGCTACACGCCCACAAAACGCCTGTTTACTTGATCGTGCTAATTTTGACGATAATTTAATACACGCCTTCAGCTGGCAAGGCGAAAAAATAGATATTATAAATTCAGTAACAGAAGCATAATAGCACAAATTTTAAAAAATTGCAACTAATATTGATTCGAATGTTTTTTTATTGTATAATTTTAAAGTCTAAATATTATGACCGCTGAATATATTGATTACAATCCCAATCCCCGGCCAGAACCTGAAGGATTTGAAGAGGAAAAGAAAAAGCCGTTTTGGAAAAAAATTATTTTGTATTTTTTTGTCCTGATTTTGTCTGCCGCGGGCTTTTTTTTATACGATATTTTCGCCTCCAGCAAAAATTTATCGGAAAGCTTGGGCCAAAAATCAATCTGGTACCAGATAAAACATCTGGTTTCAAGCGAAGACAGAAAACTTTCGGGACAGGAATCAGACAGAATCAACATTTTACTTCTGGGAATAGGCGGGCCGAATCATGACGGTCCGTATCTTTCCGACACCATTATTTTAGCCTCATTTAAACCATCCACCCAGGAAACGGCCTTAATTTCCATACCTCGCGATTTCCTGGCTGAGCTGCCGGGTTTCGGCTGGTTTAAAATCAACCATGCCAACGCCTTTGCCGAAGCGAAAAATCCGGGCTCCGGAGGCAAATACACCGCCGGTGTAATAGCCGGTATTTTTGATCTGCCTATCCATTATTTTGCGGTGATAGATTTTGAGGGCTTCATCAAAATAATTGATGATCTGGGAGGCATAAATATCAATGTAGAAAACACTTTCGACGATTACAAGTACCCCGTGCCGGGAAAAGAAAATGCCACCACCACCGAAAAGTACGAACATCTTCATTTTAACGCCGGCAATCAGCAGATGTCGGGAAAAACAGCGTTAAAATTTGCCCGGTCGCGCATGGCGGAAGGAATCGAAGGTTCGGATTTTTCCCGGGCCAAACGCCAGCAGCAGGTAATAATGGCGGTAAAAGAAAAAGTTTTTTCCTGGCAAACCCTGGTTAACCCTTACAAGATCAGCAATACTCTGGAAAATATCGGCGAACATGTCAAAACCAATATGGAAGTCTGGGAAATATACAGCTTTTATCAGCTGACCAAGGATATGACTACCCATAACGTCCGCCATGTTATTTTAGATGACAGTGAAAACGGTTTTTTGGTTTCCGACATGGCCTCAAGCGGCGCTTACATATTAAGGCCAAGGTCGGGCAATTATTCCCAGTTGCGGGAATTGGCAGAAAATATTTTTTTGCCCCAGGCGGTTGAAAACGCTCTGCGCAAAAAAAATTTCCCGGCAGAAGAAGACAGCAACGATACAGCCGATTTTTTTATTGAAATTCAAAACGGCACCAAAATAAACGGCCTGGCGGCAAACACTTCCGAAACGCTGAAAAACGAAGGATTCAAAGTTATTGAAATCGGCAATGCCAGAACACAGGAATATCAAAAAACATTTATTTATGATTTATCCGTCCGCAGAAATAAAAAGAAAATTTTAGACAGTCTGGCAACTTTGCTTAACGCTTCCGTTTCCTCAACAACTCCCGAGTATTTAAAATCTTCCATGGCGGTAAACCCTTTAACGGATATTTTGGTAATACTTGGAACAGATCAGAATAAATAATTATTTTAATTCCGCTGTTTTTATCGGCTTTATTTTGGTATACTTGCTTTATGAAAAACCTCAATTCAGTAGTCATTGTCGGCAGAATCAATGTCGGCAAATCGCGGCTTTTCAATCGTCTGACTGAAAAACAGCAGGCCATAGTTTCGGAAATTCCGGGAACAACGCGCGACAGAAACACCGGCATCGTCTGGTGGCGGGGAAAAACATTCAGTTTAGTCGACACCGGCGGCGTTAACATCGAACAGCTGAAAAACAGCATCCAGCTTTTGACTGAAAAACAAAAAGACGGCCAGGAATCCATTGAAGTTAACATCATCAGGCAGACAAAAATCGCCTTAAAAGAAGCCAAGCTGATATTATTTTTAGTTGACGGAAAGGAAGGAATGCTTCCTGATGACAGAAAGCTGGCCCTGGTGTTAAAAAAAATTAAAAAACCCCTGCTTTTGGTCTGCAATAAAATCGACAACAACAGATTGGTTCATCAGGCTGATGAATTTTATAAACTCGGTTTAGGGCAGCCAATTCCCGTTTCAGCTTCTACCGGCTTTGGCACCGGCGACCTTTTGGATTTGATTTTCAAAAAAGTCAGGGGAAAAGCCGCACAAAAAGAAGATGAGCCAACCAGAGTCGCCATAATCGGCAAACCCAATGTGGGAAAATCATCGTTAATAAATAAAATAACCGGCGAGTACAGAAGTATCGTCAGCCCCATACCGCAAACCACAAGAGAACCGCAGGATATTGTTTTGACATACAAAGATGAAAAAATAAAATTTATTGACACCGCGGGGATAAGAAAAACTGCCCGCATCAAACCGCAAGGGTTGGAGGATAAAGCCGTGACCAAAGGTTTGTCCGTTGCCAGACGCTCTGAGATCGTGCTTTTTGTCCTTGATGTTTCCAAACCCTTTCAGCGGCAGGACAAATTTTTAGCCGGAGAAATTTTACTGACTAAAAGCAGCCTTATTGTGATTTTTAACAAATGGGATAAAATTGAAATAAGACACCGGAAAAATTTTATGACCTACTTCGCCAGGATCTTTCCTTTTTTAACCTGGGCTCCCAAAATTTTCGTTTCGGCTAAAACCGGTGAACATATAAACGACCTTTTTGATGCTGTGCTGAAGGCCAAGCTGGCACGTCTGTCGGAAATTCCAAAAAATTCTTTGAATAAATTTCTGAAAAAAACAATTGCCCGACACCGGCCGCAGGGTGATGCCGGAAATAAAAGACCTTATTTACACGGTTTAAGCCAGACCGGCACCAACCCGCCAACATTTGAATTAATTACAGGTGACAAAGTCGGAATAAAACAAAATTACATTAAATTTATGGAAAACCAGCTGCGGGAAAAATTCGATTTGTACGGCTGCCAGGTAAAAATTAACGTGGCGCAAAAAAAGCGCTAATAAATTCATGAAAATAATAGTCGGCTTAGGCAATCCGGGTACAAAATATAAAAACACAAGACATAACATCGGTTTTTGTGTTGTTGACGAATTCAAAAAAGACAAAGATTTTTCCAGAACAAAAATAAAAAAATTGGCCGCCGAAGTTTTCAAAACCAATTTATCCGGAGAAGGCATCCTTTTATTAAAACCCCAGACGTTTATGAACCGATCAGGCGATTCGGTCGCAGCGGCTTTAAAATATTTTAAAGCCGGGATCAAAGATTTAATCGTCATCCACGATGATTTTGACCTGCCGATTGGCAAAATCAGAATCAGCCATGCCTCGAGTTCAGGCGGCCATAAAGGCGTTCAGGATATTATGGACAAATTAAAAAACAGCGATTTTACCCGGCTGCGGATCGGCATTTCGCCGGAAATTAAGGGGAACATAAAAGCCGAAAAATTCGTACTGGAAAATTTCGGCAAAAAAGAAAAGGATATCATTGTCGAAAAAACACCTATAATACTGGAAGCGCTGGACATATTAATTTCGCAAGGCGCAGCCGAGGCGATGAACCTGTTCAATTCATAAAATCCGTTCTCAGGTTTAAATTTACAATTCAATTTACTGCCTATCAGCGCAAGATATCTGCCATGGGGGCAAATACCTTGACTTATGGTTACTAACCAGGTTAGGAGGGGTGACCTTGCTTTCACCGCTGATAAGCAGAAAGCTGAATTGTTTAAAAATAACTCTTAACAATAAATACTAACAAAAGTTGCGGTTTTTGTCAATAATTATATTTTTGCCTAAAATAAGCATCTTTTTCAACAAAAACGGCTGAACGCCGTTTGTTTTTATTTCGATTTTTAACTTTTCTTTAAAACAGTTCCCCTTGCTCCGGAACAGTTGATAAATTTCCTCTCCTTGCGCCTTTTTGATTTATTTTTTCAGCCGCTTGCTTACAGCTATCAAAGTCCGATTGTGCCTGGCCGTCGAAAATCACACTTACAAGAGTATCACCGTCAAATTCAAAAGTATATTTACCGACCTGTATTTCCTTTTTTTTCTGGCTGAAATTTTCTCTTTTTTCTCTCATATCATTATTATAACTTGCTTTTTGCGGGAAAGTCAATTATTATAAAAATGGCGCGTAACGAAACGAAATGGATAACAAAGACAGGATGTTCTGGGTATCATTTGCCAAAATACCCCGGGTCGGCGCCCAAAAATTCAGAAAACTGATTTCATATTTTGGAAATCTTGAAGCTGCCTGGAAAAGCGGCGCTGCGGACCTGATAAAAGCGGGGTTGGATGAAAAAACCGTTTTTCAGATAGGCGACGCCAGAAAAAAAATTGATCCGGGATATGAAACAGAAAAACTGCGCAAGGAAAAAATTCAAATTGTAACTTTTCTTGATAAAAATTATCCTCGACTCTTAGCCGAAATTTATAATCCCCCGGCTTTATTTTTTTTAAAGGGGAATATTGAAAATCTAAAACTGCCGGGCCTGGCAATTGTCGGCACCAGAAAAGTCAGCGCTTACGGAAAAAATGTCGCCCGCAACCTTTCTTATGAACTGGCGCAATGCGGGTTAAATATTGTTTCCGGAATGGCTTTGGGAATTGATGCCGCCTGTCATGAAGGCGCTCTGCGAGCGGGAGGAAAAACTTTGGCCGTTCTGGCTTCAGGCGTTGACAAAAAAAGCGTTTCACCGCCGTCAAATTATCAGCTATCAGAAAAAATTCTAACTAACGGCGGCTGCCTGCTTTCGGAATTTGCGCCCGGCACAAAACCGCTAAAACAGAATTTTCCCGTCAGAAACAGAATAATTTCCGGTTTGTGCCCGGGGACACTTGTGGTGGAAGCTATGGAAAAATCAGGCGCCTTGATTACTGCCAATTACGCCCTGGAACAGAACCGTCACGTCTTTGCCGTTCCCGGCAGCATTTACAGCCCCCAAAGTTTCGGACCAAACAAATTAATAAAAATGGGCGCTGTTCCCGTGACTTCGGCAGCGGATATAACAGAGGTTTTAAATCTTAAAAATATAAAAATTGAAAAAGAAGTCAAAAAAATTTTGCCTGAAAATCCTGAAGAAAAACTCATTTACCAGATTCTGTCTTCAGGAACTCTAAATATTGATAGAATAGTATTTTTTTCAGGATTGAATATCAAAACCGTCAATTTTTGCTTGACAATTCTGGAGATGAAAGGTATGATAGTCAATTTGGGAGCAGGAAATTATGCCCGGCGTTAAAAAATCTGCAGAAAAAATGCAAAAAACCTTCGCGGTAATTTATATTTTAACCGTAATTCTGGCCCGGCTGGCAGCTTGGTTTTTGACTATTTACAATGCAAAACACTTTTCAGGTTTTTGGCATCATCTTTATACCGGACTGATAATCTTATTCACAGTTTTAATCTTCAAGGGTTTGCTTTCAAAAAAATTATCTGTTATATTATTGGCAATTGCCGCAGCTTTGATTGCGGATGAATTGTTTTTAGTACCGGTCAGCTTATTTGCACAGGTTGATCCGGTTGAAAAATACTGGTCATATTACAGCTGGCTGGGAATGTTTTTTTTAAGTTTGTTAATATTGAAAGCCCGCAGAGGCATCATTAAATACATATAGCAACAATTTTCATGTCCAAAAATTTAGTCATTGTCGAATCACCGACAAAAGCCAAAACAATTTCAAAATTTCTGGGATCCGCCTATCAGGTTGAATCCTCTTTTGGGCATGTCCGCGATTTGCCGAAAAACAAAATGGGAGTGGATGTGGAAAAAGATTTTACGCCGACTTATGTCATACCGACAAAAGCCAGAAAAAATGTGAATAAATTAAAAAAACTTTCTTCAAAATCAGACTCCATATATTTTGCCACAGACGAAGACCGTGAGGGGGAAGCCATTTCCTGGCACTTGGTTGAAATTTTCCAGCCGCCGAAAGAAAAAATTAAACGCATTGCTTTTCATGAAATAACCAAGGAAGCGATTCTGGAGGCTTTAAAAAATCCCCGCCAGCTGGATATGCATTTAGTCGACGCCCAGCAGGCAAGAAGAGTTTTGGATAGGCTGGTCGGCTACGAACTGTCGCCTTTTTTATGGAAAAAAGTGGTAAAAGGCCTGTCAGCCGGCAGAGTCCAGTCTATTGCCGTGCGTCTGGTGATCGAAAGGGAAAGGGAAATACAAAAATTCCAGGCGCAGGAATACTGGACACTGGATGCAATATTTAATAAAAAAAATGATGCCGCTTCCTTTCCGGCAAAACTTCACAAAGCCGCGGGCAAAATAATCGATAAGCTGGAAATAAAAAACAGACAACAGGCCGGTGAAATTCTAAAAACACTTGAAAACGCCTCGTATTACGTTTTGTCCGTTTTAAGAAAGGAAATGAAAAAATCACCCCTGCCGCCATTTACGACTTCCACGCTGCAGCAGGAAGCAAACCGTCGGCTGGGATTTTCCGCCAAACAAACAATGGTCCTGGCGCAGCAGCTGTATGAAGGCATTGAAATCGGCGAAGAAGGCTCCGCCGGTTTAATTACCTATATGAGAACTGATTCGGTCAATCTGGCAGAAAGGTTTCTGGCGGAAGCCAAAGATTATATAAAGGAAACTTTTGGAAATAATTATTCTCTGGAAACACCGCGGCGTTACAAGACCAGATCAAAAACAGCGCAGGAAGCGCACGAAGCCATAAGACCGACATCAGCATACAGAAATCCTGACAGTATCAGCGGGTATCTGGAAAAAAATCAGTTCCGGCTGTATCAGTTGATCTGGCAAAGAGCTGTCGGTTCGCAAATGGCCGATGCCATAACCGACAATACCTCCGTTGAAATTGAAGCTAAAAAAACAATTTATACTTTCAGCGCCTCCGGTTCAATAATAAAATTTGACGGTTTTTTAAAAGTTTATCCGATAATCCATAAAGAAACGGTTTTGCCTGATTTGGTAAAAGGCGAAGAAATCGATCTGCAAAAACTGGAACCCATTCAGCACTTTACCCAGCCTCCGGCAAGATATTCGGAAGCGGGTTTGGTTAAGGCGCTGGAAAGACACGGCATCGGCCGGCCCTCGACTTATGCTCCGACCATTGCCACCATTCAGGAAAGAAATTACGTCCAGAAAGAAGAAGGTCGTCTTAAACCGACTGAAATTGCCTTTATTGTAAATGATTTATTAGTTGAGCATTTCCCGCAAATTGTCGACTATGATTTTACGGCCAGAATGGAAAATGAACTGGATGACATAGCTGAAGGTAAAATCAAATGGGAAAAATCTATCTCTGCTTTTTACGGTCCTTTCAAGGAAAATTTAATAAAAAAATACGAGGAAATTTCCAAAACCGGCCTGACGGAAGAAAAAACGAAGGAAGTTTGCGATAAATGCGGCAAGCCTATGATAATAAAAATGGGACGCTTCGGAAAATTTCTGGCCTGCACCGGTTTCCCTGAGTGTAAAAACACCAAACCGCTAGATGAAAAAAATCAAATAATGGAAGAGGAAAAAACTGATGAAAAATGCCCCAATTGCGGCAGCCCAATGGTGGTAAAACGTGGCAGATTCGGGAAATTTCTGGCCTGCTCAAAATATCCTGAATGCAAAACCACCAAACAAATTTTGCAGTCGACAGGCATAGCTTGTCCTGACTGCGGCAAGGGCGAAATCGTAGCGCGGCGCGGCCGCGGGGGGAGATATTTTTACGGCTGCAGCAAATACCCTGAGTGCAAATTTGTAGTCTGGTCCAAACCGACAGGGGAAAAATGCCCGAAATGCCAAAGTCTGCTGCTTTTCGGCGCCAAAGGGACAATAAGATGCTCAAACAAGGAATGCGACTTTAAAAAAAATCAGGAAAATTAATATCCTGATTTTACCGCACTGTAATTTTAAAACAAAATAAAGGCGGCTGAAAAAGAGAAGAAGCCCAAAAACATAGTTGATACTAGGGGCTCTCTATATTCAGAACCGCCAAAAACATCTTAACAAAAAAATTTATCAAAAGCAACACCAAATACGAAAACTCCCCGGTATTACCACAGGGAGTTTTCAGTTTATGGGTTTAGACCCTAGTATCAACAACATCTTAGCACA
>QZIU01000021.1 GCA_003599625.1 Candidatus Parcubacteria bacterium
AAATGCCGTTTATTTTCAGTTCGACAAATTTCATTTCCGGAACGACCAGGCCGAATTTTTTTGCCCGGTAATTATTAAGATATTCTGCTACAAATTCCCTATCAGACGGGATAATCAAATCCAGCTGTTTTTCCCCGGAAAAAAGCGCTTCATCGTCAAATTTAATACGCCAGGATTTCTTTTCATATCCCCAGTGATTGGAACAGTCGCCTCTCGGCTTAATCGATGCCGGGTAACTCTTGCCTTCGAAAATGAATTGGGCATTGATATATTTGTCCGCTTCTTCAGGCAGGCAGTTGCAGCAATAGCCGATGTCGGTTTCTTTATATAATTCATCAAGCTTGTTTTTGTCAATAACAATTTCGTACCCGGGCAGCTGTGATTTTCCAAACATCAGTGGAAGAAAATAAACATCGAGTATTTTAGGAAGGTAATTGATAATCGATAATTCCTTGTATTTATAAGCCATGGCCTCATCGCGGCCGGTGTATTCAAGCCAGAATAGGAATCCGGATACCATAAAAATCAAAACTATCAGGAATAAAAAAATAACCAGCCGCCGACGCCATATCCGTGGTAATTCGTTAAATTTGATTTTTTTAATTTTTTTAAACATTTATTTGATTAAATTCAAAAACCAGCTTTTATTAGCGGAAAAAACCTCATCTTCGCAACAGACAATTCCGTCATCAGCGATTATTTCCACACCGGTCAGTTCATTTATTTTTTTCGATAGTTCGGGAGAATATCCTAAAATATGCCGGATACGATATTTTTCAAAGACTTCGGATAATTTACCTTCGCTTAAAAGATTTTCAACGGTTTTCGGATTAAAAGTTATTATTGAACTGTCAGTGTTATAGCTGATGCTGTAAGCGTCATTTAAACCCAGGGGCGTGGCAATTACACCTGTTTTTTTACCTTTCAGGATTTCTTTTTGATATGTTTTTAACAGCATAACATTGTTATTATTATAAAATCTTGACCACATTGCCCTGTCGGCCAGAACAAGACTGTAAATTACCAAAAGGCAGGTTATAGCGAGGACAACGACCGATTTATTTGAATGAAACTGATTCTTTAACATTTTCGAAAAATCGCTGACGCCCAAAGACAGTAAAAGCGTAATGGGAAAACCGAAATCCACCAGATGATTCCTGCCGACCAGGACCACGAAACTCATCAGAAAAATGCTTGCCAGGGGCCAGAATGTTAAAAAAGAACCATAATAATTCCTTTCCTTTTTCAACCTGTATATACCCAACACCATAAACAATAAAACAAACGGCCCGCCTATTTCTTCAAATGAAACAAATCGGAAAATATGCCTGACAAACAATACCGTTCCCACTTTCAAGCGTTCAAAAAATCCCAGCCTGGCCTGTCCTATATTCGAGGACTGCTTCTTTAAGGCAACGCTGGAAATAAAATCACTGCCCGTTTCGCCACTCGTTCTCTTCAAATAAGCATCTTTATCGAAATGATAGGTATAGGAATCAGGAAAAAGCTCGGCATAATAGGTATCTGCTGATTTGAGCTGCGAACTGGCATCTCCGGTAAAATTCAAAAGATAAATGTTTTTTCCGGAGAAAAAATCAGGCAGCCAGAAAATGCCGATAACTGCGACTGCCGGAATAAAAATGTATGACAGCTGCCGATACATTTTCCGCCACAATAAGTAAACCATAAGCACAGGCAGAAAAACCATCAGCGCTTCTTTGCTCAAACCTGATAAGGCCAGAAAAATGCCAGCAACAGCCAAAACCCACGTATTTTTCCCGTTACCTTGCCAGGAATTATTTCCAATGGCGAAAGTTAAAATGAATAAAGACAAAAATAATATGCCAAACTGGTAACCGACAAGATCCTGCGGCAAAAACCAATTGGCGGGAATAAAAATATACAAAATGGAAAAAATAAAAAATATTTCAAAACCGAACAACAAATATACGGCCAAAGAGAAAAAAAACATGGCCAAAGCCAGAATTATACTATTAATAAGAATAACATTTTCCAAAGACGGCCGCCCGAAAAATTTTATTATATAAGAAAAAATATAAGCCGAAAATTTACTTCCGGCAGCTGAATTCATACCCTCCTGGCCGATTAAATCCGATGATAAAATAACGTTGAGCTGGTTTTCTGATGAATAAACGCCGGCTTGAGCCAGATTGTTGGCCCGCTGCAGGGAACTTATACCTAAAACTGTAGGATTGTAACCCTTAAACAGAACCGGCGAATACCAGACTAAAACAGCCATAGCGGCAACTGCTAGTGATGAGATTGTTAAAATAAAAAATTTTTTCATTTAATTCTTTATAACAGACGGCAAAATTTTTCCAATCAATATGCTGGCTAAATGGCGCTGTCCGGCGTCTCTTCTGTGCCAGTTGTGCAAAAAACCGCCTGATTCGGCCTGATTGGTAAATTCCAGAAATTCCCTATCTAAAACGATAATTCTGTCGTCATTTATTGTCAAATCTTTTATTTTTAAAGGCAAGCTAAGATGATTAAACTCATTGTTTTCTGCTTTTTTTACAAATGGAATTATTCTATCTAAAAATTCTTTGACCGGCGTTTTCTGGACAGTTTCCACAAACCGTGAAAATTCGACATTATTCAGAAATTCGTCAAGATTGCCCTTTTCCTTGAAGACGCCGAAAAACTGAGTCTGCTGCGGCGGCACAAACAAATAATAGACTTTGGAGGTATGGTTTTCTACCGTATAATCAATGATTCTGGCAATTTTTGAAATTACCGCATCTGTTTCCTCCGATGTGGTGTTAAAATAAATATCAGGATAAGGAGTTAAGGATTCCATATACTCCTGACTGGCTTCGGAAAAATCCGTGCTTTCTTGCCGGATAAAATTGTAATAGATATTTCTTGTCAGCTGATATATTTTCAAGGTTTTGTAGCGTGGCGAAACGAATGAACCGGGCTGAAAATCTTTTTTTTCCGCAATATTTCCCGATTCATCAAAGACAAACGAAGGAGCAAAATGGACATAACCGGAAGCGCCTGCGACTGCCATGGGATCTTTTTGGGGATCGAACAGATATATAAAGTAATCAATCTGATATTTTTTTTCAAAATAGCTTATCAGATAATTGGCAAGCTCGATATTGTATTTAGACACGGCCAAATTAAACACTTCTATCTGATTATCAGGATATGAATTGTTCCATTCCCTCTCCACAATTGTAGTGGCGATATTTTCGTAATCAGAATTAGTACCGCGCAGATAATGGGAACTGATAAATCCTACTCTTTTTATGCCTGCTTTTTTTTCTGGCTGATGGTTTTTATCGCGGAAACCTTCTTCGTTGATTTTAAAAGAATTTCCCCCGTACCAGAAATTTTTGTCCGGCGTATGAGTCCAGCCGAACTGCGGCTGATATTGAAACATTATCTCTGTCTCGTATTTTAACAGATCCAACAAATATTCCGTGCCGGCTAAAATTACAACAACGGTAAACAATATTACCAGTAATTTTTTCATTTTTGATAATAATTTAATAATTGCATCACTTTTTTATCATGAGAAAAATACTCTTTCACCCTCTTATAACCTTCAAATCCCAGTTGTTCGGATTTTTTTTCATCTTCAAGCAAACGTATGATTTTTTCCGCCATATCTTCAGTATTTAAAGGGTTGACTATATATCCCGTTTTGCCATCTTCTATGATTTCAGGAGTTCCGCCGAAACAGGTGCCGACCACGGGTTTTTTTGACGCCATGGCTTCAATATTTACAAGAACAAACGGGTCCAGATAGATTGAAGGAACCACCACGACATCGGATGAATGATAAGCGGCTTTGATCCACTCTCGGTCAAGCCAGCCGGTCACAACGACTTCGGCGCCGTATTTAGCCGCTTCTTCACTTAAATATGCTGTATGCTCGGTCATGTCGGTTACAAAAACCAAGACGGCATTTTTTATTTTTTTTCTCACTAAAATCTGGCTTTGCAATAAAAACCAGGTACCTTTTAAATAGCTTGCCCGGCCGCAAAATAAAATAATCCTTTTACCGGATAAATTGAACTTTATCTTAAATTCATTTACTTTGGCTTGGTCCGGCTGCCAGCTGTCAGCGTCAATTCCGTTATGAATTACTTCAACATTACATATTTTATTGCTGCTTAAGGCCTGTTTTAAGGCAAAGGAGATACAAAAAATTTTATCACAATAACCAATATAATGACGGATGGCATAATTTCTTAACGGATTGTACTGCCACCTGAATCGTTTTATTAAAGGCCAGGCCGATAAACGATAGTTGAATTTTTTTACTATTTCCCTGTTTTTTTTATCGATATATTCGGTAAATTTGCCGTAGTGAAATAACATTGAATCATGCGCTGTTAAAAAAACCCTTGCCCCGCTTTTTTTTGCTATTTTTATCGTATAATAGCTCAACCAAGCATGAACATTGTGAAAATGAACGATATCAGGCTTAAATTCCTTTAGAATTTTTCTGAACTTATAAACAGTGCTAAGATTATATATGGAAACATAACTTCTGAATTTCAAATTATAATCTGATTTTATCCTTGCTGTTTTAATTCCATCATATTCGTCATTTAAATTTTCTTTTTCTTTCTGGATAGTTGTTATCACCGCCACTTCATGTCCCAGATCCTTTAATTTTTTTGCCAAATCATAAACGACTATTGCCGAGCCGCCGTATACATACGGCGGAAATTCGTCATTTACCAAAAGTATTTTCATTTTTTCTTAAATAAATAGACATTAAGCGCAAGTGTGTTTTTTGTCAAAAGATTTACCAAATCATAATTTTTTTTGTAAAAATTAAAAACTTCATCCGGCCTTAAAAATTCGTACGGATATGCCCCGACCCAGTCAATGGCATCGACCCATTTGCTTTCCCCTCTTTTGACTTTGTATTCCTGCCATTCTTTAAGGGGATTTTTACCATTTAATATTTCCGGAATAAAACCGTTACGGATTAGGTATTTAACAACCATAAGCCACTGCAAAAAAATTGGTAACCGATTATATCTGGCTTTTCTTTTCTGCCAGCATTTGGAGCCATTCCTGCCATAAACCTTATTGTAGATAGCAATGTAAAGGTAACCCCTGTCTTTAACCAATGTTTCTACGTTTTCCATCGCCTGTTTAAGGTTTCCTGTATGGTGTAATACCCCGTAAGAATACACCACGTCGCCTTTGGGAAGAGTTGCTAAAAAATTTCGGTCTAAAACAGACCCTTTTAAAATAGTCCAGTTTCCCGGATTAAAGGCATATTTCTTTTTGTAGTATTCACAGCAGGTTACGCATTCCGGGTCTAAATCAAAACTAATCACTTCAGCCCCCAGTTTCCAGGCAGCCAGAGAAAAAAATCCTGAACCGCAGCCCGCGTCGATAAATACCTTGCCGTTAAGATTTTCCACGCCCATAAAAGTTTTTATTGAATCAACGGCAATAGCAAGTCTTTGCTCCTGATTTTTGGTGTCCAAAAACCTCAGCCAATTTTTACCGAATTTAAACATATTCGCAATTTATCTTATGAAAATTTAAGTATTTTCCACTTTAGCCACCGCATACTGTAGGTAAATATCTTATATGCCCGAACCGGAAGTTTTTTCAATCCACTGACCGTTAAAAAAGATTTGAAAAATATTCTGACAAACCTTTTATGACCCTCTTCAAACCGGAATTTCAGCATTTCATAATTTCTGACTATTTCTTTACTTGAAAAATATTTAGTATGATGCACCGCTTTGCCCCTCATTACATAATTCAATACATTATAATCTTCTATCATATTGCCAGATTCTAAAATTCTTTTAAGCTCTGAACCCGGCAACGGCGTGGCGATATGGATACGCACAGTATCAGGTTTGACTTCTGAAATAAGATCAGCAGTTTCTTTAATGTTTTTTTCCGTTTCTTCGGGAAAGCCCGTCATAATAAACATCAAGGACTTCAAATCCGCCTGTTTAGCCAAAGCAAAAGCCCTTTTGATATTTTCCACTTTGATATCTTTTTTAATACTGTCTAAAACCTGCTGCGACCCGGACTCAACTCCCCACCAGATCCAGCGAAAACCCACGCGCCTCATTTTTTTAAGCACATCAGGCTCGATAAATCTGCTGCAGCGTCCCTGGACCATATAACCGATATGATCCAGTTTCCTTTTTATTATTTCATCGCATATTTCCGAGACCCAGATATTTTCCTGCGGCGACATTCCTATAAATTCGTCATCGTATAATTGTATCGCCTGGGCTCGATAAGTTTTTACGTACTTTTCAATTTCATCAACCACTTTTTGCGGTTTTCTGAAACGGACAACTTTTGATCCCAAACTGCAAAAAATGCACCGATGCGGGCAACCACGGCTGGCAAACATTACTAAAATCGGCCGTTTTATGCCCTCAACCTCGGTATGAATGCCGATATATTTTTCCTGCGGCGGTTCAAGCAAGTGATAAGCCGGAAAAGGCAGGGTATCAAGATCCATAATAGGTTCTCTTTTGGCAGTTTCTATCAGTTTATCGCCGTCTCTGTAAATTATGCCTTTAATCTGGTCAAGCGGCAGCTTATCCTGCCAGCATTTCAATAAATCGACAATTGTCCTCTCCGATTCGCCAAGGCAGACAAGTTCAATGACCGGATTTTCTTTAAGCGTTCTGTGCGGCTCCAGCGTAGGACCAAATCCACCGGCAATAATCCTTGATTTTGGCAGAATTTTTTTGGCCACTTCCGCAGTTTTTTTCAAAGCAACCATTGACAACGAAGTCGCCGTGATTCCGATAACATCCGGCCGTTCCGTCGAAAGCTTCTTTTCCATATCCTCCCAGCTTAAACGCAGATTGTCCGCATCCAGGACTTTGGCCGTATGCCCCTGCTGTTCAATTACAGCTGCCAGGTACATTAAACCCAACGGCATGGCATGAGCCGACGAATCGCGAAAATTGCATAAGGCCGGATTGATAAGAATTACTTTCATCAGTTATTGGTTAATTGCTCAATTTTTATCTTTTTGTTGAGTTCACGCAGGCCGGAAAAGAAAAAAACTAAAGTCACAACGGAAAACCAAAAAGCTATAGGTATAATTGATATATTAATCGGGTAGTTTTTGATAAAATAAAACAAAATTACCGTTCCCAAAGTTACCATAATTGCATTTAATTTTATCGACTTTCTCATTAAATTCATCGTTCTAAACAAAGGACCGGCGCCTACCCCAAGATCATTTATCATTCTGGCAAACAGCAAAAAATAAGAAAAGAAAACCGCCGGTAAATATTGTTTTCCGTATATGTACGGTATTAAGAAAGGAACTAGAACTATAAATAACAAAGCTGCCAAAGAAGTTATGGCGCAGCTGGCAACAGATGAACGTAAATAATCCCTTTTAAGAATCGAGTAGCTGTAGCTCTTTGATTTCGGCAGCTGAACGGCCAAAAGCCTTGAAACGGGCTTGCTGATAAATACTGACGGCAAAGCCGCGTAAGAAGTGGCGATTTTTAAAAACGCCACCTGCTCCAAGTTGTACATTCCTAAAATTGATATAGGCAAAATACTGTACAAACTTCCTAAATTTTTATCTATGGCAATCAGTATGCCGAACTTTAAATGGTAAACAAAAACATCTTTGTCCAGCTTAAACATATTTTTCAGTATTTCATTCCATGACGGCAGTAAACTGTCTTCTTTGGCTATCAGTCGGTAGGAAAAAAACGTAAATACCAAAAAACCGACAGTGACAAAGAGATATCCGTAGACAAGGCCCCCCAAGCCGTATCCGAGTAAAACCAAACCTGCTGGGATCAAAACAAAAACAAATTTATTTATATTTTCAACTACTGCCAGATTCTTTATTCTACGGATGGCCTGCAAAATAATAACATACATGCCGAAAAAAATATTTATAATCTCACCGAAAATTATTATCCGCGCCAGTTTTCCGATATTACTGTCATTGTACAGGGTAGCGGTCAGGTATGGGCCCAGAATTACAAAAAAAACACCAACTAATAATGAAATTACCAGACTTACCTTGACGTAGTAAGTCAGAATATCAAGAATTTTCGATCTGTCTTGTCTGGCATACGCTTCGGGCAATAATGTAAGAACTGTCTGGTTGGTGCCGATATTGGTAAAAATCCCGGCAATACTGACAAAAGTAAAAATTAAAGCATATATGGCGTAACCCTCTACTCCCAGAGCTCGGGCGTAAATTATGGACCCTAGAATTGAAAAACCAGTGGAAACCAATCCCGCCATTTGCAGTACGAATGCATCTTTAACAAAATTTTTTCTGGTTAAAAAAAATAATCTTGTTTTTATTTCTTGGACAAAAGACATTTAAATGTTGCTTGCTGTTTAATATTCAATATCATTTTTCGCAGTTATCAGATTCACCTGCGACAGGCCGTTTAATTTTTCAAGTTTTTCAACGAACTGCGACAATTCCTTCTCATCAATGAATTTAATGCTAAAGGTAAGCTGCAGTAATCTGCCGTCATCCAAGGTTTTGATGTTTAATATATTGTTGAACTTCAGATATTTATTGAAGATATCTTTATATATGTTCTCCGATTCTATCTTAGTATCGAAATTAAAAGTAAGGATGTAACTGAATTTTCTGATTGATCCGAAATTGATATAATTTAAAATCAAAATTACCAGTAAAGCTGTAAGAGTTGTAAAAACTGCAATCGTATAGTTGTTTGTACCCACAGCCATTCCTACTGCGAGGACCAAGAAAATAAAGCCCATATCCTTGGCATCCTTTATTGCTGTTCTGAACCTTATTAATGAAAAAGCCCCGAAAGCCCCGAAAGCTATTGCAATATTATTGCCAATTACCATCATTACGGCGGAAATAATGATACCGGAAATAATTAAAGTCATAACAAAAGACTGGGAATAAGAAAGCCCCCGATGCGTCCGTTGGTATACCACAGAAATCAGCAGACAAAGGACGAAAGTCACAAGCAGATTGATTATAATCACACCGGTTCCTAAATTAGTCCCCCCAAAATTAAATAAATTGTCCAACATAACTTTATTTTATAGATTTTAATATGAAATATTTAAAGATTGCGGCTGGTATATCTGAAAAATATTTTCAGCCAGTTCGGGCTTGCAAACCTCCAGACACCGGCAGTACTTGGAAAAAGCCATTCTTTGCAGATTATATTTTTGTAATATCTGATGGAACCAAAAGGGAAGCATGTTATTAAATTTTACTTCCATAACCGCCAGTTGTGGCATCACTTCATAACCATATTTTCGATCATTTAATCTGGCACTGCAGTAGGTGGCAAGCTCATAATCAAATGTTACTCTGAAACTAGGATCAACTTTGGAAATTAAAGGTTTCCTTTTATAAATGACCATATTCTGGGGCACCATGCTGTTGTGATACTTCAGCCATAAAAAATCATTTAAGGTTTCTCTATCCGTCAAAGACAACTCGCTATCAATTTTTTTTAAATTACCTTCAAGTATGCTGTTGCAGTTTTCCATCGTTGTGGTTAACCTGTCTTTGATTACAACCGAATCATATTTCTTTTTAATTTCCAGAAAAACCGGGCTTTTAGCCGACAATTTTTCATCATAAAATCTGATTCTTAATTTTTTTCTTGTTCTCTCGCCGGATAGATTTTGGTAATAACAAGCATAACCGATTGAATCAAAATATAAACTCGAAACGTAATAAAACAGCCCGGTTTTCTCTTTAACATACGGGTCCCATTCCATATATTTTAAAAGCTCGGGCAACAGACCGTCTATCAAGTTTACCGGAATTTGATATTTGAATTCAAATCTCTGAAAATGCAGTTTTAATTTTTTATCATTTAAATTCATGGTTTGATATTTTATTTCAATCCTTTCGGCCGAAAAAAAAGTATCTGACGGATATAATTTTGCTTTCTTTTGATTAGTACATAATACATTCATTTTATAAAGAGAAAGAAAATTCATTAAGATTTTAACATTTTTTAGGTTTTTTTACAAGTCAAACTATCTGATTATAAGAAAATTTTCCAGCACCAAAACGTCCATTCCGCTCTTATAGAAAGTGTTCAAAGCGTTTTGCGGAGTATTAACAATCGGCTCCCCTTTCAAATTAAAGGAGGTGTTTAACAGCAGAGGAATCTGCGTCTTTTTATAAAAATGATTTATTAAATTCCAATAGCGCGGTGATTCTTCCTTGTATACCAGTTGAGGTCTGGCGCTGCCGTCAACGTGAGTGATTGCAGGTACGGCTTGTTGCTGATTTTTTTTAACCGGAACGACATAAAGCATAAACCTTGCCGGATACAGTTTTTCAACGGGCGACGGCAGTTCAAAAAATTCATCTGCTTTTTCTGAAAGCACAGACGGGGCAAACGGTCTGTACGGTTCCCTGAATTTTATTTTAGTATTTACAATATCCTTCATCTCGGCCCGCCGCGGATCAGCCAGAATCGATCTGCTGCCTAATGCTCTCGGTCCCCATTCAAATTTTCCTGAAAACCAGCCGACAACTTTGCCCCGGGCTATTTTATCAGCAACTATTGACAACAATTTTTCCTCATCATCAAAATATTCATAAGCGATTTTTCTCTCTTCCAGAACCTCTTTGATTTTTGCATCACTATATTCTTGCCCAAAATAGGCGTGATTTAAATTTATTCTTTCCGAATTTTTTAAATAAAGATAATTCAATGCCAGCGCCGCACCCAAAGCACCGCCGCCGTCCCCCGCCGCCGGCTGGATATATATTTCCTTGAAAGGAGTATTCTTTAAAATCTTCCAGTTGCTTACCGAATTTAAAGCTACGCCCCCGGCCAGACATAATTTATCAATTTTCGTTACTTCATAAAGATGATTGGCCAGTAAAAGCAGAATTTCTTCCGTTACCGCCTGTATTGATGCAGCAATGTCAGCATAATATTCCTGCTCTTTAGCCAGTTTTTCATATTCAGAATCCGCCGGCTTATCTCCGAAATAAACAGGCCAGCCGGTTTTGCGGGTAAAAAATTTGGATTTCGGATTTCTCGGCCGACCGAATAATTTAACAAATTCCGCTGAGTAAGTCTTAACCAACGAACGGTGAAAGGTAAAAAATTTCATTTGTAATTCAAAAGAACCGTCGCTATAAATTTTCACCAGCTGTCTTACTTTTTCTTTATATTTTGGCTGTCCGTAAGGCGCCATTCCCATAACCTTGTATTCGCCTTCATTTACCTGAAAGCCCAAAAAGGCGGTAAAGGCGGAATAAAGCAACCCCAATGAATGCGGAAAAAAAATTTCTTTTAAAACTGTTATTTTGTTGCCTTCGCCTGAAGCCAGGCTGCTTGTCGCCCATTCTCCCACACCGTCAACCGTTAAAATGGCTGCTTTTTCAAAGGGCGAACAAAAAAAAGCTGACGCCGCATGCGATAGATGATGTTTGGAAAAAAAAATTTTGTCCTGGCTGATTTTCAACCGGGTGCTGATTAAATGCCTGATCCACAGTTTGTCTAAAAAAAGATGTTTCGTTGATTCAATAAACACTTTCGGAGAGAAAGGGAATGTCAGTAAAGAATTTTTTATTATCCTTTCGAATTTCAAGAAAGGTTTCTCGTAAAAAACAACGTAATCAAGATCAGCCGGTTTAAGATTTGCCTGCTTCAGAACAAAATCAATTGCCAAAACGGGGAAATTAGAATCATGTTTTACCCTTGAAAACCTTTCTTCTTCAGCCATAGAAGAAATTTTTCCGTCTTTAATCAGGCAGGCAGCCGCATCATGATAATAGAAGGATAGACCCAATATATTCATACAGCTAAAATTCTTTTTTAAAATCCTCTGCCGCAGAGTTATTAATAATAAAGTTTGAATTTTTTTCCTTATTCCTTAAAAAAACGGCAGACTTGTAAGCCAGCGCGAATACGGCAAAAATTGTATAATAAAAAAATAACAGCAGCGTATTACTGATAAAATTGCCGAGCAGCATCATTAACTTGGTCCAGACCCCGTAAAATTTAAGCAATATCCGTTTCATTTAAAAAATTGTATATATAAACGGCCCCAGGGGCGAACTTTGGCCAATTAGCATTATGACAAAAAACAGAAGCAAAAAGATTATCATCGGGATCAGCCACCACATTTTATTTTTTATAAGAAAATCAAAAAGATTAAAAATCACAGTAAATCTTGTTTTTAATGATATCAAAAAATTTTTTACCATACTGCAAAAAATTAATTTTTAACGAGATAACCGTTATCTGCAAGAAATCGATAAATACCCTGCGCCGCCCACTCATGTCCGGTTTCATTCCAATGGCCGTCGCACACAGTTGAGATTCTTTGCGGCGTTTTTTCCATATTGTATTTAAATATGCTTAACAGCGGCAGATAACTAATTTTTTCCGCTGCCGAGAATTCTTCAAGCAACCTTTCCGGTTTTTCCAGATCGTATTCATAACCGGAAAAGCTGTTTTCAAAAGCCGTAAGACCGGCATCCTCAACCCTGGCTCCTTCAACCAGTGACACCAATAAAAATTGAAAACCATCTTCATTTATATCATTATTCAGGTTTAAAAGCAATTTTTTTTCTATTTCCCATCCTTTCTGCCATTCTTCCGGATAATTCTTCAAAAAAATCTGCTGGTGCAAGGGTAGATTCTCATTTATTAAAACGGTTTTAGATTTTATTTCAGACAGCTTTTTGTAAAGTGTCATTATAACTGCCGACCGGCGCATTAATTTTTTTAATTCAGTTGTTGGCCGCTGCTGCTGTTTGTCGCTGTATCTGGTAAAAGTTGAAATCAGCCTGCCCGATTCGTTAAAGATTGGCGGCTCGTCTGAACTCATGGCATCATCTAAAATATCGTTCCAGGAAACAAAAGTTTTAATTACTAAGTCAGGATTAAATTTTTTTACATAAGTTTTGTAATATGATATGTGCTGATAAGCGCCCGAACCGGCAATGCCGAAAGACATAACTTCATATTTTCTTTTTACCGCGTCATTATTCAGTTTTTGCTCCAAAAGATAAGAAAAAGTTTTTTCCAAAGGTACCTGCAACCCCTCCGTAAACGAATCCCCTAATACCGCTATACGGAAAACACCGTCAGGCTTATTTTCATCATAGTATTTTGAGTGAAATCCCAGTTGATTGGTCTTTATTTCGTGCTCAAAACAACTCTTCTTTATTTTAAAATCGCCGCTGGGTTTTAAAATTAAAAGTCCGGTTGCTTTGTCTATAATTCTGTAGTCGTACCAGGCATAGCCGGAGATCCTAATTGCCGCTTCGGCCATTAAAAACGCGGCTATTATTCCGATTGCCATTAATAATGTTTTTTTAAAAAAGCTTTCGATCATTTTTTCAGAAAAACATTAAAACCCGACACTTGATTTTCTGAAATTATTACGGCATCAATTACTTTTGCCATGCCGAGTAAAATTTTTCTCGCCGTTTTTATCGGAAAAAAATTTATGATTGTTCCGGCCAATCCCCGGATATTTACTATTTCCATTTGTGAAAATCGGTTAAACATAAACCTGACCCCCTCTTTGGTGAATCTGAAATAATCCCCGTAGTAACCTTTACTTGCGTGATATGGATAAATAAAAGGCAGCGAAACCAGACAAACCCCGCCTGGTCTTAACACCCGGTACATTTCCGCCACCGCCTTAAAAGGGTCATCAATGTGTTCAAGTACCGCTTTGCAAATAATCGCATCGACGCTGTTATCATCTAATGGTATGCTTTTTATATCACCTAAAATATCAGGCTTATATTCAGCCACCATATCCATATTCAGGTATTTCTTGTTTTTAAACAAAATTTCGTATTTTTTCATCCCTTTCTGGAATTTTCTCCCTCCGCCGACATCTAAAATCACATCTGATTTTTCAGCAATTTCCCTTATTTTTTTGTCCCAAAAAATTTCCCAATTCATTTAAAACAGTTAAAAATATTAACTATATTCTGACACATAAACCGTAATATTTCAAGCCACATGCCATATATTCCGTTGTGGATTTAGGAACTTCAGTTTGTTTAGTTTTAGAAATTGTAATAAAATATAACTGTTCCTATGCCGGAAAAAATTATACCCGCAATAAAATGGACCGTTTATAATTTCGACTATTTCCTGGTGATTTTTGCCTGTTTTTTTTATCTGTTATACAGGAATAGACCCCAAAATTTTCCTGTGGCACTAAAAAAAATCTCGGATACGCTGTCTGGGATTTTTAAAAAATTAACCGAAACAAAAACCGCCTATTTACTGATAATATTTTCCTTGATCAATTTTGCCGTCCGTTTTTTAATTGTTATGCCCGTCAAACCTATCGCTTTGCTCGAAAACATCATTGCCCCGCATTATCTGAATTTGGCAGACAGTATGTTTAGCGGCGAAGGTTTTACCACGCATGTAATATGGAATTTATTTCTCTTGCCGCCAAAAGTCGTTCTGCCTGATTTTTTTCGAATGCCGCTTTATCCATTTTTTATTTTTTTGGCCTATAAAATTTTTGGTTATTCATTTTTCTCGGCGCAGATCGTCAATGTCATGGCAGCCGGCATTTTGCCGCTTATCGCCTATTTTTTTTCGTATGTTCTGACAAAATCGAAAAAAATATCGGTTCTACTGCTGCTTTTTATCAGTTTCAACCAGCTTATCTTTCAGTGGATGGTATTAACATTCCCGGAAATAATTTATGCCTGTTTTTCCATTTTAACTTTGATATTCATTTACAAAACAAAAGGTCAGACAAGTTTTAACAGTATTTTTGTCGGGGTATTCTGGGCTTTGGCGTATTTAAGCCGGGCCGAAGCGTTATACATATTTTTTCCGGTCATTTTATTTTTTTATTTTTTTAAAGAAAACAAAAAGGCCTTGCTTACTAAAATAATTCTTACCGCCATCGGCTTTCTGGCCATAGCTGCTCCTTATTTATCAAGAAATTATGTCCTGACCGGCCGGCCGTTTTTCAGTGAATTTGATAAAATTCTCATGGTATCTTATATCGGACATGACAGATTGATTGAAAGCCCCAAAACCGAATACGCAAACATTTATGATATCTGGCGGCAGAAACCCCTTTTAAGTTTGACTATCGCAGCCAAAAACATCTTTTCAGGAATTATGGCTGTCCCGGACAAGCTTTTGTCAAGCTACCCTATTTTTATTTTTATGCTTATCGGCCTGTATTTTACCAAAGACAGAAAAAAATACCTGTTTATTTTTTTTACCGTAATTCTAACTTTTATTATTACGGTTCTATCCGTTTACTTCGAACCCAGGTACCTGATATTTTTGATTATAATTTTTTATCTGTTTGCCTGTATCGGAATATTTCATCTTTACGATAATAAATTTAAAAATAACCCGGTCGCCGCTTCTGTTTTAACTTTGTACCTTGCGCTGTTTATTTTTCTTAACGGATTTATCGGCGTTGTTAAGGGGACATTGCCTTATATCCCTCACAGTTTCTATAAAAGATTTGATGCAAACGCCTACTATTATGACTTAAATGATATTTACAGCTACATTAAAGACAACAGTAAAAAAAACGATGCCGTCATGGCATCAAGGCGTCCCTACGGCATTTACTATTTTACCAAACAACCGACAATAATATTCCCGTACGCAACCGAAAAAGAAATACAGTCGCTGATGAAAAAATATAACGTCAGATGGCTCTTATGGCAGGGACAGCCGGAAAAAGTTGATGATAAATTTTGGAAATTTTTTCTACCCGACGAGATACCCTCAAATATTACGCCGGTCTTAAAAAATTCTGCGGGCGATCTTTTTTACGTCGATTATTATACTGAACAATAATTCCTAGAACATTTTTTCGCTCCAGCTCCTTGGAGTCTTTTTATTGATGATTTCCAGATCAATATGATATTTGAACGGTTTGGGGCCTCTCTCCCTGATATAATCAATAATGGTCTGTAAACCGTCTTTTAGTTTAAAAGATGTTCTGTATCCCACTAATTGTCTGGCTTTTTCGGCTGAACAGGTTGCCAATTTGACTTCCTGCGGCCGGTCAGCCAAATAAACCGGCTTCTGTTTAAAATCTAACATCTCCGCCAGGACTCCAAATAATTCATTGATTGTTATAAATTCCTCATCTGGTCCGATATTTATGGTTTCGTTTACCACTTGCTTTGAAAATGCCATTTCCTTAAGCGGCGCAACGCAATCCTGAACGAAAGAAAAACATCTTTTTTGGCCGCCGTCGCCGTATATTATCGGGGGCTTATTCTGCAGCATCATATTTATCATAATACTGGCCACGTTTCTGTAAGGATCATCGTATTTCTGACGCGGACCGATAATATTGTGAGGCACGGCAATCACAAAATCAATACCGTGCACCTCGGCTAGATTTTTAATTACCAGTTCAGCCGCGTATTTGGCAATACCGTAAGGATCCTGCGGCTTGGGTGTCATGTCTTCTTTGAATGGCACTGCCTGCGAACCGTATCTGGCCATACTGGAACAGAAAACAAAACGTTTAACTTTGTTGACAATTGAAGCGGTCATCAGCGAAACCGTGTTCTGAAAAACATTTTGCGAAATGAAAAAGGGACTGAATACGCTCAACCCCTCATAGGCAGCGGCGGCGCAATGATAAACCACGTCAACATCTTTGGTAATTTTTATCATCGAGTTCAAAAAATTACAGTCATATTGATGAAACTCGACTTTAGGCGGAACATTGTCCAGATAGCCACCGAATAAGTTATCGCACCCAACCACCTGGTGACCGTCGGCAATAAATGAATCGGCCAGATGGCTGCCTAAAAAACCCGCCACTCCTGAAACAAAAATTTTTGCCATACTATTTTTTGAAATTATAGCCCCCCGACTTATATCTTAACATTATTTTCAGAACATCAAAACCGTATTTTATCGGTTTTAAATTGCTTTTTTCGCCGCCATAATGAGTAGGTATCGCTATTTCCTTTATCCTTAGACCTAAATCATTGGCGACAAAAAGCATTTCACCGTCAAAATGAAAGGTATCACTTAATTTTTCAAAGGGTATGGTTTTCAGCGCTTTGCCCGAATACAGCATGTAACCGCTGTGATATTCCGCCAAATCCATCCGGTAGCAGATATTTTCCAGCTTCGACAAAAATTTATTGGCTAAAAATTTATACAAAGGCATTCCCCCTTTTAAAGCTCCTCCCAGCATGCGGGAACCTTGCACGACGTCAGCCGAACCGTCAATTAACGGCTCGGTTAATCTGGGTAATTCCTCCGGCGCATACTGTCCGTCCGCATGAAGCAGTATTATTACGTCCGCGCCTTCATTTAAGGCGCGCCGGAAACCTGTCTTTTGCGCCCGGGCGTAACCTTCGTTTATCTCCTTGTTTATTATTACAATATTGGAAAACTTATTTTTCAAACTTTCTGCCTCGGCTAAAGTTCCGTCAAGGCTGCCGTCATTGATAACATAAATTTTTTCCGTTCGGGTTATAAATTCAGCCGGTATTCTTGACAAAACCACGCCGATGGTTTTTTGCGCATTAAAAGCCGGGATAACGATAACTATTTTTTTGTTTTCGGGTACCATAAACTAAAAATATTAAAACTGATAAAAAATAAAAAAAATGCCGGCTAAAATCAAAGCAATGCCGATTAACTGAAAAACCGTAATCGTTTCTTTAAAAATCAAAAAAGACCCTAAAATCACAAAAACATACATCAGGCTTGTTGCCGGATAAGCAACTGACAGCTTCATTTTTGACAAAACCATCATCCAGGCCAGAAAGCTTATGCCGTAAAAAGCCAGGCCGAAAAAAATAAAACCGTTGGTAAAAATATATTTGACAAGCGAAATGATCACACCGGCATTAAATTCCTGGGGACCTAAACTCATCATTCCTTTCTTTATCAAAAATTGTCCGGTTACGGCTGTTATAATTGAAAACAATAAAATTATATAGCTTTGCATACAATAACTATTAGTTTAACATAACCTCATGTTTAGAACAATAGAAATAAATTACTTTGTTATAAAAGAAAGAATTGATTGTACCCTTTTGCGCCAGGTGTAACTTTTTACCTGGCAATAAGCGGCGTCTGAAAACCTTTGCGCCAGAAGTTCATCGTTTAAAACCGTCCGGATCCCTGCCGCTAAAGCCATCGGGTTATCGGGTTTAACCAATAATGAATTATTTTCGTTTAAAATTTCTCTGACCGAGGGAAGATCGGAAGCGACAATGGGAATTTTCGCGGCCATATATTCAAACAGCTTCATCGGGGATGTATAAAATTTTGAAATATCATTTTGTGCTGAATTCGGCAAAACTGCCGCATCAGCCGCATTCAAATAGAAAGGTATCTCCGTGGGCGGCTTATGGCCGAGCAAAATTACATTTTTTAAATTCTTATCTCTGATATAACAGCCAAGTTTATTTTTATCATGTTCCATGCCGCCGACAAAAACAATCAGGTTATCATCAGCCAGGTATTTTGAGCTTTCTGCCAGAGTGTAAACGCCTTTCCATCCGAAAAGATGTCCGCAGTAAATTATTATTTTTTTTTCTTGAGGCAGATTCAGTCTGCGGCGGCATTCAGATCTGGTCAAAGCCATATCAAACTGATCCAGATTGATTCCGTCGGGATTAACTTGTATTTTAGCCGGATCAACGTTTAATTTTTCCACCAGGAGTTTTTTTAAAAGTTCCGTTATGGTAATAATTTTTTTTGTCCTTTTTAAAAGAAATTTGTATAAAAACAATTTGGAATTGGGAAAAGTATGAAGTTCAAGGACAATGTTTTTCTTAAATAAAGAAATCAAAAACAAGGAAAATTCATCCCGGGAATAAATAAAATCGGCTTTTTTAAAAAGCAGATACAGCATAGCCGATATCCCGAAACTGGTGTTTTGAATCAATACGCTTAACCCCTTAAACGACCTGCCCCAGGCAACAATATCCAACAGCCATAATTTGTGAATCAAAAACCGGTTATTGATGCCGTAATACAAAAAAGGATCGGTATTTTCCAGTTGATTATCCTTTCTTTTGGCAACCACCAATTCAATATCAACGCCTGCCGCCTTAAAAGCGTCGCACATGCTCATTATCTGCACGCCGTGCGCTTTCTCGGTGGGAATTCTGGCATTGGCCAAATAAATCATCTTCATAACAGACAATAAAATTTCAGTTTTCTATCTCTTGTCATGCTTGTTTTTTTAATCGGCTGCGAAATCATATTCTTCCTCCCAGAGAAAAATTAAATCCCAATTTATTCAAAAAATATTTAATCAGACGCCTGATTTTAAATAGGAAATAATCGGATCTTTCCAGTTTATTCGGCAAAATGAAAAAAAGTTTGATGAATAAAAAAGGGTGAAGGAGATTCTTCCACTTAATCCCCTCGAACAATTCCACGCGCCATTTGGAAAACCAAATATCAAGATCTTTAACCTCGGACCTGTTGAATTTTTCAGTCGGCTTGTGAAAAGTGACATTTTTGTAATCATCAAGCGTTATTTCGCCCGGCTGATAATAATTATCATATAGATATGTCCCGGGCAAAGGAGTAAAAATCCCAAAAGCGTACCAACTTGGTCTTATTTCTTTGGCG
>QZIU01000002.1 GCA_003599625.1 Candidatus Parcubacteria bacterium
GCTCCGGAAGCTTGGATTCTATCCATTGAAATATGAGGGCTTAAGCCAGTGGCAAAGTTTGTTAAAAATGGTTTTACGAACGGAATTTTTATCTGCCCCAACTCGGTCTAGACCTGAACAGAGTGGGATGGTTGAGAGATTTTCAGGCGATCGTTCAATACAGTTTCTGAGCCCTCTCGGTTGAAACAAAATAAGACAAATGAGGCAGTTCTTAAAGGTGAGTTTTGTGTCTTATTTGACTAAACAGAATAAATATAGTCTAGTATAATTTATAGAAAAAGTCAACTCAAAATGTTACAAATGTTACATATTTTTCAGTTTTATGGTGTAACATTTTGATGGTATATATTGTTTTTTAGCCAAAAACAGTTTACCATAAATTTACAAACTAAATATGGCAAAAGTAAAAAATAAAAAAATTAAGAATCGAATAATTTACACCCCCGAATACTATAAAATGCAGGCAATAATTCGTGATCCTTGGACCATCGATAAAATTGCTTGGCTTAAAAAGCGTTTTACCGAAGTTGGCTGTCCGTTACCAAGAAATGGGTTTAAACACTACAAACAATACTTGGCTTGGAATGACCGATATTGGAAACGATACAGCGAAATGCAGCGGCTCAAAGAATACCACGAAGGGCGGATAAAAATAACCGGCGGCAAAGAACGGATTTCGCCCGAGGAATTCTGGCAATTGCAGGATTTTGATTATGAGTTTTTACCGCCAGTCTATGGTGCAATTTACCGTGAAATATTTGAATATTTTAAGTTACCAACAAATAATAGTTATTATCATGACTTTTTTGAAGCGTATATTTTCTTTGGCAAAACCGATTATTCCATTTCCCCATTCAGGATTAGGATTATTCGCAATCAGAAAACAGGTAAATTTGAATTTTTCATCCAGCTTTTTGGCCATACTCGAAAAGAAGATATTATTAACCGCTGGGATTTTATCGCAACGGAGCAAAAAAATTCTGCTAATCTCATCGGCAAATCGGCAGGCAAAAATAAAGAATGGGAAACGTTGGATCGGGACATTGAAGTTTACAAGATTTATAAAGAAATTAAATCAAACCATGAAATAGCGAGGGAGCGGGACATTGGGTTTCAAAGCATATTTAAAGCCAGATCTGTCGACACTAAAATATTTACCCAAATTCATGAAAAATATCCCAAATTGACTATTACGGCAATCAGAAGTATTGTTCGCAGAACAAAAAAACGGCTTGGTGAACTGTAAAAACGGTTAAGCATACTTTTTAAGATAAACATTTAATTTTTTCAATTGACCTATATTTAAGATAGGTCTTTTTTATTATTAATGAATATCTATGCCAAAGCAAAAACTTACTTGGCGCACGGAGATGCGAACCGTTTCGGAACTGGTTCCGAACTCAAAAAATCCCAGGGTAATGAGCCATAGACAAATTGAGGATTTAAAAATGAGCTTAAAAATTTACAATCTGGTTGAACTACCGGTCATTGACGCTAACAATCAGTTAGTAGCTGGTCACCAGCGCCTGGTGGCATTAAAACTCCTTGGTCGGGAAAATGAAAAAATTCCAGTCAGGGTTCCAAATCGGCCGCTGACTAAAAAAGAATATGACCAATATCTACTTTTAAGCAACCGCCTACATGGTGAATTTGATTGGGAAAAATTGGCTGAAAATTTTGATATTGAAACTATTCTGGCCTCAGGTTTTGAAGATGCCGATTTGTCTCTGCTTTTTGATGATTTGTCCATTGAAGATGATGAATTCCATCCAGATGAGGAGTTAAAAAACATTAAGAAAATTACCGTTAAAACAGGCGACCTTTATCAGCTTGGACCTCATAGAATTCTTTGCGAGGATAGCACTAACCCGGCATCAGTTAAAAAATTAATGGGTGATAAAAAAGCAGCGGTAATTTTGAGCGATCCGCCTTTTAACATTTCACTTTCTTATGACAAAGGCATTGGTGGAAGAAGCAGCTATGGCGGCCATGTCAATGATTCAAAATCAGATGACGAGTACAAAGAATTTCTTTTCAAAGCGCTTAGTAATGGACTTTCGGTTTGCGCCCAGGACGCGCACATATTTATGTATCATGACCAGCGCTATAC
Source organism: Candidatus Parcubacteria bacterium (assembly GCA_003599625.1). GTDB lineage: Bacteria > Patescibacteriota > Minisyncoccia > UBA9983 > UBA9983 > SURF-57. Next base: position 2,111 of record QZIU01000002.1, read on the forward strand.
GTGGCTGTTGCAGACTCTCTATCGCGAGTTGAGCATTGACTATAAGCGAACTTGCCTTTGGATCAAAAATAACAGCATGCCAACGCCAAATATCGCCTTTAATAAGCAATATGAACCGTGCGCCTATGGAGTAGTTGGTAGACCTTATCTGTCTAAACGAGTCCTTAATTTTTCGGAAATTTTAAACCGTGACATCGGCAGCGGCAATCGGACGATCGATGACATCTACGACATGCTGGATATTTGGCTGGTAAAACGCTTAAGTACTGCAGCTTATGAGCATCCGACGGAAAAACCACCTTGCTTACATGAAAAAGCATTAAGGCGCTGCACTAAACCTGGCGACATTATCCTTGATTTATTTTCCGGTTCCGCCAGTCTCATGGTGGCTTGTCAACAACTTAAACGCATCGCCTATATGGTCGAATGCGAACCCATATTTGTTCAACTAACCATTCAAAGGTATGAAAAACTCACTGGCAATAAAGCCAAAAAACTTAATTAAGCCAGGCACAACTTGGCAACTCGGCAATCATCGCTTAGTCTACGGTGACTGCCAAGACCAGCAGCTTGTAAAAAAATTAATCGGTGATGAAAAAATCAATCTTATTTGCTGTGATATACCTTATGGCGTGGCTGTGGTTGAATCAAAACGAAATTTTAAGACTTTAGCTAAAGATAAAATAATTATGAACGACCACATTCAATCAGATTCGGAATATAGGGCTTTCAATTGTAAATGGCTCAAAACCATATCGCCGTATTTAGCCAAACAAAACAGTTGCTATGTATTTAACAGCGATAAAATGGTCTGGCCTTTGCGCGATGGTTTAATTGATGCCGGGTTTAAAGTCAGCCAGCTTTTAATTTGGGTTAAATCGCAAGCGGTTTTAGGTCGCCTAGATTATGCGCCGCAACATGAGCTGATTTTGTACGGCTGGTACGGCAAGCATCGATTCAGACATTCCAAAGACAAAAGTGTTTTGTTTTACCCTCGGCCAACAAAAAGCCAACTGCATCCAACTACCAAGCCTATTGGTTTAATCAGACGTCTTATTTTAAACAGCTCAGAAATTAACGATGTTGTCTACGACGGTTTTTTGGGTAGCGGAACGACATTGCTGGCTTGCGAGCAAACTAAGAGATGCTGTCTGGCAGTTGAGCTCGATTTGGAATACTGCCTGACAGCAATTAAGCGCTGGGAAAGTTTTACTCATAATAAAGCTAAACTTCTATGAAAAATAATAATCAGAACAAAAAGTTAATCCTTGAGCAACTCAAAAAAACACCAATCGTGGAAGCGGCCTGCCAGCTAGTTGGAATTTCCAGGATGACATTCTATCGCTGGAAACAAAATCCAGAATTTGCCGAAAAGGTCGATAAGGCAATTTTGGAAGGCAGGATGCTGGTAAATGACTTGGCTGAAAGTCAACTGATTTCGGCGATTAAAGAACAAAACTTGTCTGCGATCACTTATTGGCTTAAGCACCATCATCCCAGCTACAAAACAAAAATTGAAATTGAAGGCGCTATCAATGCCGTTCATGAACTTTCGCCCAGACAACAAGAGCTGATGAAAAAAGCCTTTGAATTATCAGGGATAAATTTTAATAATCTAAATAATAACGATAAAGAAACATATGACACCAGAAAACAAGAACCATCAAAAGAAAAACCAAAATAAAAAACAGCCAAGTGAGGAAGAAAATGTCTTTGAAGCCATTGCCAAGGATCGCTTTTTACGGCGGCAACTTGGCCGCCGCAGCCACCAGATGTTTTTTACTATGTACTTTCCGCATTACATCCAGCACCCGATGGCAGAATTTCATAAAGACATTTTCAGGATAACTGAAGACTTGTCCAATAATCTCGCCTGTATTGTCGCTTTCAGGGGATCGGGCAAAAGCACTTTAATTACTTTTTCCTATTCGCTTTGGGCGATTTTAGGTGTGCAACAAAAAAAATTTGTCTTAATCATTTGCCAAACCCAAGCCCAAGCAAGGCAGCACATGGCTAACTTGAAACATGAATTGGAAAATAATGTCCTGCTAAAAAGCGATATGGGACCGTTTAAGGAAGAAAATGGCGTCGGTGATTGGGCGATTTCCTCTTTAGTTTTTGATAACACTGGGGCGAGAATCATGATTGCCTCCATTGATCAAAGTATCCGTGGTATTCGCCACCGGGAGCATCGGCCTGATTTAATAATTTTGGACGATATCGAAGACGGAAATTTAGTCCGTACGCTTGAAAGCAGAAACAAAATTGCCGAATGGTTTTATCGCGAGGTCATACCATTAGGTGATATTGGCACCAGAATAATTTTGTGCGGTAACCTTTTGCATGAAGACAGTTTGATGATGCGGCTAAAAAAGAAAGTTGATGATAAAGAAATTAAAGGGATTTACAAGTGGTTTCCGCTCTTGGATGAAAATGGCACCTGCCTTTGGCCAGGCAAGTTTAATACACCTGAAAAAATTAAAGAATTAAGGCAAGGCGTTATCAGCGAAACCGCCTGGCAGCAAGAATACTTGTTGCGTATTGTCTCAGACGCCAGCCGGGTAATTTTTCCTGAGTGGATCCATTATTATGATGGCAACATCAAACCAATTATGGCCGAAAAATCAAAGTTTCCCAAAATGTATGCGGCGGTTGATTTAGCCATCTCAGAAAAAGAAACTGCTGATTGTACTGCTATCATTCAGGCCTTGGTATCTGGTTACGGAAAAAACATTAAAATTTATATCCTACCCAACCCAGTTAATAAGCGCATGGCTTTCCCTGAAACCATCGAACACCTTAAGGCCACCATTTCCACCCTAGGTTCAGGCGGCAAACTATTTGTGGAGACTGTTGGTTTTCAAGAAGCTTATCTCCAGCAGTTACTTAAGGACGGCTGTAGTAAAGTTGAAGGCGTTAAAGCTTTAACTGACAAGCGCAGTCGGTTGGCTTTGACCGCCAGTTTAATACAAGAAGGTAAAATTCTTTTCCCTCAAAAAGGCTGTAAAGAACTGCTAGCGCAGATCCTTAACTTTGGCCTTGAGCGGCATGACGATCTGGCTGACGCCTTCAGTATCCTGATTCAAAAGATTATGGAAATTGAAGAGAAAAATCAGGGGTTTTACGTCTGGATGGAGTTTATTGAGGAAAATGGCGGAATGTTGATTTAGGTGAAATGGTAAAATAAAAAACTGCGTATATATATATTTATCGCAGTTTTTTGTTAGTTGAATATTAGCACTTATTTATCCCACTATTCTTAAAATCCAATCAAAAAGTCCGGCGTTGATGGCAAGCTTAGCTATATCATCTGCGAAATATATCTTAATCTTTTCCGCTTCATTTTCTGTTTTATATTCCACTAAATCTTTTGTCGGCGTGTGCACTAAATAGAAAAATTTATCATAGCCAGTCATTTCATCAAACTTTTCCTTGTACTCTTTAAAGGTTTTTAGATTAGATTCGGATTTTATTTGGGCAACGGCTCTATCTTTAGTTATTGGATTGGCTAATTCCAAATCAATGGTCTTTATTTCCTTACCCAGTTCGCTGATTCTTTGCCAGCCGGCATTTCTAAAAATTAGATCAATTAAACGCTCAAAATCCTTGGGGTTTAGTTTTTTAATTATTGGAGCTATCTTATTGGCCAATAGATCAAAGGTTTCTTCTGCTTCCTTTACTTCTATTGGCTCCTCGCCATTAATTTTACTTAATAAATAATCTTTTTCCTCGACCTGGCAGATAGTGCCTCTAAACCCCTGGGTTTTTAATAAACGGCCGCTTAGATTGCCTAAACGCAAGTCTTCTCCTTTTAAGTCTCGGCTGCTCCAACTTCCTAAAACCTTTCTGTATTTAGTACCATCGGGTTCTAAAAATACTTTAGCGTCGGCAAAGCACCACCAGAGTTTGTGGTTATAAAAAGTGATCCATAAAACTTCAGGGCCAGCTTCATAAAAATATTTAATCTGATTTAAATAAGAGGTCGTGGCACCTTCGGATGATTTAAGTTTTTGTGCAAAGTCTTTTCTGGCGGCTTGCCAATTACCAACCGAGCAAAGGTTATGGTCCATTTCTCTATAACCAACCTTAATGATGTCCCTGTCCCCAATACATTCCTTTTCAAAAGAACCCTTGGCGCCTAATTTGATGAATAATACTTTTGCTGCTGATATTTTATTCATAGAAAATTATTGTATCAATCTGAACAAACTAATTTATTTAAGTCTTCGTAAAATGATTTGCCCCAAAGATATTTATCCTTGTCTCGTAAACATTGGCCATGTGGCGATTCCTGAACTTTGGGTAAAAAATCTAAAAAGTATTTTTTACCTGTAGAAATATTAGGTAAGCCAATTTGTTCTCTAACTCGGTAATCATAAACGGAAAATTCATTTGGGTACAATACAGTTAGGATGGCAGTTGCCATAGGCAGGCCAAATTTCCATTTTTTTAATAACACGTCTAATTTCTCTTCTTTATTTTTCGCCAAAAAAATCTCCTCAGTTAAAAAACGAACGGCTTTGTCTAAGTTGCCGTTCACTTTAATGAGTTTCTTCTTTATATTAGTTTTAGCTCGGTTGGCTTTCCAAATAACTATACAAAAAAAATCTTTTGCATCTAAAAAACCATTGGAATTAAATTTATTTCTAACGTCAGTAAAAAGATATTGTTCTAGATTGTAATATTTTGAGAAGTCCATATCAGGATTTTATACGGAAAACATAAAGCCCCCCGTCAGTGGCAACCTTTCGGTCACCCATACCCGTTTCCGGATATGACCTTACGAGGGCTCTGAACGGAGAGCTCAATATCTCGTAAGGCTTTTAGACCATGCTCACTAAAAGCGAGTTTAGGTCATATAGATTGTGCCTTTATATTAACAAATTTAGAGAAAAATTAAAAGTTTAGTTACCTACAGTTTACCTACAATACAGCCTGGGCTCACTAGCGGGGTTGCGTCATCAATGTTAGTAGAATAACTAACAATTAATGATAAAAATTATGGAAAATCAAAGGCAACACTTTAATAATTTGGAAGTTCAACAGCCGCCAGTTAAGTACTGCCTTTATGCCAGAAAGTCAACGGAAAGCGACGAACTTCAAGCGCTTTCCATTGACTCGCAGATTAAGGAAATGCAGCGCGTGGCGGAAAGAGAAAATCTTAACGTGGTGGAAATAAAAACGGAAAGCCACTCGGCCAAAGCTTCAGGCCAAAGGCCGGTCTTTAATCAGATTATTGCCGATTTGAAATCAGGAAAGTTTAACGCTCTTTTAACGTGGGCCCCTGATCGTCTGAGCCGCAATGCCGGAGACCTCGGCAGTTTGGTAGATTTTATGGATCAGAAATTACTGGTTGAGATTAAAACCTTCAATCAAAAGTTTACCAATTCACCAAACGAAAAATTCATGCTAATGATTCTCTGTTCGCAGGCTAAACTAGAAAATGATAATAAAAGTTTAAACGTTAAAAGAGGCATGCGAGCCAGGGTGGAAATGGGACTTTGGCCGGGCACCGCCCCAACTGGATATTTGAATGAGAAAAGAACAGACCATAAATGCGAAGTGGTGATTGATCCCGAGCGAGCGCCGATAATCAAGCAGGTGTTTGAAAAGGTCGGCAACGAGCAAGCCAGCGGTCGTACCATTTATCTCTGGCTAAGGAAAGACTTAAACTTTAAGACTAAAAATAACAAATACCTTTCCCTAAGTAATATCTACATACTATTAAGAAACCATTTTTACTATGGTGTTTTAGAATACCCTAAGCTTAGTTGTAATTTTTACACCGGTAAGCATAAGCCAATTATTGCTAAAGAACTTTTTGACCAAGTCCAAAAGCAATTAAACAAGGAAAGGGATATTAAGTTGATTGATCGGGAATTTGCCTTTACCAAACTAATTAAATGTGGCATGTGTGGATCCGGAATAACTGCTCAAGAGAAATTCAAAAATCTTAAAGATGGCACGGTAAACCGCTATGTCTATTATGGCTGTACTAGAAGCAAGGACTTAACTTGTAAAAGTGGTTATATCAGGGAGGAAGAATTAATAGAACAGCTGATCGGCATCATTGATCAGCTCGATTTAAGTGAAATTGGGATGAGACACAAGCTGGAGCAAGAGATTGAGAGGTACCACAAATTCAAAAATAACATATTTGGTCTGGAAAAACAGGAAAATGAATTAAAAACAAAAAGAGAAATTAATCTTAGGGAATACGCCAAGTACATTTTAAAGGAAGGTAGTACTAGCGAAAAGAGAGAACTAATGTCCTGTCTGAAAAGCCGACTGGTTTTGGCGGAGAAGAAGTTAACACTGGAAAAATAGTGTAACAGATGTAACAGATGAGAGATTAGTAAAATTTAACTATTTTGGCTAAATTATCATTATTAACCTATGAAAACCTATGAAGACTTGACATTATATTTAGAGCATGATATGCTAGTTAGAGCCAATATGCGCAAAGATATCCAAGCAAAACTTAAAGGAATGCCAGAATTGCTCTCAATTAGCCAAGTAGCCGAGATTTTTAATATCCATCCCGATACCCTCCGAAACTGGGAAAAGGAGGGTATTCTAGTGCCTATGCGGGTTGGCAAACGGGGGGACCGTAAATACCGCCCGCAAGACATCCAGGCCATTGTGGATAAAATGGGCAGCAAGTTAACCCTCCCGCAGCTGGAGTCATTTCTTTGGAAGAGTGCCGATATTCTTCGCGGTAAGATCGACAGCTCTGATTATAAAAAATATATCTTCGGACTTTTGTTTTTTAAACGTATCAGCGACGTGTGGGATGAAGAATACACTAAGGTGATGGCCGAGTATAACGATGAAACCATTGCCCGTGCTGATTACAATCACCGTTTTCAAGTACCAAAAGAATGCCGCTGGTCTGTCGTTGAAGAACGGGCAGAAAATATTGGCCAAAAGCTAAATGAAATTTTTGATAAGTTAGCTAACGCCAATAGTCCAAAGCTCGACAAAATTTTTGCCGATCTTGATTTTGCAAACAAGGATCGTTTCCCGAACGAGACAACCCAGAGGCTTATTAATCATTTCTCGCAGTACAATTTTGGTGATACTTATATCAGCACTGATGTTCTTGGTGATGCTTACGAATATCTGATTAAGCAATTTGCGGCAGACGCCGGGAAAAAAGGTGGAGAGTTTTACACGCCGCGGGAAGTTGAACGTGTCATCATTCAAATCTTAAAACCACACAAGAAAGATCATATCTACGACCCCACAGTTGGCTCTGGTGGTTTCTTGCTGGAAGCATTTCATCATCTTCAGGAAAAAGAGGGCGAAAAAGTAGCTCGCACCCTTTATCTTTATGGGCAGGAAATTAATATCGGCACTTTCGCTATTGCCAAGATTAATATGTTTCTTCACGGTCTTGATGGTGCGGACATCCAGCGAGGTGATACTTTGGCAAACCCACAATTTTTAAATCCAAATGGCAGTCTTAAAACATTTGACATTTGTGTCGCAAATCCACCTTACTCAATCAATGACTGGGAGTCTGAGATGTTCAAGTCAGATAAGTACGGTCGGATTGGTGGGTATGAGATGCCTCCTATAAAAAATGCAGATTACGCTTTCGTACTTCATATTATCAAGTCGATGAATTCAAACGGTCGTGCCGGCGTAGTATTACCGCACGGCGTTCTTTTTCGCGGCGGCGCCGAGGGCCGCATTCGTGAGCATATTTTGAAAAATGATTTAATTGACGCGGTTATTGCCTTACCGCCAAAACTTTTTTATGGGACTGGCATTCCAGCAGCAATTCTTATTTTGAATAAAAATAAACCCGATAGTCATAAAAATAAGGTGTTGATTATTGACGCAGAAAAAGACTTTTCTGAAGGGAAAAATCAAAACAGTTTACGACGTCAGGATATTGAAAAAATCGTTAAAGTTTATGATGGGTATAAGGATATTGAGGGCTATGCCCGGGTCGTTAGCCTAAAGGAAATTGAAAAAAATGATTTCAATCTGAATGTACGGCGTTACATTGAGAATGGTGATAAAGAAGAAGAAATAGATGTTTTTGTCGTTCGGAAAGAACTGGCTGCCATTGAGAAGGAGAGGGGGGAGATAAACAAAAGAGTCGAAGAGTTTTTAAAAAAACTTAAGTATTAACCCTATGACACCAACTAAATTTCGTATTAAAAACTATAAATCTATCGTTGATTCCGGTGATTGTTACTTCAGCGATCAACTGACAATCCTGGCTGGAAAGAATGAGTCTGGCAAGACATCTGTGCTAGAGGCTTTAGAGGATTTTCACGAGGACCGAACAATTAGAGATGAAGCAAAGCCTATCGAAGGAGATGGAATACCTGAGGTATCGGTTTCTTTCACCCTCACTGACTCGGAGACTAATGAAATTTTTAAAACAATCGAGGCGAATATCACCGTGACTAATGATATTCTTATTACTTTCACAAAAAAATACGGTGCAAAAACATATACACTCGACGTTGACTCTCGAAAACTATTAGGGTTTTCAAATGTCTATAATACTTCTAATAAACAGATACTTGATTCGATCAAAAAGATTGATTCACTCGTCAAAACTGCTGGTAATGATGTCAAATTCCCGCGTTTTGAAAAACAAAAGCTCAGTGACTACAAAACTGAGGTGGTAGCATTTAAATCTCAAAATCAGGGACTTGCAGACGTTGCCGCTGAAGCAGGCAATATCGAGAAAGCTGTTGACGATTATTACGCGCGAGAAAAGCTTGCGACAAACTTTGCGGAGGAGTTTGGAAAATCTAAATTACCTTATTTTATTCTTTTTTCATCTTTTGATGATGAGTTTCCAAAATCCATTCCGATTGCATCTCTTGCATCAAATGAATGGGCACAGGATCTTGAACGAGTAAGTAGCTTCTCTATTGCAAAGATGACCTCCAATAATCAGCAAGAACAATTCAAACATGAAAATTCTGTAAATATTGATTTTTCTAAAAAGTTTGAGAAGTACTGGACTCAAGACAAAATAAAATTACAGGTCAAAAAAGACGGCGCTGATATAAATTTCTGGATCATAGAAAACAATAAACCATATTATCCTTCCCAGCGTAGCATGGGTCAACAATGGTATTTGTCGTTTTACGTCAAGATTGTGGCAAGACTACAGGATGATAAGCCCAATATTATTCTTATTGATGAGCCGGGCTTGTACCTACACGCAAAAGCCCAGAAAGACTTACTCCAAGTTTTGTCTGAAAACATTAATGATAACCCTGTAGTATTTTCTACCCACTCCCCATATCTAATTACTGAGGAAAATTTGGAAAATGTTCGGCTGATAGAGAAGACGTCAAAAGGAAGCAAAATTCTAGGAAAAATACATGCACATCCATCAGCTAATAAAGAGACATTAACCCCAATATTAACCGCAATTGGTCTTGGGATTAATGATTCTATAACTAATCTTGACCAGAAGAACAACGTCGTGGTTGAAGGCCCAGAAGACACGTTCTTTTTAAGAGCCTTTAAAGAATTAGAAAAAAATGATCTTAAATTAAATTTTATAAACGGTGGTGGTGCGTCCAACATGGGTATTGTTGGCGCAGTGCTTGAAGGTTGGGGAGCAAATGTTTATTACCTTTATGACAATGATCAAGGTAAAAAAGACGGGGTTAAAAATCTGAAGGCCTGGAAGATTTTACCTGAAGCAATAAAAACTGTATTGAATCAAGAGGGAGCTACTATAGTAGATATCTTTAGCGCAGAAGACTTTAAAACTTACGTGATGGATGACCCCACATTAACTTACACAGTATCAAATTCTGAATACGTTAAGTCGCTTAAGCCACGGCCCGATAAGGTTTTACTTGCTCGTGTATTCTTACAAAAAGTCAGGGCCGGTTCAGTGTCTTTAAGTGACGCAACTAAACAGAATATAAATATGATTTTTAAAGTGATTGAATTTAAAGATGGTAAATAAAACGCTTTCACAAACTATATTGAGTGGGTGGCAAATGAAGCAGATAAAAGATCTGTTGAGTTATGAACGGCCAGATAAATACATTGTTGAGAGCGAAAAATATATTAATAACGGTACACCGGTTCTCACAGCAAATAAATCTTTCATTTTGGGTTATACTGACGAAAAAGATGGTATCTATAATGATGTGCCAGCTATAATCTTTGACGATTTTACTACAGATAGTAAATTTGTTGATTTTTCATTTAAGGTTAAATCATCTGCGATTAAAATTCTAAAGGAAAGAAATAACCAGACAGACATTCGTTTCATTTATGAAAAAATGAAGTCAATAAACTTTCCGACAGGGAGTCATAAACGATATTATATTTCACAATACCAGAACATGGAGGTAGTTGTTCCACCGCTCCCAGAACAAAAAAAGATTGCGGAGATTTTGGGGACGGTGGACGACGAGATTAGAAAAACCGACGAGGTTATCGTTGCTACAGAGAAACTGAAGCGCGGACTAATGCAGCAGCTTTTTACCCGCGGTATTGGGCATACGAAGTTTAAAAAAACGGAGATTGGTGAGATTCCTGAGGGTTGGATAATCTCAAAGCTATCAGAGGTTGCAAAGGTAGAACGCGGAAAGTTTTCTCATAGACCAAGAAATGCCCCTGAATTTTATGGTGGCGATATTCCCTTTATTCAAACGGGCGATGTTGTTGACTCAAATGGTAAGATTTCTTCTTATACTCAAACTTTAAACGAAAAAGGCTTATCTGTTAGTAAATTGTTTAGAAAGGGCACAATAGTAATAACTATCGCGGCGAATATTGGCGATACAGGGATATTGCAGTTTGATTCATGCTTCCCTGATAGTTTAGTTGGGATTACTCCTTCGGAAAAAATTGACGCAGTGTTTCTTGAATATTATCTAAGAACTAAAAAGGAGTATTTAAACAGTATTTCCACCCAATCAGCTCAAAAGAATATTAATTTAGAAAAATTAAACCCGCTTCTAGTAGTATTGCCTGCAAAGGACGAGCAACAGAAAATTGCAGAGATTATGTCTTCAATTGACGAAAAAATTTCAATCAATCAAAAATTGAAAGGCAGACTAACTTTCCTTAAAAAAGGCCTCATGCAGGATCTTTTGAGCGGGAGAGTTAGAGCTAATATATAGATATGGAAGAATTCTTTATAAAAAATATACAGAATAATTTGCATAAAGTATTGGCACTTATTTCAGGTATTGGCTTGGTTATTATTTTTTTCTCTTTAGTTGATAACTTTATTTCGATATTTGTTCCGCAAATTTATTATAGGTTAGCAGGGTACTTATTTGCGGAAGCGATCTGGGTTGTTTATTGGTTGATTTATAAATACGGATATCCAAAAAATAGGAGAAACAAAATTGGACTTGTAGTTGCAATTTACGCAGAAAAGATAACTGAAGAGATAATTTTAAAAAATGACTTTATTAAACAACTTCAAAAAAGTATTTACGACGAGGGCTTTGGTAACCTAATTCAAATTATTGTACTTAAAAATCATTTGTCAGAAAAAATTAAGGGAGTTGATGATGTTCAAAGTTTAAAGAAGAGGATTAAAGGGCATTACTATTTATGGGGTAATATTAAAAAAAGAAAAGATGGCGAGGAAAAGTATTTTTTAAATCTTGATGGTTTAGTAATTCATAGGCCGATTAATGTTAATGTAAGTCGGGCATTATCGACTGATTTTATTAAAACACTCCCAAAGGAAATATCATTTCAGGAAACTTTTCAGCTTCGAGGTTTTAAATTTTCAGCTGAAATAGTGTACTTGTCAGTTAAATATATTACTGGTTTGGCCGCGTACCTTTCTGGCGACCCTTTTACGGCAATTAAACTACATACCAATCTTAAAGAGGAATTTAACAAAAGTGAGTTCAAACCGCTACCGGATCATATTCGTAATATCAGAGATCGTGCAGTACTTATTCTATCGAATGAAAAAGTCAGCGTTTCTCGTTATTATTTTAGACAGTCGGACATTCCCAAGGCGAAGCAATATTTAACGGAAGCTCTACAATTAAATCCTAATAATTATAGCGGGTGGCTTCTAAAAGCAATTTATGATTTTAAAATTGATAGTAACGTTTCTAAATCATTAGAGAGCATTAAGAGGGCAAAAAGATATTGTGGTAGTCGGGGTGAGTGGCGTTACAGCAGAGCTTTTTTATTCTTTTGGGAAGGAAGATTTTCTGAAGCGTTATCTGATTGTATTAAGATTGCAAAATCAAGCTATATTGGAGAAGACATCACTGTTTATGAAGTTGAACAATTTAATCTGGATTTATTAAAAACTGTAAATAAGCCCCAGTTGTATTTTTGGATTGGTTTTTTAAACTATCGTAAAAGCAGTAACTTACCACAGTCATTAGTTTATTTAGAAAAATTTTTAGAGCAGGCAGATAATACTATGGATATTTTAAAACAAAAAGCGGGGGCTTATTTAGTAGAAATTAAAAAGCAGATGACCATATAACAAAAATGAAATTTAACGAGCAATACACAGTAGAAAATCACATCATTAAGTTTCTCCAGGAGAAGCTGGGTTTTGAATATATTAAACCGCAGGAGTTTTCTAAACTGCGAGAATTTGAAAATGAGTTTGTTATTACCACCCATCTTCTTGAAGCAATTAAAAAGATTAACGATATTGACGAAGACGAGGCATTATCAGTAACACGTGAAGTAAAAAAGATTGATAATAACCAGGATTTTTTAAATGCATTTCGTAATGGCATAAATTTAAAAGATCCGCAAACCGGAAAGATGCGAGATTATAAAGTTATTGATTTTGCTAATCCCGAAAACAATCATTTTGTCGTTACTAATCAGTTTTACTTTGAGGGCAACTCTGAAAACATCCGGCCAGATATCATGGTATTTTTAAATGGTTTGCCAATTGTTGATATTGAAGCTAAAAGCCCAACCGCGGCCAGTAATGTCAATTACTCAAATGCCGTTGGTCAGATTAAGCGATATGAGAAAAACGCTTATAAACTTTTTTGGCCGAATTGTTTTAATATCGCAACCGATGGTTTGCAGACGGTGTATGGGGCAACCTATGCTTCGCCTCAGTATTTTTTACGCTGGCGAGATGATGAACTAGAAAAAGAATCCGGCGGAGAGCTGGAGATGACTTTAACTGCCTTGTTGGAGAAAAATAGACTTTTGGATATCATAAAAAACTTTATTTTGTTTGAGAAGGAAAAAGAACAGACAATCAAAAAGATCGCCAGATACCAGCAGTTGCGAGCGACTAATAAAATTGTTGAAAGGGTGACTGATGGGAAAGTAAAGAAAGGTTTAATTTGGCATACCCAAGGGTCGGGAAAATCACTGACTATGTTTTTTACCGCTTGGAAGTTACGCTTTGATGAAAAGTTAAAAAATCCAAAGATATTTATTTTAGTTGACCGTATTGATTTAGATGACCAGTTGTATGAAACTTTTGTTAACTGCGGCGGTAAAAACGTCATTCGAGTTGAATCACGAAAGGATCTAGAGAAGAAAATTAAATCACCAGAACGAGGTATTTTTATATCCACTATCCAAAAATTTTCTGAGCTTGGGGATGAGATCAAAAATTTAGATGAAAATATCATCGTACTATCTGATGAAGCCCATCGGGATAATGAGGGGGTGTCGGCCATTAATGTACGAAGCGCAATGGAGAATGCCTATTTTTTTGGTTTTACCGGAACACCGATTGATCGAACAACGTTAAATACCTTCAGAAACTTTGGTGCTGAAGGTGAACGCTACCTTGATTACTATTCAATCCAACAGGCAATTGATGATGGGGCAACTATTCCGGTTACGTATGAAGCTCGGTTGTCTAAGTTTTTTATTGATGAGGAAAAGCTAGATCAACAATTTGATGATTTGACTAAGGATCTCGATGATAAGCAAAAGGAACAGCTTTCGAAAAAATACGGCAAAAAAGCAGCGATTGTAAAATTAGAGCGACGGATGCAGGCGATTGCTCAAGATATTGTTGAGCACTATAAGTTATATGTGCAACCGGCTGGATTCAAAGCTCAGATTGTTTGTTATGACCGAGAAGCTACTGCGACTTACAAGAAACTACTTGATGAGCTGATTCCGAAAGAATGGTCAGAGGTTGTTTACTCACCAGGTGATCCGAATACTGAGGCGGATGATTTGCGGAAATATAACACGACTAAAGCTAAACGAGAAAAGATTATAAACGAGTTTAAAGATCCAGTCAGTCCTCTTAGATTTTTGTTGGTGTGTGATATGTTGTTGACTGGGTTTGACGCACCCATAGAGCAGGTAATGTATTTGGATAAGCCACTTTGGGATCACAATTTACTTCAGGCCATTGCTCGGACTAACCGCGTCTATCCGAATAAAGGTGCTGGTAAAGTCATTGATTACTACGGCATCACTAAGAGTTTATACAAAGCTTTGAATTTTGATGAGAGTATTGTTGATTCAGCGATGCTTAACATTGATAAACTTAAAGAAGAGTTTGAAGAGGTATTGACGGAAACCATGGGTTTATTTGTTGGCGTTAACACCGAAGACCCGTCAATTGATAATTTGCGTCGATGTTTAAAGATATTTGCCGAAAATGCTGACAAGCAAAAGTTTTTTCGAGACAAATATGGCCGGTTAAAGTTGTTATTTGAGATTTTATCACCCGACCCATTCTTGAAAAAACACATCCGAATTTTCGAGTGGCTCACCAGTGTTTTTTTGGCGTTTGATAAGGAGTATGGCTTGAAATCTAATGATGCTGAACTACTTGCCGAATATGGTGGTAAAGTTAAGCAGTTGATTCAGAATCAAGTTGACTATGAAGGTATTACCAAAAATTTCCGTGAGCTTAATATCCACGACTTGTACGTAATGGAGCGGCTTAACAAGATGGACGATGAAGAAAAAGCCATCAATCTTGAAAAGATGCTTAAACAAGAAATTTCTATCAATCTTGACACCAACCCGGCGTATAAGAAGTTTAGCGAACGACTCTCGGCTATTCGTCGTGAGTTTGAAAAAAATCAAATTGATTTATCTGAGCGGATTAAGCGGTATCAGGAATTACTGGCAGACATAAAGAAAAAAAGTGATGAAGCTAAGGAGTTGGGGTATTCACTTAAAGAGTATGGGTTGTTTGTTATTTCCGAAGAATTCGTTGAAACAAAAGACGAAAAGCTAGTTAAAGAATTTATTAAAGATATGACTGCGCGACTTGAGGATATTCTTGATCAGGGCTGGCAAGAGTCTTCGAAGCGAGATGAATTTTTGAAAGAAGTTAAACGTACACTTCAAGAAGTTATTCTTAAAGACTATAAAGGTAAAATTCAGATTAACGATTTTCATAAATACCTTAATCGATTAGTTGATATTGTAATTAAAAAATTCTAATGCAAAAACAAATTACATTGCAAAATAAAACTGTCGCTTACACACTCCGCAAGAGTAGGCGGGCTAAGCGTATGCGTTTAGCAGTTTATTGTAATGGCGCGGTAGTGATAACCACACCATACGGCTTGCAGGAAACTATTGCCGAAAGATTTATCAGAGAAAAAACAGATTGGCTTTTTTCAAAGATTGCATTTTTTAAACAGTTTCAGGGTAAGTTGGCCAGCCGACACAGTAAAGAAGATTATTTGAAGTATAAAGATAAGGCCTTGGCCTTGGCTCAAGAACGGGTGGAGTTTTTTAACCAGCAATATAGTTTTTTCTACAATGTGATTAGAATCAAGGATCAAAAGACACGATGGGGAAGCTGTTCCAAAAAAAACAATTTGAATTTTAACTACAAAATATTATTTTTATTAGCACCGCTCAGGGATTACATTATCGTCCACGAGCTTTGCCATCTCAAAGAATTTAACCACTCAATGAAATTTTGGAAGTTAGTTGCCAAAATGATACCTAATTATTTGGAGATCAGAAAAAATTTTAAAAGCGGTGATACTGTTTTATCTATATTGTAACCCCCAAAAATAAAATCCGTAAAGGTAAACTAAAAAAGAATGAAATTAATTCACTCTTTTTTAAGTTTACAAAAATTTTAACGCCACTCGGTCTGGAACTTTTTTAGGCACCATCTCGGTCTCTCGATAAAAAATGTAGTTGGTGCCCCCGGTAGGAATTGAACCTACATCCAGAGCTTAGAAGGCTCTTGTTCTATCCGTTGAACTACGGGAGCATAAGTATCAATTTACAATTAACAATA
>QZIU01000003.1 GCA_003599625.1 Candidatus Parcubacteria bacterium
CCGAAATTATGGCAGAAGAAAAGAAAAAATTATTCGCCGTCATCAAAAAATGCTAAGATCATTTCAGGCTCATCTTACGATGGGAGAATACTGGCCGGAGGGGTTCTTCCTTCCAAGACCTCGATGATATTTATTGCGGCCAATTCGGCCATTTTGGAACGCGCTTCTTCCGTGGCGGAAGCGATATGCGGAGTTAAGACCACATTGGAAAGCCTGGTTAAGGCCTTTGTGATCTTCGGTTCAAACTCAAACACGTCCAAAGCAGCGCCTTTTATCCGGCCGTTTTTAAGAGCCTCAGCCAGGGCCGCTTCGTCGATTATAGGACCGCGGGAAGTGTTCACCAGAAGAGCGCCCGGCTTCATCAAAGAAAGCTTTTCTTTATTTATAATATGTTTGGTTTTTTCCGTTAAGGGCAAATGGATGGAAATAAAATCAGACTCTCTCAGCGCTTCATCCACGTCTTCTTTGTATTCGATCGAACCGTTTGGAAACTCCCGTTCGAAATCCTCGTTTCTCTTCAAATCATAATAAACCACCTTGGCCCCAAAACCATCGGACACCATATGAGCTACCCTTGAACCGATCCTGCCAAGACCCACGATGCCGACCGTTTTTCCAAAAAGAGAATTGCCCAAAAAAAGCATCGGCGCCCAACCCTTATACTTCCCTTTTCGGGAAAAAGAATCCGCTTCAACGATTCTTCTGCTTGCCGCCAGCATCAAAGCGACAGCGTGCTCGGCCACCGCTTCATTGAGCACTCCGGGCGTGTTTGCCACCATAACCCCCCTCTGCTTAGCCGCTTCCAGATCAATATTATCGAAACCGACGGCGTAGTTTGCAAAGATTTTAGCATTCTTGGCCGCGTCGAAAACCTCGCCGTCAATTTTGTCCGTCAAAAGACAAAGGACGGCGTTGTAATCCTTCTTTTTAAGATTTTTGATCAATTCCGATTTGGACAGAACTTTGTCTTTCGAATTAATGTCCACTTCATAACCCTTATCCCGCAACATTTTGATGCCCGAATCCGGAATGTTTCTTGTGATGTAAACTTTCATAAAAATTTTGAATGATAAATTTTAAATTTTAAAATAATTTTTTAATAATTTTAAATTAAAAAATTAAATCATTATTTCAAAATTCGAAATTCGAAATTTAAAATTAATGGTTATTAAATAACCGCAACTTCTCCTCCACCTTCTCCCTTACCGCCTCCAATACGGGCGCCATTATCTTATACGGCGTCGTTTCTTCCGGATTTTCCGCCAGAAATTTTCTGAGCGCTTCCGCGTAAGCCACCCTTATTTCCGTATTCACATGGATATTGGCGATTCCCGCTTTGATCGCTTCCTTTATCTGCTCATCGGGAATGCCGGAACCGCCATGCAATACCATTGCCACGTTATCCGGCAAAATTTTCCTTATCGCTTTGATCCTTTCGATATCCAATCTTGGTTCATTGGCCGAAATTCCGTGAATATTCCCATAAGCACCCGAGAACCTGTCTATCCCCGTTTTTTCCGCAAATTCAGCGGCTTGCTCCGGGTTGGTAAGGTCTTCCTCTTTTATTTCTATGGCTTCTTTTTGGATCCTTGACTCTCCGGGCAGATACCCCAGCTCCCCCTCCACCGAAATCTCCGGATTCCTGGATTTAATGTAGTCAACCACTTCTTTCGTCCCCTTCATGTTTTCTGCAAAGGACAACTTGGAAAGGTCGATATGCACCGAATCAAAGCCCGCGTCAAAAGCCGCCTTGGCCGATTCCACCGAATGAGAATGATCCGGATTGAGAAAAACAGGCAGGCCGTATTCTTCTTTAAACGATTTTACCAATGCTACCGCCTGTTTTAATCCGAAAAATTTTCTTTCCCCCTCGGATAAGCCTATCATAACCGGCGCGTTAAGGTTTTTGGCCGCCTCCATGATCGCCCGTAATTGTTCCAAATTGGAAATATTAAAATGCCCTACCGCCCCATTACTTTTCCGGGCCTTCGCTAAAATTTCAGAAAGCGTTTCCATCAATATCATTTTATCACAAGTATTAAAAAAATAAAAAACCTTCTGGCTAAGTTCAAAAAATAAATAAAGAAGAAGTAAAAAATGTTACCGTTTTTATGCTCCAGCTTATTTTCGGTAACATTTTTTAAATTTTATTCGCGATACTCAAAGTTTTATAAAGAAACAGGAAAGAACAAAAAAACCAAAGTTTGATCTAAATCAAATCGAACTTTATCCTTATTTGCTCTTCGTTGGTAAATGACCTAACCCTGAGAAATCGGACCCATGGTCTTATTTGAAAAACCTCCACAATAAAATCAATTTCATCTTCACATTCATAAGGAAGAACAAAAACCGATTCCTGCAATTTCCGAAACCCTAGATCCATAATCTTGTGGCGCAAAGCTTCTCTAGCCTTTTTAAATCTATCCGGAATGTCAAATATAACAACTCGCCATTCCCCATCCCATTTTTCAGGCTTTTTGATTTTCATTTCGTCCAATTTAAACTTCAAGGCCCGTTTTTTACCCTCTTTTGTAAGAACCATTTTCACGAAGCCATTTTTATCTTCTTTATAATCAATAAGTCGCTTGTTATAAAACTCCCGTACGAGCCTATACAACCTTTTTCTGTCAATTTCCCGCCAGGCTTCTGGCAGACCTTTCACAACCCTAAAATATCCTCTTGGAGATTTTGATAAACCCAAAGCCACTCCCGCTAACAGCAACAATAAAACTTTTTGCTTGGTTGTATCTCTCATAAATTTGTTGATGTTTAATACTTTTTAAAAAATGTTACCAATTTTAGGCTGGAGCATAATTTTGGTAACATTTATATTATAAATTGTTTCTTTCAAAATAAAAACCGCCGCGCGATTTTCATTTTTTTTAACTTGAATCGCGCAGCGGCATGAAGTAACGATTTTATTGCAATGCCTTTTCCAGCAATCTACAAAAAGTAACAACTTCACAATCTGCCATGTTATTTACGTTAAAAATCTCAAATAAATAGTTTGCCCTTTTTTTTAAACAGTCCAAAAATATTTTTTTCCCCGCCTTCGTGATGACTACTGTTCGTTGACGCGCGCATTCACACTTATTTCACATTTAACTAACGGCACCGTTTTTTCGTCCTTTTTAAAATTCTCTAGGGCATCCAATCCATGCCAAAGTGTGTCTGATTTTAGTCCCAATTTTACACATAGGACACTAGCACTAAGAGAACCATTTTCAAATAACAAACGCAATATCTCTTCTTGAGTATAGCGTAACAAGCGAGCATTGCCGATTTTTTCTTTCTTGTGTCTTGTAACAAACCGAGTTTTCTTTTCTAGCTTTCTAAGCAGAAGAACTATTTCTTTAAAATTTTTGTCATTTTTGTTAAACACATGACACCCCTTTCTTTTATTAAAGTTCAATTAAATTTAATTAAGCAATAAAATCAATACCAAATATTCGTTATCATTTTATAAGACACTTGTCAATGTTTCGTAAAAACTGCCAACTGCTAAAATAGAAGAATGTTCAACAAAAATTTTGACTTCGTTGCCATTGGCGACACTACGATAGACGCTTTTATCAGAATCAAAGAGGCTTCGGTGAATTGCGACATAAGAAGAGATAACTGCAAGATCTGTTTCGACTTCGGCAACAAGATTCCTTACGAGTCGGTGACAGTCGTTCCCGCCGTGGGCAACAGCGCCAACGCGGCAGTGGCGGCAGCCAGACTCGGACTGAAATCGGGATTTGTGGGAAACATCGGGGCGGATGAAAACGGCAAAGACTGCCTGAGGGCATTAAAAAAGAACAACGTCTACACGGGTTTTGTAAAAAGCCACAAAGAGAAAAATACCAATTACCATTATGTCTTATGGTACGAAGACGAACGAACTATTCTGATAAAGCACGAGGAATTTCCTTATTCGTTTCCGCATATCGGCTCCCCAAAATGGATTTACTTGTCTTCTCTAAGCGAGAATTCACTCTCCTTTCATCAGGAGATAGAAAATTATCTTGAATATCACCCGGAAATAAATCTTGCTTTCCAGCCGGGAACATTCCAAATGAAGTTAGGCAAAGAAAAATTGGCCGGACTTTACAGAAAGACGAAAGTTTTTATCTGCAATCTCCAGGAAGCGCAAAGAATCTTGGGAAGCAAGGAAGAAAAAGCGCTTGATCTAATGAGAATGCTTTCTCTCCTTGGGCCAAAGGTGGTGGTGGTAACGGACGGTCCGAAAGGCGCTTACGCTTATGACAGCGAGTCGGAAGCCGCCTGGTTCATGCCCGTTTATCCCGACCCGAATCCGCCCTTTGAGCGCACCGGCGCGGGTGACGCTTTTTCTTCGACTTTCGTTGCCGCTTTGGCCATGGGCAAAACGATCGAAGACGCTCTCCTGATGGCGCCCGTCAACTCCATGTCCGTCGTCCAAAAGATCGGCGCCCAGGAAGGCTTACTCACCCTCTCGGAGCTCGAAGATTATCTTAACCAAGCCCCGGAAGATTACAGACCGAGGAGGATAAACTAGAATTGAAATGGAAAAGCAGAAGAATTAGATCTTCTGCTTTCTTTTTTAGGTTATGATCCTCCTTGCTTTTTCAGACAAGGAACATAACCAACTTTGAAATCTTTTTCGCACTGGGGGCAATAAGGAATTGCCAAATGATTTGAAACACCATCATGGTGTTGAACCGTAAGCCATTTCGACAATATGGTATTTCCACATTTTTTGCAGAAAAAATCATCCCCCGTTTTTACACATAAATTTTCCAGAAAAAATCTGCTTTCTTTTTTTATTTCATTAATATCGCCTGACTCAAAATTGATCCTCATAAATCCCCCTTTGCCTATTCATTTTTTAAAAAACAGCCGCCTGCCATTTTGGCCATCCAAAAAACACAATAACATTAATTGTCGCGTTGGTAAAGATTGGAGATATTATTATTTTCGTTTTATGGCCTTTTTTGCTCTATCAATAATATTTTCCGAAGTGAGGTTGAATACCTTTAAAAGCTCATTGGGCTCTCCCGATTCGCCAAACCTGTCATTTATGCCGATTATTTCCATGGGCGCGGCATGGTTTTGAGACAAAAATTCGCTTATTGCCGACCCCATGCCGCCGGCGGCTTGATGTTCTTCTATCGTAACAACACAGCCTGTTTTTTTGATTGACTTTAAAATTGCCTGGGTATCCAAAGGCTTGATGGTGTGATTGTTTATCACTTCGGCTTCAATCCCCTCTTTTGACAATTCTTCAGCGGCCTTAAGCGCTTCATAAAGCAACGGTCCGCAGGCAATAATGGAAACATCTCCGCCTTCACGACAAATTTCGGCTTTACCGATCTCGAAAGGCGTCTCTTCCGTAGTCATTACCGGCGTTTTTTCTCTGGTGAATCTTATATAGACCGGTCCTTTGTATTTTGCCGCGGCAATCGTCGCTTTTTTCGCCTCAATGGCATCGCAGGGAGCGATGACAACCAAGTTTGGGATAACACGAGTAATGGCCATGTCTTCAATGGCTTGATGAGTGGCGCCGTCCGGCCCCACGGAAACTCCGCTGTGCGCGCCGGCGATTTTGACGTTCTGATTATTATAGCAAATGGTCGTTCTTACTTGCTCCCAGTTCCTGCCCGGAGAAAACATGGCGTAAGAAGAGATAAAAGGAATCTTGCCGATCGCCGCCAAACCGGAAGCAAGAGACGCCATATTCTGCTCTCCTATCCCCACTTCCACAAATCTATCCGGAAATTCTTTTTTGAAAGCGGAGGTTTTTGTAGAATCCGTCAGATCGGCGCAAAGCGCCACGATATTCGGATCCTCCCTGCCCGCAATAACGAGCCCTTCACCATAGCCGAAACGAGTCGGCAATTGCTCGATATCGGCAGCGAATAGTCTCGGATTGAGTTTTAGAGATTTGTTTAGATTTGACATTGTCTTTCGTTTTGTTATCATTATTGTAATCACCAACGGAAAAGATCACCTCATAAGGTTTCGTCCTTATGAGGCCTTTTCTTTTTGTGTTCTAGCTTGTCTTTTAAATTATTCATAAAACGCAAAAACGGGCGGCAAATTTTGAAATTTAGCAACGCAGAAAATCTTCTTTGATTAGGAACAATGACAACTTCCAGCTTTTCTTTTTCAATTAGGTATTTCGCTAAACAATAAAAATCTCCATCGCCGGTTACTATTACTGCTTTGTCGTAATTAGGGTACTCTATCATCGCATGAAGAACAAGCTCCGCGTCGCAATTACCTTTAGTTGTACCGTCCTTGTATTCCAGTGTCGGCTTGAAGACACAAAGGAAGCCAGCCGACTGAAGAGAGACATACAAATCATTATTCCCTTCAACATAACCAATAAACAAAAAAGCTTTTTTAACCGCATATTTTTCTTTAAGATACACGCGGAAACGCTTAAAATCCAACTTCCATCCAAGCGACCTGATGCTTAAATTCAAATTCTGACTGTCTATGAATGCGTAATTGTTTTCCTTCTTGATCATTTCACGAATTATTGTTTCTTTAAACCTTTTATTTTTTTGACTACAAAGAAAGTGATCAAGGTAATGAATGAGATGGTTGTTATGATTAGCAAATTAACCAACCAACCTGGAAGACCAATATCATAATCCCCTGAATCACAACCATCTTTATCACAAAGGACACCAGAGCTAACTGATGGAAAAATAATCAGCAAAATAAGCAGCAAAAACAAGAAAATCTTTAGCTTTTTATGAATCATTTTTTATTGCGCCTCACTTTCTATCTTTCCTCCCAATGTCCTTAATTGCTTTAGCGCTTCTTTACCTTCCTCGCCATTGGGAGGCTTGCCGTGCCAGTTGAAATCGTTTTCCATAAAGTCCACGCCCTTGCCTGGAATGGTGTAAGCGATGATGCAAACCGGCTTTTCAAACACGGCTCGGGCCTGCTGGAGCGCATCGTAAACAGCGCAAATATCATTGCCGTTTATTTCTATTACATGCCAGCCGAAAGAGATAAATTTCTCATCCAATGGCTCAAGCGGCATTATATCCTCGGTAAAACCGTCTATCTGAATATTGTTCCTGTCTATAATTGCCGTAAGGTTGTCCAACTTGTTCTTGCCGGCCCACATTGCAGCTTCCCAAATTTGCCCGCAATCAAGCTCTCCATCCCCCATCAGGCAGACCACCTGGTTCTTCTTCTTATCCATTCTCAATCCATAGGCCATTCCCGCGGCTTGGGAAAGGCCGGAACCAAGGGGGCCGGAAGAAGTCTCTAACCCCGACAAAACCAAACGGTGCGGATGCCCTTGCAGCCTCGCGCCGAACTTTCTCAAACTTTTCAGCTCTTCGATTGGAAAATACCCCGCGCTGGCCATGGCCGCGTAAAGCACCGGACAAATGTGACCGTTAGACAAAATTATCCGATCTCTTTCTTCCCACTCCGGATTTTTCGGGTCGTGTTTTATCGCGTCAGTGTGATACAAAATAGTAAAAACATCCGCCATTCCAAGCGGCCCGGCGGAATGCCCGGACTTGGCTTCAAGAAGCATGGTAATGATATTTTGGCGAATATTATTAGCAATACCTTCTAAGCTTTTTATTTTTTCGTCATCAAGATGCATTTGAAATTTTCAATTTTCAATATCCAATTTTCAATAAATTATCAATTATTGAATTTTCAATTGAAAATTGTATTCATTGAAAATTCATTGCAAAATTGAAAATTGTAAATTGAATTATTTGATTTCTTTTAATTCTTCAATACTTTCTCCAACATCTTTTCCGCTTTCAAATATCGCGCTGGCGGCGACTATTATGTCCGCGCCGGCAGCGATCGCTTTCGGTATCGTCTCTTTATTCATTCCTCCGTCAACTTCTATTATACATGACGGACAGAAATTTCTCACCTCCTTTATCCGGTCAAAAGTTTCTTCAAATGTCTTTTGCCCCGGCAAACCCGGATGAACGCCGAGGATCTGGAAAAAATCCACCTTGTCTTTATAAGCTAGAGCTTTGGCAAGAGACTCGTCAGGACTTACCGATATGCCGATTTCCTTTCCGTATTCTTTGCATCGCTCGATCGCAAAATCAGGATCTTTTGAAGCGGAAACGTGAAAAATTATTTTTTTGACCGACGGCAAAAGCCATTCGCCAATTCTTCTTTCGGGGTTACTTATCATCAAATGGACTTCAAAATTCAAACTTGTTTCAATTTTTGCCAAATCGGCCGCGTTGTGCCAAAGAGTGTTCTTGGTAAAAGTGCCGTCCGCCACGTCTAAATGAACCAGATCGACATACGGCTCGACAAGGGCGATCTTGCGAGCCAGTTCTTCCAGGGTATTGGCGTTGATGGCGGGAAACAATTTCATTGAATTTTAAATTTTTAATTTTGAATTTCAAAATAAATCAGAATTTCTTAATTTTAAAATTAAATCATTTAAAATTATTTCAAAATTCTAAATTCTAAATTCAAAATTACTTTAAAGGTATTTCTTTAGATTCTCAATATGTTTAATCAACATAGCGCAATATCCCCATTCATTATCATACCAGCTGAAAATCTTCACAAGGTCCCCGTCTATTACTTTGGTAAAACTCAGATCAACGATCGAACCATAAGGTTCGCCGACTATGTCCGAAGACACAAGCTGTTCCTCCGAGACCTTCATAACGCCTTGCCATTTCGGATCATTGGCGGCTCTTCGGAAAATTTCATTTATTTCTTCTGCTGAAGTTTTTCTTGAAGCAACGAAAGTGAGGTCTATAAGCGAACCGGAGGGAACCGGAACGCGAACGGCCACACCGTCGAACTTTCCTTCCATTTGAGGCAAAACCTTTGCCGCCGCGATAGCCGCCCCCGTAGTGGACGGCGAAATATTCAAAGCCCCCGCCCTGCCTCGTCGCCAATCTTTAGCGTCCGGTTTGTCCACGATGCCTTGCGTGGCCGTATAAGCGTGGATGGTATTTAGTATCGCTTTTTTTATCCCCGGATTTTCCATCATCACGGCCACTGGCGGAATCGCGGCGTTCGTAGTGCAAGAAGCATTGGAAGTTATTTTGAATTTAGAAATGTCCGCCTCCGGGACATTGGGCGTAAAGGTCAGAGTTTGATCGTCCTTAACGGGAGCGCTTATCACAACCCTTTTTGCTCCGGCATCAAGATGCGCCTTGGCCTTTTCATAAGAATCAAAAAATCCGGTAGACTCGACAACGATATCGACACCTAGATCCCCCCAAGGAAGTCTAGCCGGATCCTTTTCCTGTAAAAATTTTATGTCTCTAATTTTTTCCGGCAAATCAAACTTTCCGTAAACGCTGTCGCGCTCCAGCAAATACAAAAGATTGTCTTTGCCGGCCAAATCGTTTATGGCGACAATTTCAAAATCAGAATTATTGCAGGCCTGCCTATAAAAAATTCTCCCTATGCGCCCAAAGCCGTTTATGGCGATTTTTGTTTTCATAACTCTATTATATAAGAACGGCTCAAAAGTTAAAGGCTGACTTTACACTTTTAACCCAAAAAATTACTTTAGCTTCTTTATTTCCTTATTAAATTGCTCCTCCCTGTCATACTCGTTTTTGAAGACCCCAAAACTGGCGGCGCCAGGAGAGAGGATCACGACATCTCCTTTTATCATATTCTCTTTGGCTATTCTTACGGCATCCTTCATGCTCGCAATATCGATGAAACATTTGGCTGAAGAGTCGGGAATCAATAAATCCGGATTATTTTTTTCTCGCTGTGATTCATGATTCGTAATTCTCAATTCTCTTATGATCTTATTGCTCGCCGCGCCGCGAAACAAAATCAATGCTTTGACCTTGTCTTTCACTTCTTCCGCGTACTCTTCATATTCCAACATCTTATCCGCCCCCCCACCGATCAAAATTATTCTCGGTTTCTTCCCTTTGGGCGCCACGGCCTTAAGAGAAGCGATCACGGCATCCGGCGTGGTGGCCGTGCTGTCATTGTAGAAATTGATCCTTTTCAATGTTCTGACTAGCTGCAAGCGGCCCGGAACCGGATTGAATTTCTCGGCAACTTTTTTGATCACCGCTTCCTTCACGCCCAAATTGCGGCAAACCTCCGCCGCCAAAGCCGCGTTTATCATATTATGATCCCCCAGTATCCTAAGCTTCCATTTTTTAACATCATTTTTTGAAACCGTAACGATTGAAGCTTTCGTGATCTTTCTTATGTCTTCCATATCCTTGCGGATATCGAGAATTTTTAATTTTTTGAAAAAATCCTCCTCTATGACAAAGAGATCTCCTTCTTTTTGATTCTTGATAATATTCGACTTATCTTCAAAATACCTGTCGAGATCTTCTTTATAATAATTCATATGATCCCGGTAAAAGCTGGTGAAGACGGAAACGTGCGGACTGATCCCCGCATCTCCAAACCCTTGCAACTGCCAGGAGTCAAGCTCCATCACCACGATATCCCCGTCTTTGACCTTCTTGATCAGCGGCAAAGTGGCCAAGCCTTTCACGTTCCCCCCTAAGTAAACCTTCCTTTTGGTCTTCTTAAAAGCTTCTCTGAGGATTTGGTAAATCAGATGAGTTGTCGTCGACTTCCCCCTTGTGCCGGTAACGCCAATTATTTTTGTATCCAAACCCATCAGCTTAACAAGCTTCGCAAAAAGCGAAGCGTCCATCTCTACAGGAATATTATTTTTCCTCGCTTCTTCTATAAAGGGAGAATCAAGCGGCACTCCGGCGGCCTTAATGATCATGTCCTTATCGCGAAAATCGGCCGGTTCATGCCTGCCTAAAACATAATCTATGTCCTTGTAAGGCGATAGAATTTTAAGAGACGCGGCCAATTGCTCTTCGGTCTTTAGATCCGTAATAGTCAGCTTGGCTCCGCACTCGGCCAAAAACTTGGCCACATTGACACCCCTCCCGAGGGTCCCGAGGCCCATCATGGTTATCTTCTTACCTTCAAAAAAATCCTTGTAGTTCATAATCCGACTAATAGTTTTTTAAAAATTCTTCAAAAATTCGCATCAACCGCTTTGTATTCTTGCCGGGCTTGCCGCTGCCTATTTTAAGTTTGTCTATTTTAACCACCGGAAGAATATCCTTGTTGGTTGCCGCGATGAAAGCCTCCGAGGCCGACTCTAATTCATCAACGGTCAATTTCCTTTCCTCGACTTCAAATTCTTTTTTAGCCAGATCGATCACCAGGTTTCTCGTTATGCCTTTCAAAATTCCCTCTTTTGGAGCGACCAGTTTGCTGCCGACAAAAGCGAAAAAGTTGCTGGTGGCCGCTTCCAAAACACCGTCGCCGGAAACATAAAGTATTTCAAAAAATTTTTCTTTCGCCTGGCGCTTATTTATTTCCCTGACTGCCATAATATAATTAAGCGTCTTCGTTTCGGCCATGTCTCTGTTGTAATCAACTGCCGCAAGCTTCACGCCTCTCTCGAACAGCTCCTTTGCCAAGGGCTTAAATTCTGAAACAAGGATATAGAAAGTGGGAGTATCAAAATCAAAATGCATTCCGTCTGACGCCGACATCCTTCCGCCAGTGAGAACAATTCTTATGGAAGCCTCATTGATCTTATTCTTTTTTATCAAGATCTTTATCGCTTCAACAATCTCTTCTTTTGACACCGGCAATTTTATACCCAAAGAGGCCGCTGAGTCACTTAATCGCTTAAAGTGTTTATCAAAAAGAAAAATTTTCCCGTTAGCCGTCTTAAGCACGTCAAAAACGCCGAAGCCCCGTAAAATACCGAGATCATCCGGGTGAAGAAAAGCCTTATCGGCCAGGACGATTTTCCCGTTAAAGTAACAATAACTCTTTTGCATAAACCTATTCTATATACTTTTCCGCAAAAAAGCAAAAAACCCGCGATCGCGGGTTTTTTGCTTTCAATCTTTACTTTATGAAGAAGTTCGGATCTTGCCGAAAATTCCGCAGTTCAAGAATTACTTACCGCTTTCAATGCCTAATTTTTCTTCAAGATATTTCACCCTTGACGACAGGTCTTCAAATTCGATTTTAGGAGTGATTTGTTCTTTTATGTCTCTGACATCTCTGGCCAAATAATCTATTCTGGCGTTAGTATGATCAAGTTTATCATGAACGACTATAAATTTTTCGTCCACTTTATCAAATTTTTCATTCATTTCATTTCTGAGGTCGGCAAATTTTTCATCCACCGCGTCAAAACTCTTTTTGACCATTATCGCAAGGTTATCTATTTTATCATCAGTTTTTTTTTCTTGCTCTTCAAAGCCTGACTTCATTCTCTTTTCCTGCTCTGCAAAGCCGGACTTCATTCTTTTTTCCTGCTCTGCAAATCGCGAGTTTATTCTTTTTTCTTGTTCTGTAAAGCGTGAGCTTATTCTTTTTTCCTGCTCTGCAAAGCCGGACTTTATCATCACCGCCAAATCGTCGATGGTGGTTTTAGTTATTTCTGTATTTTTAGTCCTTTTGTTCATATGTATGTATATATTTTAAACAATTTAAAATATACAGCAACTATTTCACAGACTCGGTAAATTTTACTCAAAAGGCAAAAGATATGCGCGTGGAAGGAATCGAACCTTCGACTTCTATCTTATCAGGATAGCGTTCTACCACTGAACTACACGCGCGAAAACACATTTATTTATAACAAAAAATCCCGGAAAATACAAATTTTCCGGGATTTTTCCGCTAATGGCTAGCGACTGACGCTAATAGCTATTTAACATTCTTTCTTTTGTTCCGTCCTTGCCCCGCTGTAAGCGAGGCGGTCTCAAGTTTAAGTTTAGAGACCAACACTTTACTCCGTTATCCGCCGGATGGCGGAGCGGAGATCGCCTAACTCTCGCCGATCAGGCGAGAATTTAGTTTATACTCCACGAGCAGCTTCCGCTACCCGTGCCTTGTTACGACTTACTCCCTGTCACCGGACTTACCTTAGTCCCGCGTAAGCGGACCTTCGGGTATTCCCGGCTCCCTTGAGTTGACGGGCGGTGAGTACAAGACTTGAGAACGTATTCACCGCGGTATGGCTGACCCGCGATTACTAGCAATTCCAGCTTCATGAGGTCGAGTTGCAGACCTCAATCCGAACTTAGACCGGCTTTGATGGGATTAGCTCCGCCTTTCGGCTTAGCGGCCCATTGTACCGGCCATTGTAACATGTGTGTAGCCCAGGGCATCAAAGGGACATGCTGACTTGGCGTCATCCTCTCCTTCCTCCGTAAAACGGCAGTCTCGCCTGACATATATAACAGGCAATAAGGGTTGCGTTCGTTGCCCCACTTAAGGGAACAATTCAAACCACGAACTGACGACAGCCATGCATCACCTGTCCAGCCGTCCTTGTGAGACGCCCCGACTTTCGCCGGGACTTCGACTGGATTTCCAGCCCTGGTGAGGTTCTTCGTTTATCGTCGAATTAAACCACATGTTCCACTGCTTGTGCAAGTCCCCGTCTATTCCTTTGAGTTTTAGCCTTGCGGCCGTACTTCCCAGGCGGTTCTCTTAACGCGTTAGCTTCGCCTCTCGAAGGGTCGATACTTCAAAAAGCCAGAGAACATCGTTTAGGGCGTGGACTACAAGGGTATCTAATCCTTTTTGATCCCCACGCTTTCGTGTTTCAGAGTCAGAAATGCGCCAGTACGCTGCCTTCGCCTTTGGTGTTCCCCATGATATCAACGGATTTCACCCCTACACCATGAGTTCCGCGTACCTCTCGCACTCTCTAGTCGCGCCGTTTCCTGTCCATTTTTTCGGTTAAGCCGAAACCTTTAAGACAAGACTAACGCAACCTCCTACACACCCTTTACGCCCAGTAATTCCGGATAACGCTCGGGGCACTCGTATTACCGCTGCTGCTGGCACGAGTTTAGCAACCCCTTATTCCTACGCTAACATCAACGCGCGCCGAAGCGCGCGATTTCTCACGCAGAAAAGCAGTTTACAGGCCGAAGCCCTTCATCCTGCACGCGGCGTCGCTCCATCAGGCTTTCGCCCATTGTGGAAGACTCTCGACTGCTGCCACCCGTAGGTGTATGGCCCGTGTCGCAGTGCCATCGATGGGGATCGCGCTCTCACGCCCCCTAAACGTCATAGCCTTGGTAGGCCTTTACCCTACCAACTAGCTGATATTGCACAGACTCCTCCCTGTCCGATCGAAACCTTTACTCCGACATCTTTCGAAGTCGGAGACCATCAGACATTAGTCCCGCTTTCGCGGGATTATTTCTGAGACAGGGGTGGATAATCCATGTGTTACTATCTCGTTCGCCACTAATGCGCGCACAGCGCGCAAGTTACCAAAGTTATAAAGTGGAAAGTTTTTAAAGTTAAAAGAAGTTTTAATTCATTATAACTTTATAAACTTTATGAACTTTAAACTTGATAAACTGCGTGCTGCGCACGTATCCGTACGACTTGCATGCCTTCTCCACGCCGCCAGCGTTCATCCTGAGCTAGGATCAAACTCACAAAATTTGCATTCCGCCTCATCGGCGGATGCTGAATTTTGCGTTCCGCCAAAGGCGGAGCAAAATTCGCAGAACGGAACAAAAGAAAAAATATTATTAGCTCATTCATGTGATTCATATATTTTATTTTTAAGGTGCGGGGCGCGACAAATCCAAAACCGATATTACTATCTAATATCTATAATCAGTTTATACCAGAGAAATATAATGTCAAGACCGAATTTTACTGTTGTGGAGAGTAACCAAGAGCGGGGATGCCAGGAAGATGGAAGAATATGTTCCCACGCCGACACCGATAAGCAAGGCCAAAGAGAAATATTTGGTAGATTCTCCGCCAAGGAAGAACATGGCCAAGAGAACCAGGATGACGGTAAGAGAGGTATTGATAGACCTGGTTATCGTCTGACTGATGCTTGTTCCAACAATGGTCGGGAAATCGCCCGAATAACTTTTTAAGTTCTCTCTGATCCTGTCAAAAACAACGATGGTATCATGCACGGAAAATCCTAAGACCGTGAGCAAGGCGGTGACAAACAGCATATCTACTTCAACTCCGTAATAATACCCCATGACGGCAAAGACTCCGGCTGGCAAAGCAACATCATGAATGAGGGCGACAATGGCAATCAAGCCGTAATAGAAGGAACTGACTGGTCGGGATACTTTTCGAAAGGCAAAAGCGATATATAAGACGATCATCACTATCACCAAAATTATGGCAGTGATCGATTTTCTCTTTAACTCTTTGCCGATAACGGGACCAATGGAATCAAAACGGACTTCTTTGTCCCCCGCCGACACAAGTGTTGAAACTAATTTTTGATGCTCGTCTTCGGTAATGTCTTTTAATCTGAAAATGACATTTTTCTCCCCGGACGGCTGGATAACCACGGAACCGAACCCTATCGATTCCGTTTTTTGCTTGAGCGCGTCGATGTCCGGTTTGGACGCGTATTCCACTTCAAGCAGCGATCCGCCCGTAAAATCAATTCCCTGCTTTAAGCCAAAATTAAAGACGGCAAACAAACTCGCGGCAACCAGCAAGCCGGAGAAGACGTACCATATTTTTCTGTATTTGATTATGAACATGTTTTTTATCTCAAAACTCAAAACTTATAACTCAAAACTACAACTCTTTAACTTTTAAGTTTTGAATTGTGGTTTTGACTTTTGAGCTTTGACATTTGAGTTAACTATTTAATTCCTGATCCGAACAACACTCTCGCCAATCTCCCTTCGCTTTTCTTAAACATCAGGGCGAACAGGAAACTTCTGCTGACGGTTATGGCCGAGAACATGCTTACCAAAATACCTATGCCAAGGGTCAAGGCAAATCCCTTTATCATGCTTGTCCCCATCCAGAACAAAATGCCCGCCGTTATCAAACTGGAAATGTTGGAATCGCGAATGGAAAGCCATGCCCTGCTGAACCCTTCGGCGATCGCGTTCGTCAATGTCTTTCCCTTTTTCAGCTCTTCCTTCATTCTTTCGAAAATAAGAATATTGGCGTCAACAGCCATGCCGATGGAAAGAATAAATCCGGCAATACCGGCTGCCGTCAACGTAACCGGGATCAATTTAAAAAGAGCTAGAACTATGACAGTGTATATAAGAAGGGCCACAACGGCAATAAGTCCCGGCAACCTGTACCATACCAAAAGGAAAATTGAGACCAAAGCCATTCCGTAAATACCGGCGATTATTCCCTTCGCCAGAAACTTCTCTCCCAAGGTCGGACCGACGCTCTGTTGGGACATAAGACTGACCGGCACCGGTAAAGCGCCGGAGTTAAGCCTTTGGACAAGAAGCTTGGCGTCTTTCGGAGCAAATTGTCCGCTTATCTGAGCTCTTCCGCCGGTGATCTCTTCCCTCACGACGGGAATGCTGATAGGCGCTCCATCCAGAAATATGGCAATGCTTTTGCCGACATTGTCTTTGGTGAGGCTGGCGAACATATCGCCTCCTTCTTTATTGAACTCCAAGGCAATCGTCGGCTCGAAGGTTGTTTGATCAAATTCAAGTATGGCTTTCTTAAGATATCTCCCAGTCAGATCGGAGGCTAAAAATAATTTTGAGGCGTCTTTCTTTTCTTCTTCCGTCAATTTATCGGCGTCCGGATTTTCCGTACGGAATTCCAGGAACGGTGTCTCGCCGATCATTTTTATAGCTTCGTTAACATTGCTGACACCCGGAAGCTCCACTATCAGCCGTTGTTCCCTTTTACCGTCCGCCAAAACACTCCCTTTCTCAACTTGAACTATCGGCTCCGCCACGCCGAAAAAGTTTACCCTTCGCTCAATCACATCCCTTAGGCCGCCCATCGCGTCATCCACCTCGGAATCTTTAATGGCGCTGACATCGGCTTTATAAGTAAGATGAACGCCGCCCTGCAAGTCCAAACCAAGCCTGTAAGGAACAGCCAAAATTTTTGAATACAAAAAAGAATCCGGCTTTATGAAATTGAGCCCG
Source organism: Candidatus Parcubacteria bacterium (assembly GCA_003599625.1). GTDB lineage: Bacteria > Patescibacteriota > Minisyncoccia > UBA9983 > UBA9983 > SURF-57. Next base: position 16,899 of record QZIU01000003.1, read on the forward strand.
TCGAAATAAGCGATACCCAGTCCGGCCAGTATGAGCAAAAAAGATATAAAGCGATATTTCGCTGCCATAAGATTAAGTACATCTTACAGAAAAGGCAGAAAAAGTCCAACGGAAGTCTCCTCCCATACATAATGAGCCCCAAATGACTCCCCCGTCTCAGGGAAATGAGCCTCAAGGTCGATCTCTTCCCTAAGGCTGCGGATATCGCATG
>QZIU01000012.1 GCA_003599625.1 Candidatus Parcubacteria bacterium
CCCTCTCCGGGATAATTAAAGATATTTTAGAGAGCGGATTTACGATCAAAGATTTTCTTGAGCCGAAACCGTTGAGATCAGTGATAAAAGTGAGGCCGAATTTCTATAAAATCAATTCAAAGATCCCGCTCTTTATGATTTTCGAATTGAAAAAGGCGCGATAAAAAAGCCAAACGGCAAAAAAAGCCAAACGGTTGACACGAGTGTTACACTTTTGGTACACTAGGAATATGCCTACGACAAAAAAAAGAGTAAACATAAGCCTTTCGTCCGCCCTGGAAGATATTCTTTCAAGGCTGGCTAAAAGAGATCAGGTTCCGCAGGCCACAAAGGCGGCGGAGCTTATTCGAACGGCGATTGAAATTGAAGAAGATCAGTTTTTTGATCTTATTGCTTCGGAAAGGGACAAAAAAGGCATTAAATTTATTTCTCATAAAAAAGCATGGGGGTAAATTTTGACATTATTTATCACCCTGATGTTGTGGAAAAAGATATTCCTAAGTTGTCGCCTTTCGACAAAAGGAAGATTAAAAAAGCTATCGAAGAAAAATTAACCACCCATCCGGAATTGTTCGGCAAGCCGCTCAGGCGCTCGCTTAAAGGATATAGAAAATTGAGATTCGGCGATTATCGCATAATTTACTGCCTCGAAGGTTCAAAAGTTAAGATATTCTGCATAGCCCATAGATCAATTGTGTATGAAAGATCGGAGGAAAGATTGTAAAAACGTCCAACTCATTTCATTTTATTATAGAAAAATTCAACAAAATGAAATGAGTTAGGTTAAGGCATAATTAAAAAAGCGGAAAACGACAATTGTCGTTTTCCGCTTTTGGTTTATTTATTTCTTCCTCCCTTCTTTTAACTTCCTGACCCACTTTCCCAATGGGTGGGAAAGATTCCTTATCATAATGGCCACGGAGGCTTGCTTTGTGCTGTTTGCCAGCAGTTTATCATAAGCTTCCCTAGCCTCTTCCTCCGTGCCGTTTCTGATAATTTCATAAAGACTTTTTTCTTTAGACATATCTTCTCCTTTCTAAAAATATTCTTGGATGCTGAATGGATATCTCTCAAGAAATGCCCGTAAATATTTTGAGCTGTCTTCCCCGATTTTCTCCATGAAATGGCAGATAGCCCAAAGTTTCCTCGCATTCGGTCTTCTTTCAACAGACCACTTCAGACATTCAACAGCTTCTTTGATCATTCCCAATTCAACCAGTGATTGGACCCTATTCTCTCTGATCAAAGTCATTCCCGGGCAAATCTCTTCTGCCAAATCGAGCAGTCGCAATCTCTCTTCGTGGTCTTTTTCACAGTTTGAAACAGAAGCCAGTCTTGAAACCGCGACCCCCTCCCAAAACGGGAAAGCCTGAACTCTTGGGTGTTCCACATCCAAGCCCATGAATTTCGAAAGAGGTTCAAATTGCTTGCCATTTATGACAAGAATAACATGCGGCTCCTCATACATCAGCCATTCCCTCATGAAAGATGGATCGTATTGACTGTCCCGATTTTGTCTGAATTTCTTTGCCATTATATTGGCAAAGAAATCTTCCCAGACCTCCCCCAGCGCGATTTTCTCTTTCGGAAAATGTTTTTCCATGATCGCGCCGCATACCGCAATTTGCCCCAAACAGCTTTTCAGCCCTAAAACCAAATTCTCTTTGGCAATCTCCTCTTGATTCACAGTATCGGCAAGCTGAAATGGCAAATCCACCGTTTTTAGCGTTTCAAGTGGGCCAGAAAGGACTTTGTAATTCACCTTCTCAACATTTTTCCTGACCAAATCCGTCGTTTCCTTAACAAATTCATCTTTTCTGATATTCAATCCTGCCTCCCGCGTAAAGAGTTAAAAGAAATAAATTTTAAAGAACTTCCATTATCTATAACACTATTAATGGCCAAATGTCAATATAGAAATAAAGCATTGCAAGAAAAGTCACAAAACTTGCTCTATATATTCTTTGAATGTCGCCACTCTGTTTGCGTCGTCCGGCGACATGAGAAGCGGCAAGACTTCCTTTGATAAGTCTTTTAAGTTCAAAGAACCGGCTCTTTCAACCAGCTTTTCTTTGACTGCTTTTTTATCAAGGCCGCGTATTTTAAAAAGATAGTCATAATCAGGTATTTCAGTTTATTATAAAAAAATACAATAAACTGAAACAAGTATGTAAAATTAAAGTACTAGGGTTCTAATTTGAAGCAACCCGCAATAAAAAAAGCCAAACAGTTTTCTCTGTTTGGCTTTGTAAACCCTTGGGAATTTCTGTTGCCGGCATTCCCTTACCCGCCCGATGGGACTTTTTCTGTCTCTCAGTTCATTATCTTTCCTCCTAGAAATTGGGCCGTCAATCCTTTCCTTTACTACCCTGGCTTCAACTAAACATTTATTAAAAATATCTGCGTGAAGCCAGTCTTTTCTTGTTGCGACAAATACATAGTCAATCCCATCAATCTCCAGGGCTAACCACCGAAATTCACCCTGACCTGGAAGTTCCTGACTTGGAAGTCTGTTAACTCTCTCTTTTAAATCTTTTCCAAAAAACAACATAGTATTTCTCCTCCCAAAAAAAGTTTTCAGATCCCAATACAATATTCAATTTTTAATGTTCTGCGATCAGTATAGCATACTTTACAAAAAAGTCAAGAACAGTGTCTAGTTTTGTGTCTAAAATATAACCTATTTAACCTTAATTTAAGCCATATTTAATATTAATGTCTGTTTTGTCATCAAAATTGTTGACTATTTATTTTTGGTATAATATAATGGTTTTATGAATCTTATTGAGGCTTTGCAAAACATTGGATTAAATGAAAAAGAAGCCAAAGTTTATTTTGCCCTTTTGAAGAAAAACAGAGGCTCCGCTTACTGGATCGCGGAAGAGTCGGGATTAAAAAAGCCGACTACCTATGTAATTTTAGACGATTTAATTAAAAAAGGTCTGGTTTACAAAGTTCCGAGAGAGAAGAAGCAGTTATTTGTCGCTAAGTCACCCAAAGAAGCCCTTGCTTTGGCGGAAGAAAAGCTGGCCACGACAAAAGAAGCCTTGCCGGAGCTTCTGGCCTTGTCGGAAGGAGATAAACCAAAACCCAAAACTTTGTTTTTTGAAGGGTTAAGCGGCGCAAAAGATAACTTCCGATGGCAAAACAGAAGGATGAAAGATAAGGAAGTGCTTGGTTTTTACGCCCACTCCGGAGATGCTTCCCCGGAGTTAGTCGGGTTTTTCTTAGAGAACATGGAAGATTTCAAGAAAAACAATTGTCGTACGAGAGGTGTTGTGCCGGAGCATCCAAATCTTGAAGTTTTCAGAAAAACCGACGCAAAATATAACCGCCAACTAAAAACCATTCCTTTTGATGAATATTCCGCCAACATCTCAATAGATATCGGCGATGATTTCGTTTCTTTTTTCTCTTTTAAAGATCTTCAGGTTACTAGAATTGAAAACAAAGACATTGCCGCCACCATGCGCCAGATTTTTGAAATGGTCTGGAAAGGCCGGCCGGAAAAGCCCCAAGGGGCGGAGTTTGCTTCTTAGTGTTAAACTAAATATGCAATGTCTAGCGAAACGTCATTAAATCCTAAACTGGAAGAAGGTTGGAAGAAAGCTCTGGCCGAGGAATTCGGCGCGGAGTATATGAAAGAGTTGAAGAAAAAGCTTGCCGAGGAGCTTGAATCCGGAGTTATTCTTTATCCCCCGCCCAAACAGATTTTCAACGCTTTCAATCTCACTCCGTTTGATAAGGTGAAGGTCGTGATTCTTGGCCAAGATCCTTATCATGGCAAAGGTCAGGCGCATGGCTTGTCTTTCTCCGTGCCGGGCGGTGTTACACCGCCGCCGTCATTGGGAAATATTTACAAGGAAATAGAAAGCGATCTTGGCGTGAAAATAGATAAAACAAACGGCAACCTTGAAGGCTGGGCGAAACAAGGTGTTTTGCTTCTCAATGCCATTCTTACCGTGAGAGCCAACTCACCCGCTTCTCATCGCGATCTCGGTTGGGAGAAGCTCACAAATGCCGCTATTAAAGCACTTTCAGACAAAAGAGAGCATATAGTTTTCCTTCTCTGGGGAAAATTCGCTCAGGAAAAAGAGGTTTTAATAAACAAAAGCAAACATCTTGTTCTCAAGGCCGCTCATCCATCCCCCTACTCCGCCAGTTCCGGTTTCTTCGGCTGCAAGCATTTCTCCAAAACCAACGACTACCTCCTCAAAACCGGCCAGGAGCCGGTGGATTGGGCGAGGGCGAGTTAAGGTTGCTGTTTATTCTTTAAATACTCCGCCAGCTTAGTAAGCGCGATTTTCCGCATACTTATGGCGTTTTTCTCTTCCTTGGACATTTCGGCGGATGTTTTATCATACCCTTCCGCAAGAAGCAAATTATGGCCATTTTATATCATAATATCAATTAGTCTTGACCATTTTATATCTTGGTATAAAATAGTCGCATGGAGATTTACAGGCCGCAATTAAAAGATATTTTGACTGACCTTGAGAAAAAAATGGTCATTCTCGTCGGGCCGAGGCAAGTCGGCAAGACTTGGATTGCCAAAGAGGTTATTAAAAAATTTTCCAAAACCCTATATTTAAACTGGGATAATCCGCAGGACCGTCTGGTTATAAAACAGGGAAATTTCCCCGAAACTTTGGAACTTATAGTTTTTGACGAGATTCATAAAATGCGAGGATGGAAAAATTTCGTAAAAGGCACATACGACACAAAACCCGCGAACACTCGCATTTTAATTACGGGCAGCGCGAAACTTAATGCCCTCAAAAATGTCGGAGATTCAATGGTTGGGCGATATTTTTCTCATCATATATTTCCATTGTCTTTTAAAGAGCTTGCGGGATCGGCATTTGAAGGCGATATGGAACGATTACTTTCGCGCGGCGGGTTCCCCGAGCCGTTTTTGGCAGACAAAGACGAGGATGCCGCTCGTTGGCGAAATCAATATGTCGGAAGCAGTATCAATGCTGAAGTTCTGGATTTTGCCGAGGCGCAGGATTTGAAAGCAATGTCCGATATTGTCTCTTTGCTGAGGACAAAAGTCGGCTCGCCGGTGTCTTTTAGAAACATAGCCGCTGATATCGGTGTTTCCCCCATCACGGTTAAGAGATATGCTCAGATTCTGGAGGATTTACACATTATTTTTATTCTGCGCACCTACACTAAAAAAATAAACCGTTCAATTTTAAAAGAGCCGAAAATTTATTTTTACGATATCGGACTTGTGACGGATGCGGGTGCCAGGTTAGAAAATTTGATCGCCTTGTCGCTTCTAAAGCATGCGCAATATTTGAAAGACACAAAAGGCGCGTCTTTATCGTTGGCATATATCCGCACGAAAGACGGGCGGGAGGCGGACTTTGCCGTAACGGAGAATGACGTTCTGAAAGAAATAATAGAGGTCAAGACTTCCGACGCTTCGCCGTCAAAGCACTTAAAGTACTTTGCCGAACGCCATAAAGGAGCCGCCGCGACACAATTGGTAAAAGAAATGCGGCACCGAGAGCTTTCGGTTGATAATATTCGCATTGCGAGAATAAAAGAATACTTGGAAGGACTGGCGATCTAAATATAGTCCTACTTCACCCACCACTTCTTTCTTATTTCCTTGATCTCCGCTTGCTCTAATTCGGTTTTTTTGTCTTTGGCTTTTTGGGCGAGGTTGGAAAGGTCTTTTTCGGGCAAGTTGTTGAGTTCTGTTGCTCTTTTTTCCAAATATTCTTCGGTATTTTTCTCCGGTTCGTCCAACACTTCTTCAAAAAGAATGTTTAAAATCTGGCCGACTTTCGGGCCTGGCTGGATTTTAAGAAGCTCCATAAGGCGCTTGCCGTCCAGTTTTAAACTCGTCACGGAAAGCGGCGCGCGCATCGCTTCTTCTATCATAGACTCGTATTTCCTTAATCTATACGGACTCTCTTTCGGTCTGCCCATACCAACTCTGTCGCTGAAGCGCACCTTCATAAGGTCCCAAATATTTTCCGTGCCGACATTGCGGACCAATCGACGGACAGCCGACAAAGTGATTTTTTCCGTATCTGAAAAAAATAAATGGTAGCGAACCAGTTTTGACACCAGATCTATGGTTTTCTTGGAAAATTTCAGTTTGGACAGAATTTTGGCCGTCATCTTGGCGCCGACAACATCATGGCCGTAGAATGTCCAATCCCCCTTCTCTCCCCATCTCCTTGTGGCTGGCTTTGCCACATCGTGAAGAAGCGCCGCGATTCGTATTTCCAGCGGCCATTTTTTGGATACGGCATGTTCCAAACTTCTGAGGTTGTGCTCCCAGACCGTGAAAGAGTGCGCTTTGTTTTGTTCGATGCCGTAGCCCTCTTCTAATTCCGGAGCGACAAACTTCAAAACTCCCGTTTCTCGCATTGTTTCAAGCGCTTTTTTGGGATTATCGCTCATTATTATCTTTACAAATTCGTCCTTGATCCTTTCGGCAGCTATTATTTTTAGAAGCGCGGCTTGTTTTTTGATGGCCGCAAGCGTTTCCTCTGAAATTTTAAAATCCAGTTCCGCCGCCAATCTTATAGCTCTAAGTATCCTCAAAGCATCCTCGCTGAATCTGTCTTCGGGCTTCCCTACTGTCTTTATTATTTTGTTTTTTAAGTCTTCTTTTCCACCAAACAGATCAACAATTTCAATCTCTTCCCCGTTTTTCGTTTTTCGTTTTTCGCCTGCCTGTCCCTGCCTACCGGACAGGCAGGCGGTAGGCAGGTTTTTAATTTTTAAGGCCATGGCATTTATCGTAAAGTCCCGCCTTTTAAGATCCTCATTCAAATCACTCGTAAAAAGCACCTCGTCAGGATGTCTTTTGTCTGAATATTTCGATTCTAAGCGGTATGGCGTAGCCTCTATCACCTTCAAAGTTGGGTCTTCCGACTGAGTGATAATGGCCACCGTCCCATACTTGTTCTCGTAAACCGTCTTCGGAAAAATAGCCTGGATTTGTTCCGGTTTTGCGTTTGTCGTAATATCCCAATCTTTCGGTTTTCTATCAAGTAGCAGATCTCTAACGCAACCACCAACCAAAAAAGCCTCGAAATTGGCCGTTTCCAAGGTTTTTATCACTCCTATTATGATTTGAGGGATTTGGTATTTATGCATAACGTAATCACAAGCCCTGAACATTCAGAGCTTATTTTCATTGCGCCCGGCAGGACTTGAACCCACAACCCCTTGGTTCGAAGCCAAGTGCTCTATCCAATTGAGCTACGGGCGCGCTTAAGTGGTGCTTGCCCCGCAAAGGCGGGTTATTGCTCTAACAATTTAGCACAGAAAATTTACAAAAACCAATCTAAAGGCTGACAAGGATCATAGGAAAATAACAAGCTGGCAACCTGTGAATAATTTTGACGACCCGCCAGGTTCGAAACTTAACCCTGCGGGACATCAAAATTATTCACAGGCATTTAAACAGACGCTCTCATGGACTGTGGATAACTTTGGCTGTTAGGCGTCCAATAATGTCCAAAAAGTTATCCACAGTTATCCACAGCTTGTTTACATAGGCGAAAATCGGCATTATGGTATAATGTCCGATAGAGTTCTTTGTCCGATAGGCAAGTCACAATCAGACAATAACCTGTCCGATAAGAATAATCTTTATTTTAAGCCGTATTTTTGATCGATAAACAATGTGTTAAAAAATTGCGACACTTTGGCTAAGTTTCACGTGAAACTGTCAATGTCTATTAACCAAAACAATTTTGACCTGTGGAGAACTTATGAATAACTTTTCTGGAGACACTTTTCATAACAAAAAAATAGGAAAATTAGGGGAAGATCTTGCTTGTAAGTTTCTCGTGAAACAAGGTTTTAAAGTTCTAGAGCAAAATTATGGGAAAAAATGGGGTGAAATAGATATTGTGTTGGAAAAAGGCGGAAAGCTCCATTTTGTCGAAGTAAAGTCGGTTTCACGTGAAACAAGTGGTAAAAATGACTTTAAACCTGAGGAAAATGTCCATTTTTGGAAAATTAAACGACTTTCAAGGATTATTCAGACTTATTTGGCTTCAAAGAAAGTTCCACGTGAAACAAGGTGGCAGATAGATGTAATTGCCGTCTTTTTAAATTTTAAGACAAGAAAAGCTAGTTTTCGCATGACGGAGAATATAATTATCGATTAAAATTGTTTCATGTGAAACGGGGAAATTAGGCTTTTAGAAAAAAATAATGTAAAATAAATTGATTTTGTATCCAGCCCCTGCTTCTTATCCAGAACAAAATTACCGGAGCGTCGTATACCGGTAGTACGCCTGCTTTGGGAGCAGGTAGACCGGGTTCGATTCCCGGCGCTCCGAAATTGTAATTTAGGAATTGGTGAAGAAGCATGTGGTCTCGGCTCGATTCCGAGTACCTGATTATGTAATTGCTGGATGACTGGAGACATTTAATTAATAATTATAATTTATATACATATGTATAGTTTTGCAGGGTTTTCAACTCAGGCGGACGCAGCCTTTTTTTTATCCATTTTGTTGATTCTGTGGGTTCTGCCGTGGAAAGGGGTGGCTTTGTGGAAAGCGGCCAGGGCGGGATCAAAGATTTGGTTTATCGTCCTTTTGGTAGTAAATACTTTGGCCATTTTGGAAATTCTTTATATTTTTGTGTTCTCAAAGAGAAAAAAAGTTGAGATTGAGAAAAATGAAGCAGCTCAGGCTTAGATTACCACGAAGACTTGACTGTTTTCGTGATTCATTTAATAATTACACAGGATTGATCTTTTAGGGAGCGTTCCCTCGGCTTTTAGCTAAAACCGAAAAGGAGGAAGAAGATGGGGAAGAAAAATAAAAAAAGGGGAGGCGCAAAAAAGGCCCCCCTTTTTATTTTACATTTTTGTTTTCCTGTTATATAAATAAGAAGCGTCAAATAGGACGCAAAATACCGAGGTCGGAAATTAAAACTTTAAAACTCATCAATCAAATGACGGACGAAACAAAACAACAAGATGAGCAGCAAGAAGCCGAAGGAGGCGAAGATGCCTGCGGGACTTGCGGCGGTTGCTAGGAATTGAAGGCAAACCGTCTCGCTGAAGAGCGGGACGGTTTTCTTGTTTTTGTTCCTTTTTTAGTTTAGTATTATTTTTGATAAGAGGCCCTTATCGGCGACCCGCCAAAGAGGCGGTTACAAATTCTTAATAAGCGGGCGTAGTTTAGTGGTAGAATGACTGCCTTCCAAGCAGTAGATAGGAGTTCGATTCTCCTCGCCCGCATAATAAGCGACAACGCATTATGCGAAGAGGAAAGCGAACTCGGGAAGGGGGTCGGGGAAACGGTAGTTTCCCCGTGTAGGAAAGTGCTGAAAACCGAGAGGTTTTCAGGGAGGACGAGTTTCGCTTTTTAGCGGAACGAGGACGACGAGTTCGATTCTCCTCGCCCGCACTTTTTTGCCTAGCTCAACGGTTATTGATATTTGCGAGCATTGCCCTATACTTACCTTATGGCTGTCAAGAATTTCAAAAAAATATATAATTTTACGGCTATTTTTGAGCCTGCCGAAGAGGGGGGGTATGTTGTTTATGTGCCAGCTTTGCCCGGTTGTATGACACAAGGTGAAACTTTTGAGGAAGCTGAGCTAATGATCAAGGATGCCATTGAGGGTTATGTTGAGACGCTTAAAATTTTAAAAGAGGAGATACCTAAAGAATCAGATAAGATGATCATTGCTAAGATTCCGGCAGAAGTATCTCGTTAATACCCATGAAGCTGCCTTCTTTGAAACACAGGAAAGTAATTGTTGTTTTAAAAAAACTTGGTTTTGAAGAAGTGAGGCAAACAGGCAGCCATTTGATCCTGGTCAATCAGGAAACTAAAAAAATTATCTCTGTTCCGGTTCACAATAAAGATCTAAAAAAGGGACTGCTGGCGGGCATTATTAAACAGGCCGGTCTGACAACTGAGGAGTTTGCTAAACTACTCTGAACACATGGAGAATCTTTTAAATTTTGGCAGAAAAATTATTCCTAGGCGGGTTTTTGAATTCTTTCAACCGGCCTATCATTATATTTTGGCCTTTTTGGCCGCGCTATTCTATGGTTTTCCCTCCCGCAAAATGAAAGTGATCGGCGTAACCGGCACGAAAGGGAAGTCTTCCACCGTTTATTTTCTAAGCAAGATTTTTGAGGAAGCCGGCCATAAAACAGCCGCTATCTCCAGCATTCAATTTAAAATCGATAATAAGGAATGGCCAAACAACCTGAAGATGACCATGCCTGGCCGTTTTACCATTCAATCTTTCCTTTCAAAAGCGGTTAAGGCGGGGTGTGAATTTGCCATTTTAGAGGTGAGTTCTCAAGGTGTTTTGCAGCATCGCCACCAATTTATAAACTTCGATACCGCGGTTTTTACCAATCTCGCGCCGGAACATATAGAAGCCCACGGCTCTTTTGAAAATTATAAAGGTTATAAGCTCAAATTCTTCAAATACGCAAACAACAATCATATCTTAAATAAAAACGATAAATATTTTGCGGATTTTTCTTCTGTTCCCGCAAAAAATAAGCAAATTTATTCAACCGACAGTTATGCCGATATAAAAATGAATCTCTTGGGGGATTTTAATTTTTCTAACGCCGCCGCGGCGATAAAAACGGCCGAACTCTATGGAGTCGCTTCCGAGACGGCAAAACAAGCTTTAGAAAATATAAGGTCGCTTCCGGGAAGAATGGAGGTCATAGATTGTCCGAATGGCGAAAGTCGAAAATTTAAAGTGATCGTCGATTACGCTCACACGCCTGATTCCATGGAGGCGGTTTATAGAAGCCTTAAACCAAAATTAGCAAACGGAGCAAAGTTGATTTGCGTTTTTGGCGCTACCGGTGGCGGCAGAGACAAATGGAAAAGACCGGAATATGGCAAGATCTCGGAGAAATACTGCGATGAAATAATTTTGACCAATGAAGACCCGTACGACGAAAATCCTGCTTCAATTTTGCAGAAAATTGAAGCAGGATTTTCGTCAGTCGAAAGTGTAAAGTCAAAAGTTCGTAAAGTCATAGATAGAAAAGAAGCAATAAAAACTGGCATCAGTTTGGCCAAAGAGGGCGATATTGTGATAATCACAGGCAAAGGAAGCGAGTCCGTGATGATGTTGGCAGATGGGAAGAAGGTTCACTTTGACGATAGGGAGGCGGCAAGAGAGGCGTTAATGAGCTTGTAGCTTTAAAACTTTTTTGGATCACTTATACTTTAATTAAGTAGGTCGCTATCTATCTTAAAAATTAACTTTTAAAATCAACATGACTAAAAAATTTGTTTTCCTATTTACCATTATGGCTCTTGTTTTTTCCGCCAATTATTCGGCTTTTGCTTTAGCGGAGAAGCAGCCGGCCAACCTTTCCACGCCGGGCATTGAGAAAACACTGATCTTGCCGGAAGTCGCGATAGAAGGTTCCGGCGTGATCGCTCTTGGGACTGCCATTGATCCCCAATCAGGCAAATTGGTGGAAGGTTACGCTATCGTGCATCACAAAAAGGATAAAGCGAAATCCAATAATGCCCAAGGACAAGGCAAAACGACAACAGCCTCCGCTTGCTACGGCTATCTTGGAAAAGGGGCCAAGTGGAAGATAGTCGAGCCGTGGGTCTTTAGCGGAGCCAATTCTGAAGGATTAGACGAGGCTGTTTTATTTGCTTTAACGCAAGAAGGGGTAAATAAATGGGAAGATGCCGCGGATGGCGTCGCGGGTAATTCTGTTGGCGGCAACATTCTTGGGGAAGGCTCGCTAACATCTAACACGTTGGAAGCAGACACGGCCAGTCCGGACGGCCAAAACGAGGTCTATTTCGGAAATGTGAGCGACTCAAGCGCGATCGCGGTTACGATTGTCTGGGGCAGGTTTGGCGGCCCCATCAATCAGAGACAATTGGTGGAGTGGGACATGATCTTTGACGAGAGCGATTTTGATTGGGCAACGACAGGAGAAGCGGGTAAGATGGATTTTGACAGCATCGCTACCCACGAACTCGGCCACGCGGTTGGAATGGCTGATTTATACACCTCAAGCTGCGCTGAGGAAACCATGTTCGGATATTCCACCGAAGGCGAACTGAAAAAGCGCGACCTAAATACCGGAGATATCATCGGGGTCAATACTTTATATTAAGTTTTACAAAATCTAAAGGTTCAAAGCCAGAAAACCCGCGCGGAGCGGGTTTTCTGGCTTTGAACCTTGCAAAATTGCGGACATCTGATATGATAGGGGCAATGTTAGTCACGAAGAAAAAACAAAAAATCATCGAGCAATTCAAGACCCATAAGGCCGATACGGGCTCTACTGACGTGCAAATCGCTCTTTTAAGCGAGCAAATCGAGCAACTCGTTAAGCATTTGAAGGATCATCCCAAAGATAATCACTCGCGAAGGGGACTTTTGAAGATGGTCGCTGACAGAAAAACCCTGATAAATTACCTCGCCAAGAAAGACAAGAAGAGATACAATGTTTTGGCTGAAAAGCTGGATCTCAAGAAAAAATAGGTGAAGCGCTACGCGTTACTCTTTTAAAAAATGACTTCCATTTTTAATTCCGCTCAATATAAAAACCAGCGAGTCGCTGTGTTTTTGGATGTGCAGAATCTTTATCATTCAGCCAGAGCCATCTACCAAAAAAGAGTTAACTTTAAAGAGTTGCTCAATTCAGCTGTTGGCGAAAGGCAGCTTATTCGGGCTTTCGCTTATGTCGTTCGCACCAAAACAGGCGAAGAGAAACCGTTCTTTGAGGCTCTTACAAAGCTTGGGATAGAAATGAGAGTCAAAGACCTCCAGGAATATTACGGAGGGATGAAGAAGGCTGATTGGGACGTGGGTCTTGCCGTGGATGCCATCAAAACTTCGGAAATCGTCGATGTCATAATAGTGGCCAGCGGCGATGGAGATTATGTGCCGCTTGTGGAATATTTAAAGAACCAAGGCAGAAGAGTGGAAGTTTTCGCTTTCGGTAAATCCGCTTCGGCGAAACTTAAAGAAGTGGCCGACGAATTTGTCGATCTTAGCGAAAATCCGAAGAAATTTTTAATTAAAGGATAATTTAACTCTGGAGTTTAAATTTCCAAAAATTAAAAATGTTTATTTCCTAAAGCCTGCCGGCAGGCAGGGACGGGGAAAAGAGGGAAATCCTCCGGAAACAAACATTTTTAATTTTTGGACTCTGGATAAAATTTAATTCAATGCAAATAAAATCTTATGAGACGGAATATTGCGGCAAGAAATTAAGAGTCGAGATATCCGACCTTGCAGGTCAGGCTAATGGATCGGTATTGGTGAGATATGGCGAGACAACCGTTTTCGCCACAGCCACCATGTCCAGCCAGGAGAAAAATCTTCCTTATTTTCCTTTGACCGTGGATTACGAGGAAAAGTTCTACGCCGCCGGACGCATCCTTGGCAGCCGTTTTATAAAAAGGGAGGGCAGGCCTTCGGAGGAAGCCGTTCTTACTTCCAGAATAATAGACAGGACTCTTCGTCCCCTTTTTGACAAAAGAATCAGGAGAGATGTGCAAGTCGTGGTGATGGCTTTGTCCGTTGATGGCAAAAACGATCCTGATATTCCGGCTATTGTGGCTGCTTCTTTGGCTTTGGGAATCTCGGATATCCCATGGGGCGGTCCCGTGGGCGCGGCAAGAGCTGCCAGAGTTGAGGATAAATTCATAATGAATCCGACTTACGAAGAAAGAGAAAAGTCGATAATGGATCTGGTGGTTTGCGGCAAAGACTCGAGGATAAATATGGTTGAGGCCGGACTCAGGGAAGCCGCGGAAGAAGTCGTGGCGGAGGGATTGAAAGCGGCTCTTTTGGAAGTGGTAAAAATCGAGGAATTTCAAAAAGAAATTATCGAAGAAATAGGAAAGGAAAAAGCGAAAATAGAACTAAAGGAAAAACCGGCGGAAATAGTAGAAGCTTTCAAGTCGGCTTTTTGGCCCAAGCTGGAAGGAATAATTTATGGAGAAAAAGGAAAGCCCGGCTTACAGAGAGGCAAGCCGGATATTGGTCCGATCAAGAAAGAGTGGCTTGATTCTGCCAAGGAAAAATTCGGCGAAGATAATTTAAATTTGGCCGAGCAGGTTTTTGAGGACGGAGTAGATGAAATGGTTCATTCCAAAATATTGGATGCCAAAGAAGGCGAAGAAATGAGGCAAGATGGCAGGAAAATAAACGAAATAAGAGAGGTTTATGCCGGTGTGGCTTACTTGCCGATCCTGCATGGCTCGGGGGTTTTCTATAGAGGCGATACTCATGTTTTGTCCACCGTCACGCTTGGCGCCCCGGGGGACGCGCAGTTGATAGAGGGAATGGAAGTTCAAACGACCAAACACTTTATGCACCACTACAATTTTCCGCCATTTTCAGTGGGAGAAACGGGAAGAATGGGCAGTCCGGGACGGAGAGAAATAGGTCATGGCGCGTTGGTGGAAAGAGCTTTAGCCGGAGTGATTCCGCCGAAGGAAGAGTTTCCTTATACGATCAGGGTGGTTTCCGAGACCATGTCTTCCAACGGGTCAACTTCCCAAGGTTCCGTATGCGCTTCAACTCTGGCTTTGATGGACGCGGGCGTGCCGATAAAAAGTCCGGTGGCCGGAATCTCGATGGGGTTGATGATGAGAAGCGATAAAGAATACAAGATCCTTACAGACATCCAGGGATTTGAAGATCATTTCGGCGACATGGATTTCAAATGCGCCGGCACAAAAGTTGGTTTGACCGCGATTCAACTTGATATAAAAGTTGATGGCGTGACCCTTGGAATGCTTGAAAAAGGGCTTTATCAGGCGAAAGAGGCAAGGGGGCAAATAATGGAAACGATGCTGAAGACGATCAGCGAACCGAGAAAAGAACTTTCGCCAATGGCGCCGAGAATCATTAAGTTGATGATCAATCCGGACAAGATAAGGGAAGTGATCGGCCCGGGAGGCAAGATGATCAACAGTATTATAGAAAAAACGGGCGTAGAAATAGATATTGAGCAGGACGGCAGCGTCTTCATCACTTCAAAAAACATGGAAAGCGCGGAAGAGGCTAAGAAAATAATAGACGGCATAACGCACGAGTATGCGGTAGATGAGGTTGTATCGGGGCCGGTAACAAGATTGTTTGATTTCGGCGCCATGGTGGAGATAGGTCCGATGCAGGAAGGGCTTGTGCATATTTCCGAACTGGCTCCATTCAGAGTAAATAAAGTTACCGACATTGTTAATATCGGAGATCAAGTAAAAGCCAAAGTCATCAGTATTGATGAAAAAGGCAGGATCAATCTTTCCATCAAGCAGCTTGATCCCAAGTATAACCCCGGGGATGATTCGAGGAATCGCCACGGAAACGGCGAGGGTTATAACGGGAGAAGCAATCATCACGGCAATGGAAGATCCAATCAAAAATAACGAAATTGAAGACATTGGCCCGATGAATTCCGAATCTGAGCAAGGTAAACTCTCAGAGCCGGCCAAAGAAAAAGAACCAACAGACTTTTCCCGAAAAGAAGCGGCTCGCCAAAGCATCTCTTCCATAAAAGGGATCAGGACTTTGGAGGACGATATAGCCGAATATACCAAAGGGCAAAATTTCTCCATACTCGACATAGCGGCCGAGGAAGCGAAGGTGCGCGGTCTTAGTTTTGAGACGGCGGAAGACAAAAAGAGTTTCGGCAAGTTGCCGCTCGTTTTATTGGCGATCTTGGTAATGGTCGGCGGACTTTATTTCGGCATAGCCAGGCCGATGCTAAAGAAGGGCGGGGCAGAAATTAAAAAAGATCTGTCTCAGATCGTTCATGGGCCGATATTGGGAGACGAGAAAGTGGAAATAACGGCGGATAAATCAAAACAAGAGGCTTTTTTGAGAGACTTAAGAGAAGCTCTTGGATCGAATGCCTCGGATGGAGATATCGCGGAAATTTCAATCGTCTTTGAGGATGGGGATGATGACAAAAAAAGTATTAAAAAATCGGAATTCATATCGCTGATAAAAGGCAATATGCCGCAAGGCCTAAACGATTATCTGGAGGACGACTTTATGCTGCTCAATCATAATTTCCAGGAATCGCACCCGGTCCTTATTTTCAAAACTAAATCATATAATTATGTTTTTTCCGAGATGCTTGGCTGGGAAAAAAAGATCGGGGCGGACTTGAAGGGGGTGTTTCCGGAATTGGCTGCCGAACCGAGCATGCAATTCAAAGACAAGTTCATCCAAAATCGCGATGCCCGGGTCTGGGAATCTCAGGGAGAAGAGCTTCTGATGTATTCCTTCATAGACCGGGAGTATCTTGTCATCACAGACAGCCGGGATACTTTGGCGCAAATCTTCAAAAGATTCTCTTCGCCCGAATACGCCAACCCGCAGGCGGATTGGTAGGATAGTCTCCATCGCAATGCAAATATGCCCGCTTTGAAGGCTCTATAGAAACGGCTGGCATGACTTTGACAAGGTGAGATTTGTTACATAAAATACGGACATGTTAAAAACCAAAGAAAAAATGGTAAGGCAGGGTGATAAACAAATTCCTTTATTGGTTGAGAGGGGGGAGGATGGTTTTTATGTAGTGGAGTGTCCTATTTTAAGAGGTTGCTACACTCAAGGCAAGACTATCGATGAGGCCCTGAGCAACATCCGAGAAGTTATCAATTTGCTAGTTGAAGAAAAAGAGAACAAGGAAATTCTTAAGAGATACAAACCTTTGGAGTTGAGTCTCCACACGATTAAGGTCTAGTTGTTGATATGACCAGGCTACCAATTCTTTCGGGCAGGGAAATAATAAAGGCGTTATTAAAAATAGGCTATATGGAAGTTCGTCAGAGAGGTAGCCACATCAGGCTTGTTTGTAATAATAAGCGTCCGATTACGGTGCCAAATGGCTTTGTTGAATAATTAACTTTAAAATTTCAATTATTTTTGAACTTTTCTCCGCTAAATTCCGTTTTTTTGGTAAAATGATGGCATTATGAAAAAC
>QZIU01000032.1 GCA_003599625.1 Candidatus Parcubacteria bacterium
GGAGACAATTTCACAATCATCGACACGTAATCAGCCTAAGATTTGCTTTAGCAAATCAGTTGGTAAACCTTTCGCCTTTAGGCGAAAGTGGTTTTAGTTTCATGAACTCGATCTCTAATTACTTAAATAAATTTTTCGTAATCTCCCCTCCGGGGAAGTTTTACCAAAACGAGACAGTAAAAGTTTTAAACGATATTTTCAGAATTCAATTAAAGCCGGAAGAAATCGAGGTAAGGTTCGGAGAAATTTATATTAAAAAACAGAACCCTATACTTAAAAACGAAATATTTTTCAATAAAAAACAAATTTTAGAACAAATCAATCAGAAGTTGAAGAATCATGAGATAAAAAATATAAGATTTTAATTTTCAATTTTCAATCCGCCGATTGGCGGACCAATTTTCAATAAATTATTAAATTTTTAAATTTTCAATTAAATTTTTTGAAAATTAAGAGATTGAAAATTCATTGAAAATTGCAAAATTGTAAATTGTAAATTGTTTCCACCCTATTTCTTATGATAAAATAAACAATAATGATCGCTAAAGTCAAAAACCTGACGATCCTGCTTTTTGGTCTTGCTTTGATCTTGGGCATTTTCTCCGAAGGTTTGTATGATAATGTCGAAGCTTACAAAGCGAAAACCGCACAACAAGACCCAACATCTAGTCCCCAGTCCCTAGTCCCTCCCTCCAACCCTTTCTACAAAAGAACCTCCAACGACATCACCGCCTACCTAGGCAGAAAAGACTCCAAACTCCCATACGTCAGATACCAGAAAGACGACAACTACCTCCAATTCGAAATGCAAGGAGCAGTCCTCCCTCTCCTAAACAGGAGAGGGATAGAGGGTGAGGTTGATTCAATAAAAACTACCTCATCCCCCTCCTTCTCCTGGCAAGGAGAAGGAGCTAAGAACCTGCCCGGACAGGCAGGCCTCATCCCCATCTCCTCCACCACCGCCGTCACTCTCGAAACCACCGAAAGAAACCCCAATACTCCGACTCTCTACTACCGGAACGCTTTCAAAGACACGGACATAACCTACAAGATCACCAACATACCATTTACGGTAAAAGAAGAAATAGTCATTCGCGAACCTTATAACTCGCAACCCGTAGCGCAAGAAAATCAGAATAAAAAGTTACAAGTTAAAAGTTACAAGTTACAAGACTCCCTCTCTTTCCTCTTCTCCGCCCACACCAACGCCATCCCGTCCAAACAACAAGACGGTTCCATATATTTCTACGATTCGCGAACAAACGAGTATCTGTTCCAGTTGGACAAACCGTTTATGTATGATGCCAAAGGAATAATTTCCAATGATGTGAGGATTGATATTATTCCAACTCAAAACTCAAAACTTAGAACTCAAAACTACAACTCAAAATTTAAAAATAATTCCCAATTTTCAATAACCAATTTTCAATCAATTATCAATGATTTAACCCTGCCTACCGGCAGGCAGGGTTTCAAACAATCAACTAAGTTGTCACAAATGTTTTCCAATGTTTTTTCTTCTTTGAAAATTGAAAATTGTAAATTCAATGAAAATTGTAAATTGAAAATTGAAAATTCTCCGAAGGAGTACCAAATCCTCCTCCAAGCAGATTCACAGTGGCTCAATTCCCCCGACAGAGTTTATCCCGTCACCATCGACCCTACCATCACCCACAACGCCGACGCCAACTTCTCGGGAGAAAAGAACAGAATCGCCGATTCAGACACTACCTCATCCACCCAGCTCGAATCAAGCTATCCCGAAGCGACCAAAGATCCTCACACGGTTTTACTTCTACAATTCAATGAGGCCAACGGCTCAACCAATATTAAAGACTATGCTTCTACAACAAGAGTTATTACGGCAAATGGAAATGCGAGCACCACAAATTATGTAACAAGGCTAGGTATGGGCAATTCTTTGGCTTTGGATGGAACAGGGGATTATTTGTCAACTACAGATGCAGTATTTGCGATAGGGAGTAGTGATTTTACCATTGAATCATGGGTATATTTTAATTCTCTCGATAGCGTGAGTGGAAACCATATTGCGCAAATTGATGGGGCGGCAACAAATTTTCTGATAGCAAATGACACTAATAACAAAGCCAGATTTCTAGTAAGAAATGACGCAGGTGTAAATTTAGCTGATCTTTATTCACCCTCTGCATGGACTACTGGTAAATGGTATCATGTGGTTGGTATTGTAAACAACGGAACGGCTCAATTATTTATAGACGGAACATTGCAATCATCAGCACTGATAACAGGGGTAAGGACACAAACAGGAACGAATTTACTTGTTGGAGTTAATACCGGAGGTGCTAGCAGGTTTGTTAATGGCTATCTCGACTCCCTCCGCATCCTCAAAGGCCGAGCCCTCACTCCCGAAGAAATTAAAGCCGCAGCCTCAAGAAGACCTTATGCTGTATATACTTCTCCGGTTTTAGACGCCTCGGCATCAGTCCAATGGGACACTCTCAACTGGACAGAAGGAGGAGTAACCACTGGCAATGGAGAACAACCATACTCCACCAATTCTCTTGTCGCCCAATGGGACTTCAACGACACATCAGGCACGACTCTTACCGCTTCTTCCTCCGGCTCCTGCACCACCTCTTGCAACGGCACGCTCAACGGCTTCTCCTACACTACTTCTCAAGACCAAGCCACCACGACCACCGGCTGGACGGCCAACAACAAAAGATGGGGAACAGGAGCTTTGATGTTTGATGGGGTGAATGATTCTGTGAGCGTAAACAATGGGGCTGTAACATTGAGCGGTTTTACTTCTTTTACTGCAACAATGTGGATAAGACAAAGCAGTGTTCTTGCTGATGTCTCAACCTTAGTAAGTAATGATTTAAGTGGCAATCAGCCCTACACTGCATACATCAATACATCCAGACAGCCTTATTGGTATTTAAATACCTCAGGTGGAACATTCAATGTCACTTCGCCGACCGCCCTTACTCTTGGAGAATGGAATTTTTTATCCTTCACTTATGATGGCGTAAGAATGTATATTTACATAAATGGCGCTCTTGCTACCTCAACGGTAGCTACTGGAACCATGGACGCGGCTGCCAATGCCGCCATGAGAATAGGTATGAGATCGGATGGATCATTGCCTTTTAGCGGCCTCATTGACTCCACCCGCATCTACTCCCGCGCCCTTTCTGCCTCCGAAATCCTCTCCAACTATCAAGCCGGCAACATAGAGATCCAGACCCGCACCGGTGCCACCTCCGACCCCAACGATGGCACTTGGGAGGCCTGGAAGCCCACGACGGGAGAAACGCAACTCTTATCAATGGACAGCGACCAATCAAACTGGAACGCTCCCCAACAAATAGACGGGTATACAAAACTTTTGCTTCACATGGACGGAGTCAATGCCGCCACGACTTTTCCGAATAGCGCGACTACTACCCATACCGTTACCAGAAGTGGCGATGCTCAAGTGAGCACCGCCCAATCCAAATTCGGAGGAGGGTCGGGGTTGTTTGACGGAACGGGGGATTATTTGAGTGTGGCGGATAGTGATGATTGGAATTTTGGAAGTGGAGATTTCACAATAGATTTTTGGATTAATTTCAACAGCATTAGTTCACACTCTGGTATTTTTATGCAAAGTGTCACTACAGATGTAGATCAATTATATTTTTATAGGAATAGCGGAGGTGCAAGCCTAGGATTTTTGGTTTACGGAGGAGGTGTTTCTTTAGCTAATTATGGAGTCAGTTGGACGCCGGTTTTAGGAACTTGGTATCACTTTGCCCTTGTAAGAAGTGGTTCAAATTTCAATATCTATGTAAATGGCAAAGCTTTATCTCTTACGGAAACAACTGCAATATCCACACTACCAAATTATGCTGCACCATTTTTGATTGCGGATGCTAATGCAAATGGCACAGTTCCTCCTTTAAACGGAAGAATGGATGAGTTTAGAATCTCCAAAGGCATCGCCCGCTGGACATCCAACTTTACCCCTCCGCCAAGGCCTTACGGAAGCAATGTCAAAGCGGAAAATGAGACGACCATAAAACAGGAAGGAACTGCCTCCACCAAGCTCACTCTTGGCGCGCCACAAATAGACGGTAACACCGTCGCCCTCTGGCATTTTGAGGAAACGGGCACGACCACCGGCACTTATCTCTACGACGAAACGGCGAATAATAATGATGCCACGACGACGACCGCGACGACCAGGCCAGTAGATGGTATATTTGGCAAAGCCAGATATATGAGCTCTCAAAGTGATTTTTTAAGTCTCTCCCCTTCGACCAATATACCAACCGGAACCTCTGCTAGAAGTGTTGATTTTTGGGCCAAACCCATACCCAGCGCGATGACCAGCGGGGCTGGTTATGTTTTTGGGTATGGAGCCGGAGTGAGCAATCAAGGCTTTGGAGTTTCGGCGAATGGCGGCAATTGGTGGTTCCAAGGATATAGCGCCGGAGATTTAAATAGTAATAAATCCGTAATTGAAGGAAAGTGGACGCACATCGCCGTAACTTACGACGGAACAACGCTAAGCATATATGTTGATGGTCTTTTGGCTAACAGTGCCACAAAATCTCTCAATACCACGGCAAGCGCTTTCTTCATAGGTCAAGCTCCATGGGATACAAACAATCGTTTTGTGGGAGCAATTGATGAGCTTCGAGTTTCAAACCGCGCTCTCTCCGCCGACGAAATCGCCGAAACATACAGAATGGGGGCGAATCATCATTTAACAAGACAAATTTCTTCCACCGATTTATCTTCCGCCAACAAGCTGGCGTTCAACATAGCCGCGGACAGACCGGGCACATATTTGGAAGCTATGATCGGAGAAAGCGACCACGCCAATTACGAGTTGGCGAGTAGCACCCTCGCTCTTTCCACCACCACCGTCCTCTACATCAAGGGCGACGAGATCGCCTCCTCCACTTCCATCAAAGACTCCAGCTTCTCCGGCAAAGCTATCACCGCAAACGGCAACGCTAGAATAAGCGGAGTGGGGAAGATAGGTAATAGTGTGTATTTTGACGGAACGGGGGATTATTTGAGTTTGGCGGATAGTGATGATTGGGCGTTTGGAACAGGAGATTTTTCTATAGACACATGGCTTAAATATGATAGTGTTTCCGGAGATTTGGGAATTTACGGGCATGGCGCCAGCAATGGCTTCTTTATATATTCAAGATCCTCTGATGAGACTATAAACGTCGTTGTAGATGCCGGGGGCACACTGGTTTTTTCCGCTAAATGGACACCGGTGGCTAACAAATGGTATCACTTGGCTCTTACGAGAAGCGGCAATAATTGGGGCTGGTTTATCAATGGTAATAAAATAGGAGGAACTTCAAATTCTTCAACCGTTGGGAATTATTCCGGCACTGCCAATATCGGTTCTGCTCCAGGCGGAGGAGGTAATTATTTCCCTGGCTCTATTGACGAAATCCGCATCCTCAAAGGCACCGCCCTCACCGCCGACCAAATCCGTCAAGCCTATGAATACGGCCTCCGTTCACATCCTATAACCATAGACTTCGGAGCTACTCTCCAACCGTCCGACCTAATCTCTTCCGCCTCTGATTACAATTTCTCCCTTACCGCCACCACTTCGGGCTTATCCGCCACCACCTCCGGCCTATACTTAGGAGACAAAATAATCGTCAAAGAAAACAGAAGCGGAACAGAATACACGGCGCAGGGGACGGTCAACGCCATCAACACTTCCACGGGAGCCATTACCGTCCCAGCATGGGACTCCGGCTCATCATTCCCATCAGGAGGATTTACCCAATACGCCACCGTCTTTAAGTGGCAGAGAGAATACTTCGACCTCACGGGAGCGGCCACTACAACAAGAAACGCTATCACCAATTTCACCATAAGACCCATCAACAACGCCGAAAGCCGAACAATATACTTGGACGACTTCAAATACAACACCAATTATCTCACCGCTTCGTCGTCTTCAGCCATCACTTCTTCCAATGGCCGGTATCTTCAATACAGGGTAATTTTCTCATCCTGGGATTCCTTCGTCTCTCCCTTCCTCTCATCTCTATCCACCGCCTACACCTCTCTCACCAATATGTTCGCTCCGGGAGTGGGAGTGAGCGGGGGAGGGATTCTAATGTTTTAGCAAAACTAAAACATTAGAATTTTCAATTTTCAATTTTGCAATTTACAATGAATTTTCAATTCTAAAATTTTCAAGTCTTGCTGTTTCTTGAAGTTCTGACTATTTTTGAGAAGATCAGCAGCAATTCTTGAGCCTCTTTCCATAAATTTCTTATCTCGTCTTTCTTTTCCGGATTTGATACGGCTAGCAATCTCAGCCAATGTTTTGTTTCTTTGTTTTCTTTCTTGCAAATGCTTATTTTATGAATAAAGTCTTTTTTACTTTCTGATTCGACCGCTTCGCAATAATTGGCTCCGATAGAACCCGACGAGCCAACCAGTTGATCCATTATTCTTTTGTTTATCGAATCCTGGCTTATGGTTCTCAATAACTTTATTACATCCTCGGCAAATTTGGCTGTTCTTTCTTCCAAGTCATACGGCTTTTCTTTTGAAAATTGACTCATTGATAATTGATTGAAAATTGGTTATTGAAAATTGAAAATTCAACAGTTTTCATTGAGTATCGAACTCAATGAAAACTGTCGTCTCGCTCTTATTCCTCACGCTATCGTACGCAATTATCCTTATCTCCGATCTTTCCTCCAGTATGTCCCTGTAGTCCGCAGGTTTAAACGAGAACATATATGGTTCGCCGCTTAGAGATCCGAGGTAATTGCCGTTAAAGAATATGTCGGCCTGACCGAGGGGGAATTTATTCTCTTTGGCGGAAAATTTGATGGTTATGTCTTCGTCGGGGCTGTATTTCTTGTCTTTTTCCGGCGATTCTATTTTAAGCTTCGGCGCGTATTCCGGTTTGTGGACATCGTCCATTTCTTTGGGTATATCTTCGGCCGTTTGGTCTTTGTAATTATTTTGCTCGGCCCATCTTCTTACGGGAGTCTCCCACATCTCGTATTGAGAATCTCTTTTTGGATCCTGCGGCCTGTCGCCCAAAGGATTATTTTTGTCCAGCCAGTGGAGGATGGAATGGACCTCAAATAAGGTTTTTTCTTCTCTTAATTCCGGCGGAGTGCGATCCGTCGCCAATTTTCCGGAAATTTTGTCTATGAAATAAGTTTGTCCGCCGCGCCAGTCGCCTTTAAGAACCGGTTTGTTTGCTTTTTCCTTCGCTTTTTGCGGTTTTTCAAATTCCTCTTTGGGCAGGTTTTTAAAAGCTTCGTTCATGAATTCGTTCCACATCGGAGCGACGATCAGACCGGCCACCTTCTTTTCCATCGAGTCATAATTATTGTTCCCGAACCAGGCTCCGGCAACGATGTTGGGGGTGTATCCCACGACCCAGGCATCCCGATAATCATTGGTGGTTCCGGTTTTCGCGGCCACTTGCCTGTCGGGGAAGTAAAGAGGGGAGTTGGCGCCGAAGGCGGGAGTCCGCGCGTTATTGTCGGAAAGCATGTCTGAGATCGTGAGAGCGATGTTTTTATCCAATACCTGTTTTGGGTCTTCATGATACTCTTCAAGGATATTGCCGTTCTTGTCTTCGATCCTGATTATTCCGGTGATCTCGTTTTTTTTGCCCTCGTTGGCAAAAACGGAATAAGCTCCCGTCAACTCAAACAAGCTCACCTCTCCGCCGCCTAAGACCAAAGTAAGTCCGTAGCGGTTGGGATCGTTGAGCGAAGTGATGCCCATATCCTTGATCAGTTCGATGGAGTCCCTCATTCCGGCCAGGTAAAGGGTTTTGACGGATGGCACATTGAGGGATTGCGCCAGGGCGCTTCTGAGGGTTACCGGCCCTCTGTAATTATTGTCGTAATTGACCGGCATATAGCAGTCGTCCTTGTCTTTCTGCTCTTCTGAAGCGGGAGGAGTGGATGTGCTGTAGTTATATACGCAAGTCGGATTAAATTCCGTTGGCAGGTCGAAAAGCGTTGTTTCCGGGGTGTAACCCTTTTTCAGGGCGGCGGCGTAAACGAAGGGTTTGATGGCCGAGCCGGGTTGCCTGTTCTTGGCCAAGGCCACATTGAAGTTGCCCTCATCTTCCCTGTTGAAGTAATCTTTCGAGCCGACCATCACGAGGATTTGGCCGGTCTTCGGGTCAATCGCGACAATGGCGGTATTGGAGGCGTTGAACTTTTCTTTGTTTTCCTTGGCGTACCTGGCGGCCATTTCTTCGGCCTTTTCCTGGAGCGGGTAATCTATGGTCGTGATCACTTTAAGACCGCCTTGCTCGACGATGTCTTTGCCGTATTTTTCTTCCAAATAAGAGCGGATATATATCGAAAAATGCGGCGCCTTTACGGTATTTTGTCCCTTAAGGAGAAAATTAACCTTTTCCTTTTTGGCTTCCTCCGCTTCTTCGGGGGCGATGAACCCGAGTTCCACCATTTCTGATAAGACCAAGTTCTTTCTGGCCTCTAATTTATCCGGATGGTTGCCGTAAGGGGAGTAGTAGGTGGGAGCCTGGGGCAGACTGGCAAGATAAGCCGCTTCGGCCAAAGTGAGGTCGCCGGACGACTTGCCGAAAAAGTTCTTGCTGGCCGCCTCTATGCCATAAATGCTTCCGCCGTAGGGGATCTCGTTGAGGTAAAGTTCCAGTATCTCGTCTTTGGAAAGCTTCTTCTCTATCTTCAGAGTAAGGATCGCTTCTTTTATCTTCCTGGCAAATGTTTTTTCTTTAGTGAGAAGGGTGTTTTTTACAAGCTGTTGGCTTATGGTGGAAGCCCCCTGGGTTTTGTCTGCCGTTCTGAGGTTGACCAGGATGGCCCTTATTATGCCGCTGATGTCTATTCCTTTATGCTGATAGAAGCTGGAGTCCTCGATTGCCACGGTGGCGTTCTTCACATGCCTGGAAATTTCTTCCATCGGCACGACGGTCCGCTGAACATCTTCGTGGATATCCCAAAGCGCTATCTTGCCTGTCCTGTCGTAAATTTTAGTGGACTGGATCACCTTGAGTTCGCCCAATGATTCAGGGTCGGGAATGTTAAGCGTGGCTACCCAGAAGGCCACGGCGGAGCCGGTGAGGAGGAAGAGGAGAAAGAGAGCGCCCATGGCCCAAAATATCAGTTTTTTAATTTTAAATTTCTTTTTTCGAGACATCACAATACATTATAGCTTAAAACTCAGAACTCAAAAGTCAAAACCACAACTTAAAACTTAAAGCTTTTTAACTCAGTTTTAGGTTTTTGGTTGAAGTTTTGAGTTCTAAGCTTTGAGATTTGAGTTAATAAAATCCCGCTTGCCATAAGCCGTTAGCTTTGCAGAGCGGGATTTTATTTTGTATTTAGAAAGTCGTCCACTTTTTAATTGTCCCTGTCCCAGTCCATCCCGTCGCTTTCAAGATCGTCTTCCATCTCGAAAAGATCGGCTTCATCCGCATCGTTGCCGTCAAAGTCATCCGTCTCCTCTTCCTCGACATCTTCGTCTTCCTCTTTGGCTGCTCGGACCGTTTGTTTCTTGGCTATAGTCAAGCCCCCTGATTTGAATGCCATTTTAATATTTAAAAATTAAACTAAGCAATTTTACGACCTTTTACCCGCCAAAAACGGCGGCATTTCTTTTAAACATTATATTTGTAGCAAGAATACAAAAAATGTAAAGACCTTGCAAGTTAAACCTGTGAATAACTTGTTTTTTTGTCACCCTCGTCTGCTACTAGGGCTATAATTATTGGAGGACGGGGGTGGTTTCAGAATTACTTAGCTTAAAACTCAGAACTCAAAAGTCAAAACTACAACTTAAAACTTAAAGCTTTTTAACTCAGTTTTAGGTTTTTGGTTGAAGTTTTGAGTTCTAAGCTTTTAAGATTTGAGTTTACTTCTATAAGCAAGCGCCACCGCTATCGCGTCTATTTCGTCATCCAGCTTTTTCGCTCCGCCGGCATCCATTTTTAAAATCGCCATCACCATCTTTTTTACTTGTTCTTTTTCCGCTCGGCCGTAACCGGTAAGAGCCATTTTTACTTCAAGCGGAGTGAATTCTATGACTTCCAGATCGTGCTTGGCGGCCATAAGCAGTGTCGCGCCGCGGGCCTCGGCGACCTTAATGGCCGTCTTTTGGTTGACTGAGAAGAAGAGCTTCTCAATGGCCATTTTGTCAGGCTTGTATTCCCGGATGATCTTCTCCAATCCGTCGGCCAAACACAACAACCTCTTTTCATGAGAGTCGGTTCTTTTGGAAATAACGCAGGTCGAATAAATCAGTTTCTCCGCCCCGCCGCTTTTTTCCAAAACCGCGCAGCCCATTCGTTCGTAGCCGGGATCGATACCGAGAATAAGCATAAGAAATGTTCAATTTTCAATAAATTTTCAATTAAAGAATTTTTAATTGAAAATTTATAAATTGAATTATTCATTGAAAATTGTAAATTGATAATTGAAAATTATTTAGCATTGGTGTGTATATTTTCCGTATCTTCAAGTTCGTCCAATACTTCAATTAGTTTATCAAGAGCATCTTTATCTTCGGGTGATAGTTCCACGGTTATTTTGGGAGAAATTTTTTGCGGCGTGATGTCAAACGCCCATAACACCGATCCTTGCTCCGCGAATTTGCCTCCGTGTTCATTAAGGATATGTTTTATTTCTGCCGTAGTCCTGTTCTTGCTGTCGGTGATCGCGTCTATGATGATGGCCGCTCCGCCGGGGCCGTAAGCCTCATATCTGGCGCTCTCAAGCTGAGATTCTCCGTTTTTACCCGAGCCCTTCGCGACAGCTCTTTCGATATTATCGTTCGGCATATTTTCCGCGCGGGCCTTTTCGATGGCGGCGCGAAGATCCGGATTTTTATCCGGGTTGTCTCCTTTTTTGGCGGCAAGTGCGATGATCTTGCTGTATTTGCCGAAGACCTTGCTTTTCTTGGCGTCAACAACGGCCTTCTGTCGTTTTATTTGCGTCCACTTGTTATGACCGGCCATAAAGACAGTGTAAAATGTAAAATGTAAAATGTAAAATTAAGGAAAATGCCCTAACGAGCCGTTAGGGCATTAAGACACTCGGTAAATTGATTACCGAGGGTGTTTATTTCGGCAGATTCGGTGTTACTTAGAGAAACACCCATCAAAAGAAAGTATTTCAGCTCAGCCAGTCGGAAAGAGTCTTTTGGCGGCATTCCGATCGCCTCGTGAAGTCTCGCGTTTGTGATGTTGAACTGCGTGTGGTTAGAATTTTTGCTTATCTTCAATTTTTCCTCCGAAAAATTTCCAAAATAAAAAGAACTTTTCTTAAAAGAGATTAATATTTTTTACTGGAAAAATCCAGGAACTTAAAAGTTACAAAACAAAAAGAATGTCGAGTCAATCCTACGAGGCGGACAAAAGATTTCCTTGGATTTGTTTTTGACCAAGGTGCCGATAAGCGTTTTCTGTCGCCATTCGGCCCCGAGGTGTGCGTTCTATGAAGCCGAGTTGAAGCAGAAAAGGCTCATAAACTTCTTCGATGGTCGCTTCGTCCTCCGAAGTCGCGGCGGCCAACGTCCCCAAGCCGACCGGCCCGCCTTTGAATTTCTCTATGAGAACATTCAAGATCCTCCTGTCATGACTGTTTAAGCCCGCCGCGTCTATCTCCATCAGATCCAAGGCTTGTTTGGTGGAATTTATATCTATTTCGTTTTGCCCCGCCACTTGCGCGTAGTCGCGGCATCTTTTGAGAAAATGGTTGGCTATACGCGGGGTGCAGCGGCTCCTTTTGGATATTTCTTCGGCGGCGTCTTCGATTATTGTCATTCCCAAGATCGAGGCGGAACGCGTGATTATTTTTTTGATCTCATTGTCCGTATAGAATTCCAGCCTGAAGGTGCCGCCCGAGAACCTTGATCTGAGCGGGGAAGAGAGCAGCGCGATTCTGGTGGTGGCGGCGATAAGGGTGAAGGGCGGCAGTTCCAGTTGGATGCTTCTGGCCGACGGTCCTTTGCCGATAATGATATCGAGGGACCTTGATTCCATGGCTGGATACAGAACTTCCTCGATCGTCTTATTCAGCCTATGGATCTCGTCTATGAAAAGAATGTCACCCGGAGAAAGGTTCGTGAGAATGGAGGCGAGGTCGCCGACTCGCTCAATGGAAGGGCCGGAAGTGATCCTAATTTGGGCGCCCAGCTCTTTGGCGATGAGAAGAGCCAGTGTTGTTTTGCCCAGACCCGCGGGCCCGTAAAAAAGGAGGTGCTCGATGCTCTCTTTGCGTTCGGAAGCCGCCCTTATGAGAATGTTAAGGTTCTTTTTAATGAGTTCCTGGCCTATATAATCGTCCCATTTCTGCGGCCTTAAGGTTTGATCGAGAGCTTTATCCGAAGAGGCGGCTTGTTTGACATTATTTGAATTATTGTTCTGCTGGCTTGACATTTGGCTATAATCTGCTATAGTAGCAGCAATTGAGTTTAAGGAGTCTTCGAATCCGCCTTATAAAACTCTAAGCAACGTTCCGTTCGCGCGGGATTCAGAATATCTTCAACGGACGTTTTGGTGTTCGCCTCGGCGAAATTTCTGGGGCTATCCCTAGAAGCTATTCTAACCTTTTAGTACCCATATTAAAAGAGTTGCTTAGAGATTTATAGGGCAGATTACACTTAGAACCGCTATAACCATCAGGATTAATAGTGGTTTTATTTTTTAAAATTTTTCAATTTTCAATGTTCAATTTTCAAAAAATTATCAAAGGATCAGTTTTCAAAAAAGCAATTCTTGGCTGTTTAACAATTTTCAATTTCATTGAAAATTGTAAATTGATAATTGAAAATTATAACTCTACCACTCTCTGCAGTTCATCCAGCGAGGTTGTCCCGTTCAAAACCTTCAATATTCCATCCTGCTTCATATTCAGGATGCCCTGGCTTTCCGATTTTTTCAAAATCTCCGTCTCACCCGGGTTCATCAGAATGAGCGGTTCTATTTCGCTGTCAATCAAAATAGCCTCGTAAACGCCGATCCTGCCTTTGTAGCCGATATTATTGCACGCGGAACAGCCTTTGGCTCGCCAAACCGATATTTGACCCAAATCCGGTTTTTGCCTGCCCGGCGGGAAAGATGAGACCGTTTTCTCAATGATGTTTTTTTCTTCGGGGGTCGCGGGCTCCTCGGCTTTGCATGTTTCGCAAAGTTTTCTCACTAGCCTTTGCGCCATTGCCACGTTGACGGCCGGGGCGATCGAAGAAGGATTTACTCCCAGATCGATCAAACGGGGGATGGTGCCGGCGGCATTGTTCGTATGCAATGTCGATAAAACAAGATGACCGGTGAGGGCGGAGTTGATGGCCGTTCTCGCGGTTTCCAGGTCGCGTATCTCGCCCACCATTATGACATCCGGATCTTGCCTGAGGATCGAACGGAGTCCGGCGGAAAAGGAGAGGCCGGTGTTTTCGTCAACCTGAGTTTGGACGATGTTCTTCAAATGATATTCCACGGGGTCCTCGAGTGTGATTATTTTGGTTCCGGGAGAATAAATTTTCTTTAAGAAAGCGTAAAGCGTTGTCGTTTTTCCCGATCCGGTCGGGCCGGTGGTGAGGATCATGCCGTTCGGTTTGGCAAGTTCTTTTTCTAATATCTTCAGCAAGCCTTCCTCCATGCCCAGCTTGTCGAAAGTGATGTTTATGGATTTCGGGTTGAGGATCCTCAAGACGATCGATTCTCCGTAGGATTCGGGAATAATGGAGGTTCTCACCTCCACCTCTTCGCCGCCGATCCTTATGCTGAATCTCCCGTCCTGGGCCTGGTTCTTGATGTTGAGTTTTAGTCCGGAAACAAGCTTGATCCTGGAAAGCATAAGGTTGAAAACCTTATAATCGAAATCGAGAATGTCGTGAAGGACCCCGTCAAGCCTGAATCTGAGCCTGATCTGGTCATCCTGAGGTTCTATGTGGATATCCGAAGCGTCGGCGCTCAGCGCTCCGGCCAGGATAATTTCCAAGACCTCGGATATCTTCCTGTTCTTTTGCGTGGCGGCGGATGAGGAGAATAGATTTCTGAGACTTTCGATGTCGGAAGTTTGTTTAATGAAATCGGCCAATCTTTCAGATGATACTTCCACCACTCCCTTCGCGCTCGCTTCGTATTCCGGCACTTCGGCGTATCGTTTCCAGGCGCGCTCGAGGCTTTCTTCGGAAGCCATAAAGATGTTGAGTTTATAACCGTTTTCCTCAAGATTTCGCAGCGCCCTTTGAGTTTCTTCAGGATTGGGGCTTTCTATGGCTATCTGCAGTTTCTTGGCGACTTTTTGGAAAATGGCCAACTTGGCGGCCCGGGCATCTTGTTCCGGAATGATTTTGAGAGCGTCTATGTCTATGGTGATTCGGGAAAGATCAAGATAAGGCAGAGCGTATTTTTGAGAAAGTATTTTCGCGAGGTCTTCGGCCTCTTGCTTTCTCATCGCGTCTATCTGTTCTTTGTCTTTTTCATCAATAAAAAGAGACATATCAGTAATTACAGTCTAGCGGCTTGAGCCCGGAAAGTCCATAAAGGTGAAATTTTTATGCCAAATTCTCTTTCAGCGCGTTTTGTATTTGAAGCTCGGCTTCGGAGAAGTTTTTGTAGGGGCCAGAAATAATGGCGTTTCCGTCCATTTTGGCTCCGGTGGAAAGTCGGATCTTATCCGCCGATTGCTCATAAGGCGATTCGGTGGAAATAATTGCCCAGACTTCTTCTTTGTATTGCCACACAAGTATGAAGAAAGGGTGCGGAGGCAGGATGTTTTTTGCTTTTTGGATTATTTTTTTAAACATCTGGATGTCGGGATTGCAGGATGTTTTTTCCAGGTCCTGATCGGCGATGAATATCCACATGCTTTTCAAAGATTCGTTCGGATAGCTTCTGGCCAAGGCCCTCCCCAGAAGGCGGGTAAAGGGCAATGTCTTGTCTCCCATAAGATCGGTGACCTTTTTCTTATTTGCCCCAAGCCTGATCAAGGAGGCCGCCAGACTGAGGGTCTTTTCGTTCAATGCTTTGTGGAAATGATCGGTCTCCGTCAAAAGAGAAGCCAAAAGAAGGTCGGGTACAGGCGAGGACG
The DNA here is from genome assembly GCA_003599625.1 of Candidatus Parcubacteria bacterium. Classification (GTDB taxonomy): domain Bacteria; phylum Patescibacteriota; class Minisyncoccia; order UBA9983; family UBA9983; genus SURF-57. Next base: position 15,078 of record QZIU01000032.1, read on the forward strand.
CGGTGGAGAGGCTGCCGCTCGATTCCATTACTTGAATAATGTCGAAGACTTTTTCCGATATGGTTTCTCCCGCCTCCGTCGCGACGCTTATTATTTTGTCTTTTTCCGGAATGGAGATCTTTTTGGCAAAGTCTTCCAGCGCGATGCTTTCCTCCGGCGTATCCTTCGAGTTCTTGGCGAAGTAAAATATGCCGTCTACGGCAAGGGGAGTAGTCTTGAATACCACATTCTCTTTCGTTATCTCTTCTTTGCCGGAATTTATGTTGATGCTCACGAAACGACTATCTTCAGTGTAGGAAATTTCTTTGGTGTCGATCCTGTTTTTCGGTATTAATATGGAGGTGGAGAACAGAAGCGGCAAGTCGTCGAATTTGGGGAGGATGGTCTCCCACTTGACGACGAATTCCTTCCGCCTCTCCGGCAGGCAATGAGAAGGGATGTTGTTGTTCTTGATCGCCGCCGCGAGGGCCTCTTTGGCCAGCATGCTTTCCTCCGGCGCGTCATTATCGCAAACAATGGCAAAGCTTTTTGCCGATCCAAGAATCTTTCTTATTTTTTCTTCTTGCAGGGGTGACATAAAAAATCGCAAAACTTAAAACGCAAATCGTAAAACTTAAATTATTGAATTTTTTAAAAATGAAATCATTAATTCAAAATCAAAATTTGAAATTCAAAATTCATCGTCTACCCATTCGTAGCATAAGTTTGGCATATCGTCAATTTTACAAAAATACCGCCATTTAAAGGCCTTATTTTAATATTTCGGTCAAATAAACGCAAAAATCCGTTTTAGAGAAGTTGTTTTGAAATTCTGTAGGTACAACATATATTTGGAAAAGAATGTTTCTTTGAAGTTATTTTGTTTGATATCTTAAAGGCAGAAGGGCAATTTTCGAAAAGACGACATTGTGATACAATAATAGCCATGGATTCCGACATTAAAACACTTGAAAACAAATTAAGAGAATTGGGGCTTGCCGACAAAGAGGCCAGAGTTTATTTGGCTTCTTTGGAATTGGGTTCCGACACAGTGCAAAATATCGCCAAGAAAGCCAAGGTCAACCGGGCCACAACCCATGTCATCATTATGGAAAAGCTGATAAAGAAAGGCCTGATGAGTTCTTTCAAGAAAGACAAAAAGACATTTTACCAAGTGGAAAGCCCTGAACAGCTTATGCGTCTTTTGCGGGATCAGGAAGAAGACATCAAGCGCAAAGAAGAAGAGTTCAAAAAATATCTGCCGGAACTGGAAACGCTTTATAGTATCGCCGAAGAAAAACCGAAGGTGAGGTTTTTTGAAGGGAAAGAGGGGTTGATTTCCATAAGGGAGGATTATTTTAAGGCGAAGGATAAAGAGGTGCTTGGTTTTTTTGCAATAGATGAAGAAAAAAATATTTTCTCTGAAGAAGAAAGGCAAAGAGCAGCGGCAGAAAGAAAAAATAAAAATATCCAAATAAAACTGATATATACCGATGAAGAGCCAAGTCTTCGTCAGGAATCAGGGCTATCATTAAGAAGATTTGTTCCGAGGGAAAAATTTCCGTTAAGTTCCACCTTTATTATTTACGACAATAAAGTAGGAGTTGTTTCTCTAAG
>QZIU01000013.1 GCA_003599625.1 Candidatus Parcubacteria bacterium
TAATATCATCTGATATTTTTCCCCCGGTACCTGCCAATATAGTAAAAGAAAGCCATAAGAAAAATGCCAAAAGCGGACCGACTGCCACCCATTTTACAAACATATCCCACCATCTTTTGGCATAAGATTCTCCGCGGGGAAATGCCGCCAGAAAATAAGCAAAAGGCGACAGCACGACTAAAATCCAAAGCATAACGATTCTAAAAACCAAAATCACGGCGAATACGAGAATAACGCAAAAAGCGACAACCAGCATTAAAAAAACCAGAAATACGGCTATGAAAATATCCCAGGCATCACCACTAATTTTTGCATAATCTTTGTTTATGGCTATCAATTCTTTTATATTTAATTTGTCTACAAACCAAAACCCCAGATCTTGCTGTATGGGATTAATAAAAGAAAGCATCAGAACCTGGAAAAATTCAATAATAATGCCGGTAATAAACATAGAAAAATTTATCAGAACGGCCATTAAAATAAGCTTGGGCAAAAACTTTTTATAGTTGTAGCTTTCTATCCTTAAAATAGTGGCAAAAGCGATAACCAGTAAGATCAGGATAAAAAACATATTGCATAGATCCCGGATAATAACCCATCCTTTCTGAACTCCTGTTACACCTGTAAAATCAGAATAACCAATCACACCGCTAATAGCGCTTAAAGTAATGCTTATTAACCAGCCCATTACCATAGCCAGACCATATATGATCCAGGATAAAAAATTGGCAATACTCACATTAAAATTAGGTATGGAAACTCCCAAATTTACTTTTGAATAAATATCTGCAAAATCTGCTACATCTTCTTTTTCGATAGCATTTGCCAGAAGCGGATTAAACAACAAAGACAATACAAAAAACAAAAGCACAAAATTCTTTAATAAATAAATTTTTTTAGTTGTACTTTTAAATCCTGACATTGTCAATTTTTAACATTCGTCATTTGTTAGATTTAAATCCTATTTTGAACTTAAACGAAAAATATATTTTTTTCCGGCTACCTCTGCCGGATTTCAACAACCCCGTCATAATAAGTCCAGCCATTATTGTTGTTCTGGCATAAGTGCTCATGATAACCCCATAAATCAACCGGCAGATCGGTTATGGCGTCAATATTGCCGTTGCACCATCCCCAGTTATCGGTGACCTGAATCTTTACCAAGGCATAGCAGCTGTCTTCCGGCGGATCGCCTGTTATCAGCCAGTCGGGCCAGCCCTGCGCGGCAGTAGGCCTGTTTTCAGTCCAGCACCAGATATTGTCATCATCTTGATTTTTTGCCAGCGTTTCCCAGAAATTGTAAACATGGGCCAGGGTGAAAGGATTTTCCGGGTGTGTCTGATCGCGCAAGCTGGTTCCGGAAACCGAAATTTCATTGCCATCGCCCCAGTCGACCCGGTACGAAGTGATGGGCAGCTGATTGGCATCGACAATTGCGTTAAAATTCAGCTTTACCTGGCTGGTTCCGTCTATTTGTATGCTGGTTTGCAAATTGTTGATTTTAATTCCGTTTATAACGGGGGCCACGCCGCAATAGTCATTCGGATAAGCCGGCCGGCTGTTGTTTTGACACAGTACTTCGGGCACGTTCCAGCCCTCAAAATAACCGCACTGGCCGTCGTCAACGCAATCGGAATCCGTCTGGCAGAAATCACCGGCTTTATTGCCGCTTGTGCTGTCGCAAACTGTTCCGCAACCCTGATATTCGAGGCAATCTGAATCTGTCAAACAATAATTGCCGTCATTTGCCAGTATGCACACGCCGACGTCGTAACATGTTTCCCCTACAGGACACGTCACCGTCGGCGGATCGCAGAAATTCCGTGAACCGCCGCCGGCCGGACTGGTTAAACAATAGCCCTCTCCGTCAGTATTTCCCAGACATTCCCCGTACAACGGACATTGGTTTGCCGCCCCCGGATTACAAGGAGTGTTGTCGGGACAGTATGGTTCACCTCCGCTAAGACAATTGCCGAAAGCAGACGGACATTGACTATCTTGTGTGCATGACAATCCTAGATTTGTTCCTGCTACACATTCTTGAAGATACGAAGTAGCATAATTATCCCCATTCCAACTCCATAGGCCGTAGCTTTTGGCAAAAAGCCGTTTTACCAATTCTATCCCCTCAGATAAAGTGCTCGGGGTATCGGCTGAAACCGGTGTTGCGATTCTTTCCGCCGCATCAAAACAATCCCAATCACCAGTACAGCTGTATGGTGTGCCACCTCTGGCCTGATAAGGCGCGGAAAAATTAACCGTGTCGGGACTTTCAATCTGCAACGGAATGCTATTTTCAGCGTCTCCGCTCCACAAAAAGGGATTATCCACCGGATCCGGAGGAACGATTGATCCAAACGGTTTGTAATCGGTCAGATAATCATATTCAAGATCCGGCACCTCATAACCTGAACCCTGGCTTACTCTGCCCGCCCAGCCCTTATTGGTGCCCGTGCCGGTAACTGTCTGCCCAACCATAGTGCATTCACTCTCGAGATATTTAAAACAATTGTTTAAAGAATAACCGATATAACCGCCGAAATCGTCCCAGCCATCACCGCCTGGACAACCTGCTCCCGTACCCCAGGCCTGTATTGCCCAGTATTTTATCCATGTAGTATCTTCCCAGCCCGGCTGGTTTTTTACCCAAGCGATATCAAAATATAATTGGCTTCCGCTTCCGCAGGCGCCGCCTGACGGCCTGGCTGGACTGGCGCAAATAACATTTGACCATATTACATCCCCGTTATCATCTAATTCTTTTCCGACCCAAAAACGCAAGTTTGTGTCGCCGCTGTCATGTCCGCCGTCATTGCCGGAAAATTCCGCTAAAGGCACGCCTGCCAAAGTGACGCGATCGACTGCATATGGTGTAAATTCAAACATCATTAATTGTGTCCCCTCTGAATTAGGCGGTACGTTGCCCGTAAAGTAAGTGAAATCCGACTCTTCTTCGCTGCTTTCCGCTTGCAGACAGTAGTACAACGGTATCCTATCATTATAACCGGCCTGATAACTGCCGAAAGTATCGCCCTTGATCAGATCAACCGGCCACCACTGCAGGCAGACGTTCGGATTTTTCGGATCAGTCAACAGACAATAACCGGAAATACCCCGGTAACGCATGCCGGAATCATCATAATAGTCGCAGGACAAAGAATCGTTTTCAGGATACAGCCGGCAGGAAGGCGCCACAAAATTGTCATTGTCCGCAGAACCGTCCCTGTCTTTGTCAACATACTGCTTTTGCAGGACCGGCTTGATAAAAATATTGTCCAAATATGAAGAGCCTTCTATCTGGCCGGCTGCCTCGTTTCTTAATACAAGATAAATTTGATTGCCCGGCAGTCCGTTAAACGAACCGGATACTGTCTGCCAGTTTTTGCCCGCCTGCAGATTTAAATCCATTCCGTCATATCTTGCCGCGCCAAGGAAAGGATCAATATACCAGACTTCAACCCGGGCCGAAGCGTCCTGCGGCTTTAAGTTAAGGGTGTTAATATCAGCGGAAATAAAATATTCGGTTTCGGGAAAAACGTCAAAAAGTTCCGACGAGGCAATAAATTCGGATCCCAGCTTTAAAATGGATTCGCCTTCCTTAATAGTTATGCCTTCTTTCTGGCTGGCAAAAACCACATCGCTTATCACTCTGAACTGGTTCTCGTTCCAGGCGCCGTCGGGATTAACCCAGCCCACGGGCTGGCCGGTGTCGTAATAAAATTCAAAGTTGCCGTTGGGCACCGAAGACAATTCTCCCCGCTGCGGCATCTGGCTGTAATAGTAATAGCCGTCAATGGTTCTGGCTGAATCCCACTGGATTCCGGCTTTGGAATAGCCGGACATATTTTTTAGGGGTTCGGGGTTAGATGCCATGTAAGTCTGATTTACCCGATCCTCCCCCGGAATAATATAATCACAGTTGCCGTTGACATCAAGCGACACGCAGCGGTTTAAGTCAAGGCAAAAATCTTCTTCAACTCCGTTTTCATTTACACTTTTTATTGTCGAGCCGCAGTTAAGCCATTCGCCGCATATTCTGTCCTGCCTTACCTTTAACAGCTCGTCTGAATTGCAAAAGTTGACGCATTCGGTTGAACCGACGCCCTGATCGGTCGGGCTTAAATCGGCGTTAAAAATCAGGTAGCTGGAATCGTTTTCTCCGATATTGTAATTGATGTTGCCGCGGTTGTTAAAAAGCACGCAGCCTTTTTCATAATCAACAAGCCCGTTGCAGCCGCGATTATCCAAAGTATTGTTAAGATAGTAATAAATGCCTGATTCAAAAATCGCCGCATCATCGATCCAGTGGCCGTCTACACCCGCTAAGCTGCCCAAAGTTATGGTGATTTTGGTGGCATTGCCTGAAAAAAATCTGCCGCTAAATTCCCGGTATTCGCCAGTCGACAAAAAATTTTCCGGAATAACCGCCTCCGCCGAATTTGTCCCCGCTGTCATTGAACTGTCAGGCGAAGTCAGGGAAAAATCAGCATCAAAGACTCTCAGCACGGCGTTCTGCCCTGTTTCGCTCTTCTTGATTTTAGCTGATATGGTATAAAGAGTGTTCTGGCGGATTGCCAAAGTCTGGGTCAGATTTCCCGCTATCAGTTTTATGGCTGCCGTACCTTTGTCACCAGCACTTCTGCTGTACTCGCCTGCACCTTCCCAGCCGTCTGGCACCAGATTTTCGTCAACGTCCTGCTCGAAGCCGCCGTTATAAACGCTGTTTTCCGCAATCCGGGACAGCGGATCAATAAATTCAGTGCAGCTGTCTTCTTCGCGCGGACATTCGCCGGCCCAGTTTAAACATCGGCCGAGCGGACACTGGCTGTCATCAAGGCAATCCAAACCGGTTCTGGGTCCGCCTTGGCAGGATCTGGCGGGTTTTTCAATGCCCAGGGCGGAATCTTCCAGCGGACAGTCAGGCGGCCCGGAATTGGTGCCTTTTTTATACCAGCCGTAAATCTGCTGGTCGGAAACTTTTTTAAAGACGCAGATTCTGTTTTGAGGATCTTTAAAGTAGTCCGACCCTGTTTCGCTCTGATATTCCTGGCAGCCGACTTCTTCCTGATTGCACAGTATGCTTGAATACTGATCCGGATTATTTATCAAATAATAATTGCTGTACGACTCTGCCGCGCCTGAATCAGGGTCAAGAGTAGGCAGGGCCATTTCCTGACAGCCGATATTTTCCGCGCCGCACTGTTTGGTTCTGCTGTTTACCAGATAAACAATGTCGTCTTCAGGCACGACTATGTCCGAATCCGTATACCCTTCATTATAGGTTTCCTGGAAATATGACAATGAATTATGAGTGTCAATCAATCCTTCGCAGTTTACGGCCGTTTCCCTGCAGATATTGCTAAATGACTTCAGATAAACGGTTGCGTTGTCTGTGGTTCTATACTGTTCGCAGCCGAGCATATACTGATAAGCATTGGGTACGGGAAATTCGGCCGTATCAAGCAGGGGGTTGGTATCGCAGGATACCGGTATATTCCATGAATCCTTTATCAAATAGATATTTTGGCTGGTCTTTTTTATAGTGACTTCATCAAAGTAAACCGGCAGATATGTCGCGGCTGTTTTGCCGATTTCCAGATATATGCCTTCGCCGGTTTCATCCAGATAAACCGGTCCCAGAATATATTTGTTCCATTCCGGTCCGATGTTCACCAGGCCGAAGGATTTAGAGTTTGCCCCGCCATCCCAGGAAAGCCGGGCTTCAACATTTTCTTCGGCAGCGCCATCTCTTTTGGCCCAGAATTCCAAAATGTAGGTGCCGTTCGGGCTGATTTGCGAGGAAAGACTGCTGCAATACCTTTCATCAGCGCGCGCAGCGCATTGCTCAAGTTCGCAATATCCCGTTTCTTCATTCCAGCCGGAAACGCCCGGGCCGCATGGCGCGCCCAGATCCTGATTATAAGTGGTAATGACTGAATTATTGCCGTCAACGGCCGTTAAAAGAGAATGTCCCGAAACAAATGTTGATTCATTGGAAATGTCGCCAAAAAGCCAGCCGCTGCTTTCGCCGTCTTCAAAATTATCATAGAAAGCTATTTTGATATTGGCCGAAGCGTTGCCTTTATATTCGCGGCAGCCGGCTGACTGACCGGAACACTGAACGCCTTCATCAGGGACAATACTGTAGATGCAGGTCTCATCGCCGAAAATATCGGTTCGGGGATCCTGAAACTGTCCGCCGTATTTGGCGCAAAAGTAGCAGGTTGACTGCCCGGCCTGATTTATCCAGTGCCCTTCCAGCCCGGGCAAGGCAGCGCCAGTATCGTTTTCGCATAATTGCAAAGCGTCAGCTAAAGACGGATCTATACTGTCGGTTGAATCCATATCGGTGATCCGGTAAGGATAGCAACTGTCGGTGCAGGAAACGGTATTTTGCAAAATGACGTAAGAAATGCTTCCGTCCTGGCTGTAAAATTCCTTGCAATAAGGATTTTCCAAAGCGTCTTTGGCGTTTTCACAGCTGCCCAGATCCGTCCGCGGCGATCCCACTTCCAAAGGCAGGTCGCCGTTTTTTTGCAGACTGTAAGTTCTTAACTGGTAGCCGGCTTCATCGGTTCCGTACCAGGTGTAAAAAGTGGCGCATTCGGTCGGATTAGGTTTGATGCAGGACCGGATATACTGATAATAATCCTTTTCTTCGCCGCCTCGTGCCAATTCGTCCAGGTTAGTGAATTCCTCGCAGCCGACAGATTGCGCTGAACATGAAGTTGCGCTTGAAGGTATTATGTAAACGTCCAGTTTTTCTTCTTCAAAATTTGTCGCCGTTTGTTTAAATGATTGGTAACCCGAACATTCCGCAGGGCAGAAATCCATGGCATTGGCAATGCCGGGTATTGCCGGATCTCCGTCTGCGGGAGTGTAAAGTTCGCAGCCGACCTCGTCTTTGGTACAGACATAAGCATAGTTGCTGCATTCGTCCGGATCGTCTGCCGGATTTCCGGCGCAATTTAAATACTGCGGCGGTTTTTTTAAGTTAACGATATTGCTTGATCCGTATTCCGAATATTCCGGGTAAACGGTCCCTTCAATAATCTGGATGCCGTCAAGGTAAAAATTCTCGCCGCCAAAAACCGAAGAGCCGACTAATTCCGCCAGACCCGCTCCGTCAACCTGATTTAACGTTTTTATTCTTAAAGAAATTTTCTGCCAGCCGTCTTTTCGGGTTGAATTATTGAACAGATGGGTATTCCGGCTCAGTTCTTCGACTGTTGGTAAAATATATCGCTCATAGTTGGCATCATATTTGTAATAACAGAAATCATTGTCTTCGCCGGTTATACCCAATGCTGACCAGTTGCAGCCGGAAACCTGCGGCCGTAAAAACCAGTCGCCTGACAAAGTTGTTGCTTCGGGAATATAGACATTGGCTGAAAAGACATACTCCGTATTTGGTTTGAAAAATTTAATATTTTGAGTCAGGGAAGAATTTCCCGCCGCTGTCACAACCGAAACTGACTGCGAACCCCCGTATTTTTGATCAGATGATAAAACCGCCGCCAGATTGTTTGTCTGCCATGATTCTTCAAATTCAGTTTCAAAACTGCCGTTGTAAACAATATTCGTGCCGGGGCTCAGACTGATAAATCGCGAACAACCGGCATTGGCTGAATCGCACGGCTGGACGTCGCCGTCAAGATAAAGTTTGCTTTCATTTTTTTCCACGGTTCCGCTTAAGGCAAGCTGTATCGATTCCGATAAACATTCTTCCTGTAAATTTATGCTGTCAAACCAGACAGTGCCGACAGGACCGTTGCCGTACTGATCCGGGGAAACCACCAATCGGACAGCCACGGTTGCGGTTGATGTTAAATTGAAATTGCAGCCGCGGTTTACCCACTCGCCTTTGGGATCGGCGTTTGAAGTGTTGCAAAGTACGTTTCCGCTGGGCATTTGCACAACCTGCAGGGTGGCTGTACCCAAAACAAGATTATTGTAAATCCAGCCGGACAAGGTAAAATCCTTGCTGACCGCAGTTTCTAAAGTAACGGTCATTGATTCCGATCTTACGACGCCGCTTCCGCCCGGACTGTAAAAACGGACCGCATAATTTCCTTCATATTGTTTTTCCGAACTTCCCGTTACCCGGCTGAAATAGTTCCTGTCACCGTGCCAGTCTTCGGCTATATCAATAATAATGGTCGATGCTTGTTCAAAACTATAGTTGGAAACCAAACTTTGGCTGGAATCGCACCCGGAAACAGTGCAGGAAATGCCGCCATAAGGGATAATGCAGCTTTCCGATAACTGGCACGGCTCATCGATGCCGTCTCCGTCATTGGGGCAGGAATAATTCAAAACCAGGTCCCCCGAAACGCAGGAATCATCACCTTCGGCAATAGAGCATGAGGCGGTCATCTGACAGCCGGAATTTTCACAGGTCTGATTGGCCGGACAGTCGCTGTCTTTTATGCAGCTGCTCTGGCTGATACTGCAGACGCCTCTGCTTTCACAGATTTTTTTCACTCTTTCATTCTGTGAGTCGCAGGCCCAGATATTGTCAATCGGATTATATTCGTTGCAATACCACAGGCAGCCGGAATTGTCGGCATTGCAGTTTTTATATTCCAAAGTGTTTTTTAAATAACTGAAAGTCTGGCTGCTGGCCGGCTCGGTAAAGGTGGTGCAGGTATTGTAATAATCGGGGCACTCTTCGCCGTTTAAATCCCAAATTCTTTTTTCCTTAGTGCAGTAGCCGAAATACTGGCAGGAATCTTCACTTTCTTTAATGCAGGATTTTTCATCGGCGCAGTAAGTGAAACGATTTACCGACCGTTGGCCGTTTAAAACGCTTTCCGAAAGTACCGGGCCGTAGCCTTCAAGGCCGCAGTAATAGTCAGGAGCTTTCAGCACCCAGTGGGGATCGATAAGACCGTAAAAATTTGAGCTTGTGTTTTCAAACTGCGAAATCAGATCATTTAAGCCGTATGTTTTATCGCCTTCAAATTTATCTATGTATTCGGCGGCAATTTCCCAGCCCACCGGCACGATGCGATACTTTCTCAGGATCAAAATGCTTCTGTAGGGGTAACCTTCCTTGTAAGACGGTTCAAAACCCTGCGGGGTAAACCCGAACGGAGCGTCGCCGTCAAGGTAGCCGCTGGCTATGGCTTCTTCAACCGTCATTTCTCTTTCGATTGCCTGCCGGAATTTTTCCGTAATAACGCAATCGGTCGGTCCCGGATTGTTTTCATCCTGGCAGATAACCAGCTTTTGCAGCACTTCGTAAGGCCCGCCTTCTTTTCTGCCGACTTCCCTTAAGTCGGCAAACCGCGCTTCAGCTGCCTGTCTGTCGCCTTTCTTGGCCGAGCCTTCCGGATTTTCTAAAGATCCCAAACGGCCCGAGCCGGAGTCAGAAGGTGACCACAAACCGTCCCAGATATTCTGAAAAAGTTTGGCTATTAAAGTATTGGCAAAAGTATTGATGGCGTCGGCCACAGCGTCGCCGGTCGGGGTGGTTTCCGTATCTGATGATACGCCAATGGCTTTATCCCAGGTAGTGAACCAGGCTTTGGCCGGTGTTTCCACTTTCCCGGTAATGGGATCAAAAACATCCAGCAATCCTTCATCTTGCGTTCTGGTTAATTTATTGATTTCACTTTCATTGATTATATTTTGAATAAAGGAGGAATGCGCCGATAAGGCAATTCCCAGATCACTGCCGTAAGGATCAAAACTTTTGGCGAAATTCTGCAGGAAGTCGGGGTTGTTTATTTCATTGTCCCAGTTGTTCAAAAGTTCACTTAACGTACATCTGGGCCTTAAAGTTCGCCGATAAGTCTTTTCCAGACCCATGGTTATGGCGACTTTTAAATCAAAGTCGGGTTCGCACAAAAAAGTGGCAAAATCTTCATTCCACGCTTCGCGGGCAAAGTCATCGATAAACACGCCGGCTGCCCGGTCCGCCGCATCGGCCAGATATTTTCCCCAGCCTTCGGTTATAAACATCGGTTTTTCACCTTCGCCTCCGGAGGCAATCCAGGTGGCGGTATCATAAGCCAGGTTGTGCAGAAAATAAGACAAACCCTGTTTATAAGCGACTGCCCAGGCGTGTTTGGCTGCTTTTTGCGCTTCATCAAATATATTTTTCCAAAATGTATTTTGTTTTATTTCCCCTGTATAGTCCCCGGTAATAGGATCAAAAACATTAACTGCATTCATTATTTCCTGTATACCTGACTGTGGAATCCATGGCCCTGGCAGACCGCCGGGGTTATCTTGCGCATTAGTAATTAATGAAAAAACCGGGCTGTAAAAAATTACCACCGAAGTGATAAAAACAAACCCAGTTATTAACTGTTTAATGCTTTTTTTGATTTTCCGGTTATTATCCATTCAATTGACTTACAAAATTAACCTGGGAAAATTTTTTCTTTTTCTTTTTATTTTATTCTTTTTTGCGCAAACGATAATCGAAATCAATCCTGCTGTCCGCTTAGCGCTTCCTGCGCCATTTGCATCAAATCCTCGTCTTTGACACTGTCCAAAACATTTTTCGGCACTCCCGAATCAATCAGCAGCTGACGTAATTTTTCGGGTTCAAGTCCGGACAAAGGATTAAATTGCTGGCCCGGATTTATTAATGCATCCTGACCGGCGTCTCCGCTTGTATTTTCGGCCGGGACATCCTGGCACTGTTGTCCTTTGGGGCAGTTGGGATCGGTTTTTTGCGCGATTTCATCTTTGTCGGTCAGGCCGTCTGAATCCGAATCTTCAAGATACGGGCTGGTGGCAAAAACATACAGTTCATCATAATCCGAAAGTCCGTCTGCGTCCGTATCTTTCAAACTCAAAGAATTCAGTTCGGCAGGTGAATTTTCCGACAGATCCAATTTTTTAACGGCGTTATTTAGCGTTAAACTTTTTTTTATAGTAGAACTGGAATACCACAGACCCGAAATAATAGCCAATATTCCTAAAGCAACAGTCAAATAAGGCAGCCCTCTTTCAGATTGCCAAATTTTTAAAAAAAAATTGCTTTTTTTATCGGCTTTCTGGTCCTCGTCACTGTATATATTCTTTAAAGCTTTTGCCTTGTCTTTATCTTTTTGAATAGCCATTAAATGTATCTAAATTATAGCATTTATTAAGGTCTGATTAAAGCGGTTCTGTTGATAAATTATAACATAAAATAACCGTTTTATGCAAACGTCATTCTTCTGCAAAAAAAGCGATTAGGGGGTAACCATTTTATTAATTAATTTGACTAAAACCAGCCAATTTTTAAGTGTTAATTCCTGGGCCCGCGAAGTTTCCTCCAATCCCGCGCGCGTCAATAACTCCTTGGCAGCTTCATTTTTAATCTTAAAACCGGCGGAAAAATTGTTATGGAGCTGTTTTCTCCTCGATGAAAAGCCGATCTTTACTGTTTTAAAAAATTCTTTTTCCGAAACGCCCGTGCCGTCTGTCAATAATGTATTATTAACCGAAAGTTTGATAACCGCTGAATCAACTTCTGGCCGCGGATAAAAATTTTCCCTCGGCACATAAAATAAAATCTCGGGTCGGCTGTAAAACTGAACTGAAACTGAAAGCAGACTCATTTTACCGGGCCGGGCGCAGATTCTTTGCGCCACTTCCTTTTGCACCATTAAAATCATTTCTTTCGGCCCGGGTTTTTCGGTCAGGAATTTCCTTAAAAAAATTGAAGTTATGTTGTAAGGCAGATTGGCGACAATTTTATAATTTATACCCTGCAACTCCGACCGGATAGAAAATGCTTGCAGAATATCTTCATTTATTATTTCAATATTATTAAATTCTTTAAAATTTTTTTTAAGCAGGGCGGCTAATTTTTTGTCAATTTCCACGGCCAGAATTTTTTTTGCTGTTGTTGCCAGTCGTCTGGTCAAAATTCCCAGACCAGGACCGACTTCCACTACCACGTCATCAGCTGACAGGCAAGCTGATGCTATTATCTTATTTGAAATTTCATCATTAATCAAAAAATTCTGCCCTCTGCTCTCAAGAGGTTTGATTCCGTATTGTTGAAATATTTTCTGTATAGTGTCTTTATCCGCAAGATTCATAATACTAAGTTTGCATCTTGATATTATATTGACATCGATATTTTTTATCCACTGGCGTTTTACGGCAAACCTATTATATAATAAAATCAAATATGGAACTTATGAAAAAAATCGCTTTAAAAAATATTCACTTTGCTATATCACTAAGCATTATCATCGTTTTATTTACTGCTTCCTCCGCCCTTATTATTGTAAGCGGGGTAAAGGTTGCTCAAGCTTTTTATGGCAGGATCGGATTAGCCGTAAGAACAGCCCCCATGAAGTGCGTTCCCGACCCTGACGCATCAACTTGCCTTGGCTCTTGCCCATTTTGCGGCAGTTTAGCGGGTGTATGTTCTGGTTTATTTGAAATACAGGCGTTATATCTAAGCGGCACGCCACTTTTATATATGGGCCAAGCCTTATGCGTTCCTTCTCCTATACCACCGAATGGCGGAACATTTCGCCCGGGGTCAAGGTGCTTAGGTCTGGCTTTCGGGACAGGTCCTCATCAGTTATACAATTTCGGTTGCTACCGCTAAAATTTGACGCTCCCTTTTCTTAAAATTATTATTTCCTTATTTTTTATTAAAACCACAGTTGAGGATTTTATTTTTTTTAATCTGCCGAAATCCACAACCAAGTCCGGCTGATTTTTTTTATCGGCAAATTGTTTTACTGCTTCTTTTGCGCTGTATATGGTTGCCTGGCCGGAAATATTCGCAGAGGTGGCAATTAAGGGTGAGCCCGCTAATCGGCAAAGTTTTTTTGCAATTTCATTATTCGGCACCCGGACAGCATAATTTTTGGAAACTACGATTGAAAGCGGACCCGGCCAGAATTGTTTCGCCAGTTTTTGCTCTTTAAGATTTAATTCAAAAAATTTCCTGACCTGCTTTAAATCCGACGCAACCAGGGTAAATTTTCTGTCTTGCCGGTTTTTTATTTTTAAAATTTTATTGATTGCTTTTCCGCTTGAATATATCCCGCCCAAAGCATAAGCCGTATCTGTCGGGTAAACAATAACCCCGTCATTTCTTAAAATCTTTTTTATTTGAGACAAGTATTTTTTCTGAATCTTTTTTTTGATTTTTATTATTTCCATGGCTTTTCCAATTAAACCAGCACCTGTATTTTATTAACTCCTTACCGCTTTTGCCGCTTGGTACAAGCCGTTCCAAATCGGTTTGTAAATATAATTAAAACCGCCTGAATATTTGGTAAATGGCTGTTGTGGCGCAAAGCCGGTTTTGAATCTGGTAATCCCCTGCCAGTTTTTTTTAGTCGAGGATAATCCCCAGAAATCATAATATTTTTTTCCGGCTTTTTTGGCGTCTTGGATCTGCTTCCATTGCAACAAATGCGGAGCCATCAGTTCCCTGTGCTCATAACTTTGCCCCCCTAAAAAATAATAAGCAAAATCGCCGAAATAAATTACCATATTCGCGGCAATCACTTCATGGTTAAATTCGGCTAAATATAAAAATAAGGTGTTGTCGCTGAAATTTTCAATCAGCTTCTGATAATAATTTTTCGAAAAATTCTGAATTTCCTGTCTGGACGCGGTATTTTTCATCATCTGCCACCATTCTTCAAATTCTTTCGGCAAGCTGTTCCCGCTTGCTCCGACTCTGATTATTCTGACTCCTTTCTTTTCAGCCAGTCCGATGTTGTAACGGGTTTTTGACTTCATTTCAGTCAACAAAATCTCTTCTGGTTTGGATAAATTTAAAAGTAACGATTCTTCCGGCAAAATTGCGCTGGATTTTTTAAAGCCGAAATCTGTGACCGACCAGTCAATTTTTGCCAGTTCGATTTTTAAAAAAATACTGCCTTCTTGTCGAGCTATCTCCTGGATGTTTTTAAAAAGATGTTCTAAACAATTGCGCACTGTACTTTGCACATTGATGCCCGTAACAGGTCCCCTCGGGATATAAAGGTAGTTCTGTCCGAGAGGCAGATTATTTTTTATTACCAAAGCAGCGGCAATAATCTTTTTGCAGTCAACAGCAGCCAGAGGGAAAACTTGCAGCCCTAAAGTTTTTTTAAATTGCCCCCAGCCCCACGACTGCGTCAGTCCGCCGTCAAAAGCATTGGTAGATACAAACTCATCCCAAAGATTCTTTTTATCTGAATCAAATATTTGAATCTCCATAACTTTCTAATAATACCCTTTTAATATAAAAATAACACTTTATTGTCACTAGCTATTATTATTTTATCGAACACTACCATATATCGTTATATGGTAGTGCCCTTATTGCTACGATACTTTTTAATTGAACGGTTCTTTACTTTTCTTCTGGAATAGTTTTCTATTAATTTTTCAATTTCTTTGTCAATTCCGGCGCTAAAAAATGAACAGGATATCTTTTTTTTAGGTTGTACCAGCTAAAATAATTGTATTTGTCGGCTTCATTAATATGTTTTTTCATTTTTAACTTGTGTAATTTTTCCAATGCATTAATGTAACCGTCTCTGCCATAACTTAACCAATGGTTTACCGTACTAATATTATTTATCCCGACGCCTAATTCCTTTCTAATTTTCATATAAGATAAGTCCTGCAGCAGCATTTCCGCTATTTGCAGCCTTTTGGCAAGCATAACTGATTCGCTCTCTGTTAACAAATCTCTGAAGAAACTCTTTACATCTTCAAATTTGGTTAAAGCCGCAATCGCCATATAAAGCTTATCAAGGAGTTCCTCTCTTTCATTTTTTAAAATCAGCCTCGGATTTATTTTCCCCATATTTTTACCTTTCCGCGCCGATTTTTCCAACGTTACCGTATAACGATATATGGTAACGGGCATAAATTTTTAAATTACTATATTAATTAATTTGTCTTTAACGAAAACTATTTTTTTAATTTCCTTACCGGCCAAATTTTCCTTAATGCGAACACTCGAAAGAGCAAGTTTTTTGGCTTCTTCTTCGGAAATCCCCGCCGGCGCCTTTATCCTTTCTCTGATTTTGCCGTTTATCTGCAAAACCAGTTCAATTTCCTTGACTTGTGCCAACTGCGGGTCATATTTCGGCCAACCCTGCAGGTCAATTGATTTTTTATTGTCTATAACCTGCCAAAGTTCATCGGCAATATGTGGAGCAAACGGCGACAGCAAAATCAAAAACGTTTCAAAATAATTTTTGGTTATTTTTTCCTGCTTCGCAAAATCATTCGCTAAAATCATTAAAGCGGAAACCGCAGTATTGTAATCCTGCGATTCAATATCACTCCCGACTTTTTTAATTGTCTGATGCAGCAACCGCTCTGTATCCTTATTGACTATAGCCTTGGAGTCAACTTTTTCCTGCAGACGCCAGACTTTTTCCAAAAACCGGCGCACCCCGATTACTCCTTTAGTGTCCCAGGGAATTGCCTGTTCAAACGGCCCCATAAACATTTCATAAACGCGCAGGGTATCGGCACCATATTCTCTTACAATATCGTCGGGGTTGATCACATTGCCGCGGGACTTGGACATTTTTTCCCCTCCCTCGCCCAAAATCATGCCGTGTGAGGTGCGTTTGGCGTAAGGTTCTGAATTGGGTATGGCGCCGATATCATATAAAAATTTATTCCAGAACCTTGAATACAATAAATGCAAAGTCGTATGTTCCATGCCGCCGTTATACCAGTCAACCGGGTTCCAATGCTTCAATTTATTAAAATCAGCCAAACTTTTTTTATTTTTCGGATCCACATAACGCAAAAAATACCAGCTCGAACCCGCCCACTGGGGCATGGTGTCGGTTTCTCTTTGAGCAGGCCCTTTGCAGGCCGGACACTTTA
>QZIU01000016.1 GCA_003599625.1 Candidatus Parcubacteria bacterium
ACTCGCACATCGCTGCGGCTTTCAAATCCCTCGCCACAAGCAAAGCAGTTTGCTTGTTTGGTTAAACCGGCAACAAAAAAATGCGCCCAGAGGGATTTGAACCCCCGACCATTTGCTTAAGAGGCAATTGCTCTACCAGGCTGAGCTATGGGCGCGCTAATAAAAAATTAAATGTTAAATATTCAGATTGTAAAAAATAAAAGGGCGCGGCCAGAGGGATTTGAACCCCCAATTTCGTGGTCCGAAGCCACGCGTTCTATCCATTGAACTATGGCCGCAGGTAACTGTAATTTCCCGAACTAAATAAAAATAAAAGACTTGGGAAATAATATCATTTTTGCAATAAAAAATCAATAGTCACGCTAAAAACGTAACCATTGACCGTTACTTTTTTAACAGATTGTGACTGGAAATATTGAATTTAGCTACCTGTTCATCAATTAATTTTCCGCCATAAAGACGAACAATGTCTTGATCCATGGTAAACATTCCTTCTTTGGCGCTTGTCTGAACCACGGTTTTTATCTGGGCAATTTTATTTTCACGGATCAGGTTGGAAATGGCGGGCGTGTTTATCAGAACTTCTCTTATTGCCAGACGGCCCCCGTCGGCTTTGGGCACCAAACGCTGGGAAACTATTCCCCGCAAAGTCATGGAAAGCTGCAGCCGTATTTGTGCTTGCTGATGAGAAGGGAAAATGTCAATTATTCTGTCTATGGTCTGGGCGGAATTATGGGTATGCAGCGTGGCAAAGACCAAATGGCCTGTTTCAGCCAGAGTAATTGTTGTGGCTATGGTTTCCAGGTCTCTCATTTCACCGACCATAATGACATTCGGATCCTGCCTTAACACATGAATTAAGGCATTTTGGAAACTGATCATATCGGTGTGCAGCTGCCTTTGTTTTATTATGCTTTTGTTCGGCTGAAAAATAAATTCAATGGGATCTTCCAAAGTAATGATATTGGCTGAACGGTTGTTGTTGATGTAATCGATAATAGCTGCCAGTGAAGTGGACTTGCCGCATCCCGTGGGGCCTGTAACCAGTATTAACCCCTGGTTTAAATTGATGAGGTCGTAGATTATCTTCGGTGTTTGTAGGTCTTCAAGAGTGGGAATTTTTGCCGGTATGACCCTGGCCACTAAGCCGAGATAACCCTTTTCCTGATGCACATTGACTCTAAATCTTAATAAACCGTCTATTTCATAGGACAAGTCCAGCTCTTTTTGTTCCTCGAACGCCTGCCTTTGTTTTTCAGAAAAAAGCGAATTAATTATGTCGGCAGCTGCTTTGGCGTTGACTTTGCCGAAAGAATTTTGAGTAATCAAACTACCGTCAATTCTAAAGACAGGCGGCATGCCGACTATTATATGAACGTCTGACGCCTTTTTTTTAACGGCTTCTTTAAAAAGATTATCAATGGTCATAGAAGTATGTTAAAAGTTTAAAAGTAAATTAAATTTATATCGTACAATTTCAATCAGCCAGGCAGGTAAATTGTTAATCGCCAACTGTTATTTTATTCCCAGCCCTTTTTTTTCAGGGCCTTTTCCGCCGCTTTTACTTGCCCTTCCTGTTTGCTTGAACCTGTTCCAATGGCGACTTTTTCTTCGCCGACATATACGGCCATTCTGAATTTTTTGGCATGGTCAGGGCCTGATTCATTTTCCACTTTGTACGTCGGCGTTATTCCCAGTTTTTCCTGGGCGATTTCCTGAAACCGGCTTTTGGGATCGATATAAAGTTTATTTTTCAGTATATAGGGCAGTTCGCAGATTAATTTTTTTTCAATAAAATTTTTTACAGCTTCAAAGCCCCGGTCAAGATACAGGGCGCCAAGCAGCGCCTCAAAGGCATTGGCTAAAATGTACTGCCTGGCTTTGCTTTTTTTATCTTTTGATTCTCCCCGGCTGAGCAGCAGGTAATCGTCAAGTTTAAGTTTGTTGCCAAGTTTTGCCAGCATGTTACTATTAACCAGACTGGCGCGCCAATTGGTCAGTTCCCCTTCCGGGTTGGGATAGTTTTTATACAAATATTCAGTCACCGCCAATTCCAAAGCCGCGTCACCTAAAAATTCCAGCCGTTCATTATGATCCAGAAAAAAATGCGGATTTTCATTAATGTAAGACCGGTGTACCAGCGCCTGCAAGAGAATATTTTTATTTTTGAACTTCAAACCTAGTTTTTTTTCAAGTTTCGGCAGTTCTTGATTCATTTTTTTAATAGAAGCAGTTACAAGGGAGCTGAAACACTAAATTTTAGAGAATCAAATCCCCGGCAACTATAATTAATTTTTATCCTTTTTGTCGTCCTTTTTTTCTATTTCAGATTGCTTATTTTTATAAATGCTGCCCAAAACTCCGTTGACAAATTTGCCCGATGACTCGCCGCCGAATGTTTTTGCCAGTTCAATTGCTTCATTGATGGCGACTTTGGCAGGAATATCCTGATCATAGAGCATTTCATAAATTCCCATTCTTAAAGCATTTCTGTCGACTATAGTTATCTGTTCAATCGGCCATTCTGGCGCGAATTCAATTATCAGTTTGTCAATTTCAGCCAAACGCAAAAGCAACCCCTGACAAAGATTTTTGGCAAATCCCTTGTCATCGAATTCCGGAGCGAATTCCTTTAAGTTTTTTTTAATCAAAATGTCCAGTTCATTGTCCTTTTTGCCGTTAAAATCCCACTGGTATAGTGACTGTAAAGCTATGGTTCTGGCAAGATGTCGGTTAGACATATAAATTAAGGTTCAATTTTTTACTTTTTTTCTTTTGATTTCGTTTTATCGTTTTTAACTTTTATTTTCAGCACTTGTCGTCCCTGGTAAGTTCCGCAACTAGGGCAGGTCTGGTGGGCTAAAGATGGCTTGCCGCAATTTTTGCATTTGATAAGATTTTTTGCCCTGAGGGCGAAATGGGAAGCACGTCTTTTTTTTGATGAGTTTGGCCTTCGTTTTGGTGGTACTGGCATAGTTAAATTAGTAATTTAAAAGATAATTTTATTGCTGGAAAATTAATGCGTTTAAAAAATGTCAATAATTATAATAATAATAGCTTAAGTATAATTGATTTTCGCCAATTTGGCAAGAGTTTTGATTTAACTTATTTAAGGGCAGAAATAAAGGACGACTAAAATTTAAACTTTCTTAATGATTTGGGATTAAAATTTAAATTGTTTGACTAGGTATGAAAGGAGGAAAAAGTTATGGCCATAAAATGGCTGTTGTCGGCAGCGCTTATTGTTCTTTTCCTGTTTTTTACCGGCCGGATTTTACGGCATTTTTCTTCAGAAACTGAAAAACTTTTTGAATGCCGGTATTTGAAAAACGGCCAGTCGGTAATTTCAAAAATACGCGCCAGGTCAAAAAGACAGGCATTGGCAGAACTGAGAAGAAAGAAAGTATCAGTTCTTTCAATTAAGCAGGTCGGCTAGGACCGTTTAAGTTATAAGCCCGGTAAAAAAATTTTACCGGGCATTATTTTAGAATATAGTATATATCCGTGCCTTTTAAGGTTTTAAATAAACGTCACGGAAGCTACACCATCACCTTCTTCCTTGAATCTCATCAGCCGAACGCCTTGCGTGGCGCGGCCGAGTACGCTGACTGATTTTAGCGGCAGACGAATAACCTGGCCTTTTTTGGAAATTATAATGGCGTCTTCATCGACTGCCTTGGAATTGACTATTCCGAAATAGACTATTTGCCCGGTCTTCGGGGTGATTTTGGCTGTTTTAATTCCCGATCCCCCGCGTCCCTGCAGTTTATATACGCTAATCTGGCTGCGTTTGCCAAAACCATTTTCCATTACAGTAAAGACCTGCCCGACTTTGGTAAGCAGTGAATCAATCACATCCATGCCGATTATTTCATCTTTTCCCTTTAATCTTATGCCTCGCACGCCGCCGGCAGCCCGGCCCATGGCACGAATTCCCTTTTCCCTGAATTTAATTGACTGTCCCTGAGCCGTGACCAGCATAACGTCAGCATTGCCTGACGATGATTTAACCCATCCAAGCTTGTCACTCTTTTTTAAACGGATTGCTATCAGACCCGACCGCCTGACATTTTCAAAATCTGAAATATTTACTTTTTTGGTAAATCCGAATTTTGTTACCATAACCAGAAATTTAGAATCGGCAAGTTCTGTTAACGGCAAAATTGAAGTAACTTTTTCATCGGATGCCAGCTGCAGGAAATTGACGATAGCCTGTCCTTTGGCGGTTCGGGAAGTTTGCGGGATGTCGTAAGCCTTTAACTGAAACACCCGGCCCATACTGGTAAAGAAAAGCACATCGGAATGGGTCATGGTCGTAAAGAAATGTTCCACCACGTCCTCTTCCTTTGTGGTTAAACCGGCAACGCCTTTTCCTCCCCGGCTTTGAGTTTTGAAAGTTTCGGGCGGCAGCCGTTTTATATAACCAGCCTGGGTCATGGCAATTATCGTTTCCTCGTTCGGAATAAGATCCTCGGCTTTAAATTCCTTGACTCCTGAAGCGATTATTTCAGTTCTTCTGGGATCACCGAATTTTTCCTTTATGTCTGAAATTTCTTTTTTTATAGTGTCAAGGATTTTTTTATTTGATTTAAGCAGGGCTTCCAGGTCTTTTATCAGGTCTCTCTTTTCTTTCAGTTCCCGTTCCACTTTCATCCGTTCAAGTCCGGCTAGCTGCTGCAGTCTCATTTCCAAAATGGCCACTGCCTGACGCTCGGTAAGGCGGAATTTTCCTATTAAATTTTGTTTGGCCAAATCCTTATCCTTGGATTTTTTAATAGTGTTGATAATAGAATCGATTTTCAGCAGGGCCAGCTTCAAACCTTCAAGAATATGCGCCCTGTCCTTGGCTTTGGCCAGGTCATACTCAGCGCGTCTTTTAACGACTTCCCTGCGGTGTTTAATATATTCTTCCAGAATCATTTTTAAAGTTAAAACCCTCGGTTGAATGCCGTCAACTAAAGCCAGCATATTGACATGGAACGTCGTCTGCAGATCAGTAAGCTGAAAAAGCCGATTTAGGATTTTTTTCGGGTAAGTGTCTTTTTTCAGTTCGATTACCACCCTAACGCCTTCCTTTGATGATTCATCACGCAAATCCTTTATTCCCTCGATTTTTTTGTCTTTTATAAGTTCGGCGATTTTTTCCAAAACCGCCGCCTTATTAACCTGATAAGGAATTTCAGAAACGATAATTTTAAAAGCGCCGGCTTTATCTTCCACTATTTCGGTTTTTGCCCGCATTAAAATCCCGCCTTTACCCGTGGCATAAGCCTGTTTGATTTCACTGATATCATAAATAATGCCGCCGGTGGGAAAATCTGGACCTTTAATCAGTTTTATCAGGTTATCTACCGTGGCATCGGGATTTTCGATTAAATAAATTATACCGTCAATGATTTCGGAAATATTATGAGGAGGAATGTTTGTCGCCATACCTACGGCGATTCCCAGAGTGCCGTTTAAAAGTAAGTTAGGAAGTTTTGCCGGCAGCATCCTCGGCTCTTTTAAGGTGCCGTCATAATTTGATGTGAAATTGACTGTTTCCTTTTCAATGTCAAACAGAAGCTCGTCAGCTATGCTGGTCAGCTTGGCTTCGGTATAACGCATGGCTGCCGCTTCGTCTCCGTCCATGGAGCCGAAATTTCCCTGTCCGTAAATTAAGGGATAGCGCATGGAAAAATCCTGGGCCATTCTGACCATACTATCGTAGACGGCAACGTCTCCGTGAGGATGATATTTGCCCAGAACTTCTCCGACGACGGTTGCCGATTTTCGGAATTTTGCCGTGGAACGCAGACCGATGTTCCACATAGCGTAAAGAATCCTGCGGTGAACCGGTTTTAGGCCGTCACGCACGTCAGGCAGGGCGCGGGCAACAATCACTGACATGGCATAATCAAGATAGCTTTCTTTCACTTCATCAACTATCAGCCGTTTTTGGATTTTTCCCACACCCGGCTGTTCAATTGCGCCGTTTACGGTCAATTCCTGAGTCCCGGCAGGTCCGGGCGCGGCTTTTTCCTTAGGTTTTTTTTCTTTTTTAATATTTTTCTTCATTTTTTTATTCCATTATCGGATTGGTGTTGGTGGAATTTTTTTCCAGCTTCGATCTGATGGCATCTATTTCGTCCTGATTTAACTGAAATGTGGCGTTGGCAGATTCTTCGTCGGGCAATTCCTTATTTATTATGGAAATTTCCTTTTGGATTTCCGAAATTATTTTTTGAAGCTCGGCTGTCTTTTTTTTCAGTTCATTTTCTTCCTTTGTTTCCGGCGGAACAAAAACGAAATTTGTTATCATGACAGCGATCCAAATCATAGCTATTAATGACATTATAAAAATAACTGTGATTTTAAGAATTTTTTTCCTTTTTTCAATCGGCAAATCTTTAATGTTTTTCCCCGAAAACATAAAAATTAAGCTGGCTGTAAAATAATAATTTTCATTTCTTCTTGTGGCAGATCCTTTTTGACTATCTTGAGTTTCGGCAGAGTATCGGTGGCGCAGACTCCGGTTTCTTTGCAGAATTTATCAATCGGATCAAGGTTTATATTCAGTCCTTTAATTTTGTAATGCATGGGAATAACGATTCGCGGTTCAATTTGAGAAATCACCTCGTTTGCTTCCTTGGCATTTATAGTATATGTTCCTCCGACCGGAATCATTAAAATATCAACCCCCTGCAGCTGTTCCAGCTGGCCGTTGCTTAAAGCGTGTCCTAAATCGCCCAAATGGGCCAAGTTAATATTTTCCGCCTCTATCCTGTAAATGGTATTATCTCCCCGTTCCTTGCCTTCTGATTTGTCGTGGAACGATTTTATGCCGTAGATGAAAACATCTTTCACTTCATATTCACCCGGATTATTTATTATAAAAGGATCAACATCTGTCCCCTTTATTGCCGAAATATTATTATGATCGTAATGATCGTGCGTAGACAGGACAATATCTGCTGTTACCCGCGGCATTTTAAGACCGATTTTCGGGTCGAAAGGATCGATAATGATGGTCGTGTTATTGGTTTGAATTTTAAAACAGGCTTGTCCAAGCCAGGTTATTTGCATAAATTTATGCTTTGTTTAGCCGTCTTCTTTTGGCTGAAGACAGATACTTTTTTATCAAAAATCCGGGATTTAAACCCGAAATCATTTTAGCACAAATAAAGAGATTTGAAAAGGTTTTTTAACGTTATTTTTTGGTGTAAATTTAGCAATTTTTTTATAATTTTTTTTCTGTAAAATTGTAAATAACTTTAGCTTTAATTTTGTTAAATTTGTTATTTTTAAATAAAAGAAAAAAGCGGCGTTGCAACTTGCGCAGACGCCGCGGTTATGAAAATGTTGTTATCAATTGCCTGGAGGTGGAAGTGCTATTCCCTCAGGCTCGAAGATTACCTCGCGTTTTCCTTTTTCGACAAAGCCAAGATTGAGTAACTCGTGGCCTGCCCGGCGGCCAGCCTTTATTGCTTTGTCAACTTCTTTGGCTGGCAGGTAGACGTAATAGCCAATACCCCAGTTAAAGGTTGTCAGGCAATCTACTAAACTGACACCCAATTCAAGCATATACTGCATAAGCAAAGGGACTTCATTTACCCAGTCGTTAATTACGTAGGTAAAGTCGCGCTCGTCATAGGCTATTTTACTGACGCCACTACCTGTGCCTGGTAAGAAGGAGTGAACCTCCACGCCTGCATCGAGTAATGACTTAACCAGGCCGACGTAGGAACGAGTCGGGATCAATGCGTGATTGCCAAAGGACCTGCCATCGGACAGCGCAGTCAGAAACTGGTCTGGCAACTGTAAACCCCGTTTGATCAGCAGCGAGAAGCCGTTGGAGTGCACTCCACTGGACGGAGCGCCTAGGATATGATCGCCTGCCTGAAGTTCTTCGCCAGTAACCAACCTGTCTGCAGGGGCAATAATGCCAAGAACACAGCCGCTGATTGAGGGCGCGCTTTTGACCGGCAATGTAGCCTTTATGAGGTAAGGCAAAGACGGTGATTCGCCGGCAATAACAGCAACATTGTCTTCAGCGCAGCCATGGATGAAGCCTTGCCCCAAATCGTGGCTTCGCTTTTCATCCAAGAACCAGTCGCTATCACCTGCTGCTACCTCGTCCGTAAAGCAAACCGGCGCAGCGCCTTGGGCGGCATTGTCGTTGGTTGCCATACGAAGCGCGTCAATACCGACATTGAAGTAATAGCTATGGCCAGTTTTCATATACATCCATTCGGCTAGCCAGTTTTTGTTGCCCAAACCTTCCTGGGTTTGACACCAAATATTAGGCTTGTAACCGCGATACTCGAATATGCCGCCATGGGCGTGGTGAACCTGACCAATATAAACATCGTGCACTTCAGGAAAATGTCGTGTCCTTTTAGCCACCTCGATCATTGCCCTTTTGAAAGGTTCGATTTTAGTGTAATCAACTCCTGCCTTTGCGTACTCACTTTGACCCATCTTTTTCACCCTTTTCCTTTCTTAGAAATTTTACCTTGCGTTTAAATGGCGCAAAGCTTTTTGCCCGATGTCGGTGCGGTAGTACTTTCCCTGGAAGTCTACCAATCCGGCCAGTTGATAAGCTCGGTCGTATGCCTGGGCAAGATCTTCACCTAAAGCAGTAGCGCCTAAGACGCGTCCGCCATCAGTAACGACTTGTCCGCCGACAATTTTGGTCCCGGCGTGAAAAATCATCGAATCCGCTATTTGCCGGACGTACTTAAGTCCATCGATGACTTTTCCCTTTTCGTATTTTCCGGGATACCCATGCGATGCCAAAACAACGCAGACGGCAGCGCGTTCGTCGATTTCCAGCCGATGCTGGTCTAAAGTACCATCAATGCAAGCAAGCATTATGGGTACAATGTCATTCTTGATTCTGGGAACGACCACCTGGGTTTCCGGATCACCGAAGCGGACATTATATTCCAGAACCTTTGGCCCATCGGCTGTTATTATCAAGCCGATGTAGAGGACGCCGTGATAATCTATCTCCTCATTCGGCTTCACGATTTTGTCTTCAATCTGTTGCATCATCTGCGGCGTTATCATGTGAGCCGGCGAATAGGCGCCCATACCGCCGGTATTGGGTCCTTTGTCTCCGTCGAAGATAGACTTATGGTCCTGGGATGACGGCATTATCAGGTAATGTTCGCCGTCAACAAAGATCATAATTGAAGCCTCTTCGCCAAAAAGACGTTCTTCGATAATCACCGTCTTACCGGCTTCGCCGAAGACTTTTTGGATCATCGCCTGCTCTATAGCAGTGATAGCCCTTTCGACATCATCATTATCGACAACTGTCACACCTTTACCGGCAGCCAGTCCGTCTGCCTTAATGACACAATTACCATTCCGGCTAATGGCATGGTTCATGGCATCCTCTGTGTCATCGAAAATTTCACAGCGGGCAGTCGGTATGCCGTATTTTTCATGAATCTTTTGGCAAAGGCCTTGCTTGATTCCAATCTAGCCGCTTCTTCCGTTGGGCCGAAGATTTTTCCTTTATACTCTTCAGAACCATTAAAGCTCGTTACGATGTCTTTCGCTAGAGGGTCTTCAGGTCCGACGACGGTCAGTCGATTTTATGGGTAATTGCAAAACCCAGCAAGATGTTGATGTCAGTCGGTTTGATTTTGGTGTTTTCACACCCGGAAGTTCCGGTACCGGCATTTCCCGGAGCGCAGAAAATTTGCTCCACCAGAGGACTTTGCTGTATCTTCCATCGAAGCGCGTCCTCTCTGCCGCCGCCGCCAACTATTAGTACGTTCATCACTTCATTCCTTTCCATTTTTAAGTTCTGCTTTTATAATCCCGATGTAATGCCTATTCGTCATCTCTTTGCAATACCAGATCGCAGTTCTGACAGCCTAAAGCGGGCTGTATCTGATTTTCATATTCACGTCGATGTTTTTGCTTTGCTGCTTTGGCTGCCTTTTTTTCCGTTCTTTCTAATACTTGTACAGACTGATTGCATCCCCGGCAAAAAAATTTCCACCATTTCGCCCGTTCTATTAAATCACCTCCATTCCTGTATATTTGATTGATTTTTCAAGGTTCTTGTCCTCCAATTTTGCTTACATAAGCGCAATTATCTTAGTAAAAATAATTATTTTTGTAAAGATTTATCAGAAATTACGGAAAGTTAATTATATACAAACAGACTAAGCGTTTTGTCAGTATATTAAGTTTTACCACTACCATATATCGTTATATGGTAGTGCTGATAAAATAACAGAGACGGGTTTGGTATAACCGAAATATTTAATTCGGAGTAAAAAAATCCCCCAATCGGATTTTGGATTGAATCCGTTGGGGGGGGGTAATTAAACAGTTATTTCAGTGAACGATTAAGGTACTACTATCAGCGGAGCTTCTGCTTCGACGGTAGCAGCTGGATGTTGCTGGCACCAGATACGGGCGTTTTGGAACATTCTTATCCAGGGAGAATTCTGGTACAGCCATTCACGTGGCCAAGTCAGATATTGCCTTTTCAAAGATGTCCTCTCCGGATGCTCCATAAACGCCAGATGCCTTCCGGTTGGGTCGCAAATAGCAGTAATAGCTTTTTCCGATCCGTTAGGATTGAACGGGTAAGCCATAGTCGGTCTATCCGTGACGTCGACGAAACGGATGGGAGCCAGATTCATGCCTAAGATTACCCTTAAGACATGCTGGTCAGGACAATGGAATTTACCCTCGCCATGGGCGATATGTACGCCCAGGGTTGAACCAGCCATATCTTTAAGCCAAATCGAAGGCGAATCGAAGATTTTCACAGTCGGAAAGCCAGAACAGAAAGTTTCACTGACGTTCGTAGTGAAAAGCGGCTGTGATTTTTCTGCCATCTGCCACGGTATAATGCCGAGGAGCGCCATTAGCTGACAGCCATTGCAGGGCCCAAAACTTATCGTATCGGGTCGTGCATAGAATTCGGCGAATTCCTTGGCAACGAGTTCATTGAATTTGAACACGCCGGCCCAACCACGTGCCGCACCCAGGATGTCTTTAAAAGAGAATCCGCCCGGATAGAAGATTGCCCTAAAGTTGCGCAGACTGATTTTTCCTGAAGCCAAGTCGGTCATATGGACATCAACCGGCTCGAAACCAGCCAAGAAGCATGTTTTCCAGGCTTCATCCTTGCTGTTAGTGCCTTCTTCGCGGAGGATCGCAATCCGGGGTTTGCCGGGATAATTGGCAATCACTAACGGATACTCGTCCGGATTGAAAGTCAGAACGTATTTTGGTGTTGGCTGGTCGTATAAGTTTTTCCTTTCTTCTTCGATGATGATTCGAGGTGCATGTCGCATTTTCATCTGGAAAGAAGTATCACGCCAGATGTCACGCAGAGCGCGCATGTCTTCAGACAGCACCTGTTTTCCGTTATGGGCAACTTTGATAATTTTTTCTTTGGTTGTTTTACCGAGGTGATAGACGATATCGTCGAGTTCAAGCTGGGCGAATTGCTGGCGTATTACAGCTTCATCTTGCGGCCGGCACTCTATAACCAAGCCAAGCTCCTCGTTATACAGTATCTCAACAGCCGACGCTTTAGCATGATTGGTTTCAATGTCGATGCCGCAATTACTGGCAAAAGCCATTTTGGAAGCCGTCAACAAAAGACCGCCGCGACCGCGACCCAGACCGCTTAGAATCAAGTTTTGCTCAAGCAATTTTTGGATCAAGTCGAACGATTCGTTGACCACTTCCGGATAGTCCACGTCAGGGCAGATGTTTCCAACCTGCTTATGGACCTGAGCCAAGGCACTGCCGCCAAGGCGGGTGGCGCCTTTTGCCAAGTCGATAAACAGTAAAACGCTTTCACCGGGGAGTTTGATCTCGGCAGTTGCGCGGAGGAGATAGTCGACGCAAGCGGCATAGGTTGTAATAACCAATGTGCTTAACGACCGTACTTTTTCCTTTTCGCCGGGAACAGTCGCTGCCATAGACAATGAATCTTTGCCGCCATCGATATCAACACCGATTTTGTCCAAGATTTCACGCAAGGCAACTGCTGCATCCCACAGCCAAGCCAAACCGCCAGGCAATTTTGCTGCCAGCATCCAGTTGGCTGATGCTTTTACTTCCGTACGCTTGGTGATTTTCGTAAAAACCACCTTTAGCAGGGCATCGGCGGCAACCATTCTTGCCATTGCCTGCGGAGAAATAAGCCCGATAGTCGGTCTATAACTGACAGTATTTACTTCGCCGACTCTTTCGAGCAACCCCGGCGCAATGAGTGAATGTTCAGAAATCGGCAGACCTAACGAGCCAGCGCGTGTGCTATCTACGACATCGCCTGTGACACTGCCGTCAACTATGTCAGCCATCCATTCCTTGGAGCAGACTCCCAGCAAACGGGCGACTAAATCATATTCTGAGCGGACAGTGGACGTTTCCGGCAAAACCAGCGCTTCCAAAGGCAAAGTTACTCTTTTGTCTATGAAAGTTTTTTGAGGGTAATTACTGAAAATGTCGACAATCTTCAGGTCGTAGGGAACAGTTCCGTCTTTTTCGTCGATGATGACGAATTTGCCATCACCGGTAATCACGCCAACGGCTGCATATGGGCATTTTTCACGTTCACAGATCGCGGCAAATTCGGTGAAACGCTCTGCCTTAATCAGCAAGCCGATGTTTTCCTGGTACTCAGCCACGATTATTTCGCAGGTGGACATTGTTTTGTCGCCAAGCGGTATTGAGCGCAGACGAATTTTGGCTCCAAAGTGGCCGACTAACTCTTTAAGAATGTTGCCGTTACCGCCGGCACCTTGATCGTGTATGGTCTCAATCGGACTTTGGGCGCCCATGTAGTTGCAGGTCAGCAGAACTTCATTAGTCTTTGCCGCCATTTCGCCGTTTGCACGCTGGACGGATTTAAAGTCAAGTTCAGCTGAACTGTCGCCTGCCATCATCGATGAAGCGGATCCTCCGCCAAAACCGATGTTGTAGGCCAGGCCGCCAATTTTTACAACAATCCAGCCGACCTCAGGCTCATGTTTTTCTTTGAGGCAGTCCAACAGGTAACCGTAACCGCCGGTGCACATGATCGGTTTTATATTTTCCCAGCGCTGTTCGCCGATCCTAAAGGCAAAACTTTCTGCGCCAAGAAGGGTCACGGGTTCTCCAAATTGGTTGCCGTCATCGAAACAGCCTTTGGTCGCTTTGATAAAGAAATTGAGCGGCGTTTCGGTTCTTGGATCGTACGGCCAAGTTAAGTCTTCCCACGGCAGAATATAGCCAGGTAATCGCAACTGACCGGCCAAGAATAGAGCCATTGCTGCTCGAACAATACCGCCACGGCCGAGTGCCTGGTTGTCGCGTCTTCGTCCGCCGCCGCCAGTCGCTGCACCCGCATAAGCTTCCCATAAGCAAGGGTGATTGTGAGTTTCGACGGTAAGAACGAAGTGGTAAAGAAGCGTCGCCATTCTAACCGGCGAAGGCAAGCCTGGTTTTGAAGGTGTGAGTACGGTGATTGTGAAACCGCGGATTGCCGAAGCATTGTCGTGGAAAGCGATAATGCTGTTTTCGCGATTTTTCAGTGTACCCTGGATTACCTCCATCAGCGTAAAGGGCATAACCTTGCCATCAATGATAATTTTGGCGCGGAATAAGCCATGCCGAGAATGTTCGGACACGCTATTGCCCAAGTCGCACCATTCTACATCGTTTGGGTTGCGCTTGAGGACTTCTCCGTAGAGATAGGTCAGATAAGCCAGGTCCTGCTCGTCAAAACCGGTGCCATACTTCTTGTTAGCCTGTCGTAAAGCTTCAATGCCTTCTTCCATCAGCGGAATATATTTGACAGGCATAGGCCTCTTGCCGGTATTGAATGAAGTGAGCCGTTTGGGGTACAAACACTCAGTCATTTTGTCATGCAGTAAAGGGCTTACCGCCGATTTTTCTTCCTCTGAAAATTTTATTGCGATAAATTTGTAACGGCGGGATTTTTCAACCCTTTTGATCGTTGGCAGATTGCAGGAATGCATGATGTTAACTGCATTGCTTGAGTCTGCTGTTTCGAAATTCATCCGAGGCCCAAATTCAAGCACATTACCGTTGATCCTGCCGAAAGTGGATTTCTTCGACAGAGTATGAAGTGGGTTTTGTGCGCCCAAGAGCCACTCCAGGCGTGAAATTTCATCCTTTTTAAGTTTCCTGGTTGTCTGGATGTAATAAACTTCTTCAGTCTGGATGGCAATCAAGCCAGGAATTAACTCTCCCAGTTGAATTGTCAGCTCGGCGTTTCGGGCAGCAGATAAAAAGCTTGACTTATAGTAGCTTATTATCACAACGCATACCCCCTTTCCTATGCTGTTTTTTCCAAAATCTCCATAGCCGCGATATTGATTGCCGTTGGCAAGATTTCCCATTCACGTTTCAGAACGATTTTTTGAAGACACCTGGCAGCATATTTCAGAGATCCGCAATTGATCAGATTTTCAATCAAACTGAATGGAATTGGAACATATACGGCGACAAGCAACGGCCCGCGGTCATGTTCTTCGGTGGCAATATGAAAATTGATCTCTGTAACTATGCGGTCTGTCAGCTTTATGGTCCCTCTCTTTAGCTGGTCTAAGATATCGCGGAGGACGTGCATATGCGTTTCAAGGTCATACATACCGTTTCCGCCATGCCTGTCCTTGTTGGCAGGGTGAATATTCACCACAACGTAAGGGACATTTTTCGTCTTTACTTTGTGGATATTCCCCACCATAACCAGAATGTCGATTCCGCGCTTTCGAAGCGCTTTGTCAAGCGCATTTTGGAATCTTTTTTTTCCGAGTTTTTTGGCATCAATAACAATTACTTCAAGCTCAGGAAAAAGTCTGCCTTTTGCTATACAGCCAGCGTCAGGGTTTGTGCTCACAAGAAGTGTAAAATCAACAAGGTCGGTTTTGCCGCCTTTCTTGCCAATCATGCTGGCAGAAAAGTCGGTTCCGCCTCCGGAGGCTATAAATGCTCCGTTAAGTCTTTTCATTTCCTTCTCCTTTTCGTTTTAAAAATTTCTATTCAATCTTTCCATTTCTTCCATAATATATATTGTAAAGAGCAACAAAAAACGTTGCTCCCGAAAATAGGTTTTCGGGATTCCGGAATAGCGTCCGAAATCCTCCTAACCAAAAGCAACGATTTGCTTATTTTAAAGCAAAAACATCTTAACACAGGATAATTTTGGGGTCAAATAACTAAATTCTGCATAAGTTCAGATACATCTTGCACTCCATGAGGCCACAACCTTGTGGCATATTACAACAAAATCCATTGTAAATATACCGGCATCAAAGGATTTTT
>QZIU01000005.1 GCA_003599625.1 Candidatus Parcubacteria bacterium
ATTCTAATTTATAGCTTTAATTAAGGGTAATTTTAAATAAAATTTGTGGATAAAACCTGTGGATAAAATACATTATTTGTGTTTAATTTCTTTTAAAATTCAATTTTTAAAAGAGTAATGATTTTACCAACAAATTATTATTCTGTTATTTACCGATTATTTATTTTTTTAAACACGATTTTATACTTTTTATCCACAAGTTTTACACACCCGTCTTGTAAATAAGGTCCTTAAGGTTGTTAATCTCCTGCTCAAGTCTCTTGTCTTTTTTTATATCCCCGCTTATTTTCTTCACCGCGTGGATTGCCGTGGTGTGATCTTTTTGACCGAGACTCTTCCCGATGTGAGGATATGATATTTTTAAATTATCCCTGATAAGGTACATCGCTATTTGTCTTGGTTTGACAACCTCTTGCCTTCTTGTCTTCTCCGTAAGGTTTTTCTCCTCAATATTATAATAAATGGATATTGTTTTAATGATGTGATCGATAGTCACTATTTTAATAGGTTTAACTTTCTTTTTGATTATTTGCTCGACTTCCGGAAGGTGAAGTATCCTTCCTTTAATCTTTGATTGTCCTATCACGGAGTTTAGGGCGCCTTCAAGCTCCCTGATGTTCTCGTTTATATTTTCAGCTATATAATTAATCAATTCATCAGGCAAGTTGAAGAACTTTTGCTGCATTTTAATTCGCAAAATAGCCATTCTTTCCTCGAGTGAAGGTTGAGACACATCAACCATCATTCCACCCTCGAATCTTGATCTTAATCGCTCCTCCAAACCGACTACATATTGAGGCGGTTTGTCGGAGGAAAAAACAATTTGATTACTTCCATCATAAAGAGCGTTAAAAACATGGAAAAACTCTTCTTGGATCTTCAGTTTGTCGGAAAAAAATTGAATATCGTCCACTATCAAAAGATTATATTTACGGTATTTCTCTTTAAAGGCCTGAATTGTTTTATTTTGGATGGAATTTATATAATCATTAGCGAATTTTTCTGAAGTAATATATTGAATTTTAGCGTTTTTATTGTTTTTTCTGATCTCGTTCCCTATGGCTTGAATCAGGTGGGTCTTGCCAAGCCCCACTCCCCCGTAAATAAACAAAGGATTATATAAAGAACCTAATTGTTTAGAGACGGCCAGCGCGGCGGCATGCGCCACTTCGTTAAAAGAAGCGACTATAAAAGAGTCAAAGGTGTATTTAGGGTTTAAATTGGCTTCCGTGTCCATATTAAGCTCGGAAAAACCCATTTGCTCTTCATTCGCTTGCTTTTTTAAAGGTTTTTTTGCCTGTTCTTGCGGTGGTTGAACAATAATATACTCTATATGGCGAATATTAGGGATTAAATTACGAAGGGCCCCGAATACAAATTTGTAATATTTATCCGCTAAATAATCTCTCGCGAAATTATTGGGAACCTTCACAACCGCGACTCCGTTGTCATACTTGCTTATGCAAGTATCTTTAAACCAAGTAGCAAAATTAGCTTTTGAAATATTCGGTTCTATTTCCACTAAAGCTTCTTTCCAAATTTTCTCAAAATCCATTGTCATTGGTTTAATTATACTCAATATAAAATATAATAAAACAACAAAAAAATAGTAAAAAGTTCTTATTATATTAATATCCTGTGGATAACTTGTGAACTTGTTGTGAGTAAAGTTTGATGTTATAGTTTGAAATAATAAACTCAAATGTCAGAACTCAAAAGTCAAAACTATAACTTAAACTCTAAAACGGTCTTACATTAGTTTCCGTTTTTTATTTTTTAGTTGTGGTTTTGAGTTCTAAGTTTTGATTTTAAGTTGGTTTTTATGCTTTCCAGACAAAACAGAATAGGCAGAAAATTATTTCTCGCGGTCCTAAAGAAAGGAAAAAATTTCTCTTCGGAGAATATTTACATAAAAATCGCCGATCGCGGGAAATTAAACGGTGGCGAAGCACTCCCCTCCCCCGGATTCGCCTTCGTTGTTTCCGCCAAAGTGGCTAAAAAAGCGACAGAAAGAAATAAATTAAAACGCCAAGCCAGGGCGATAACAAAAAATGTCCTAAAATCAGTCGGTAGAGATGTTTACGCGCTGGTATTTTTCAAACCTTCCATAAAAGGTAAAAAATACGGAGAAATAAAGGTGGAATTGGAAAACCTTTATAAAAAAGCGAAAATCATATAAAATCGGAATCATGAATAGAGAATCACGAATTAAGAGGGAAATTCTTAATTCTTAATTCTTAATTCTTAATTCTTAATTCTTAATTCTAATTTATGTCTTACTTATACAATCTTATCTTTTTTGAACCATTGCTTAACGGCTTGGTTTTATTGGTTAATTATCTTCCATTCCATGATCTTGGTTTTGCCACAATCCTCCTCACTATCATAGTCCGCCTTATTATCTTCCCTTTCACCCATAAGGCGACCGTTACGCAAGTAAGAATGAAGAAATTAGAACCGGAACTCAAAGAAATTAAAGAAAAACATAAAGGCGATCAACAAGCTCAAGCCAAAAAAACGATGGAGTTGTATAAACAACATGGAATCAATCCTTTATCCGGGATATTAACGTTGTTTATCCAAATTCCCGTCATTTTTGCTTTATATAAAGTGTTTCTTGGCGGGGTTAATTTTGATCCCAACCACCTTTATTCGTTCGTCAGTATTCCGGAAGCGGTCAATGTTAAATTCCTGGGATTGATCGATATGACGCAAAAAGGCTATGTCTTGCCTTTTCTTGCTGCCGTAACCCAATTTTTCCAGATGAAACTGGCTATTCCGCCGATCAAAAAAGAAAAATTAGGCGACAGTTTCAAAGATAATTTGGCCAGAAGCATGAATTTGCAGATGAGATATGTTATGCCGATCTTTATTTTCTTTATCGGTCTAAGGTTTTTTTCCGGAATTGCCTTGTATTGGACGACCATGAATGTTTTTGCTATAGTACACGAAGCGACGGTGCGCAGAAAAGCCGAAAAACTTTATGGTGGAACAACAAATAAAAATAATCTTAACGCTTCTTGAGGAAATTTTGGACAAAATGACCGTCCAGGGGAAGATCGAGTGCGTGGAATTGGACGGAGACAGGATTTTTACCATCAAAACCAAAGAAGCCGGAATCTTGATCGGCGAAGAAGGCAAACATCTTATTGCCCTCAGTCATGTTGTCAAAAAAATGGCTGAAACAAGGCTTAGAATAGCAAACCTTGAAGCGCTCTCATTCCTTCTTGATGTAAACGACTACCAAAGGAAGAGGATCGAAGAGATTAAGAACATAGCCAGACTGAACGCCCAAAGAGCAAGATTCTTCAAAAAAGAAATAGAGATGGATCCAATGTCCGCCTACGACAGAAGGATAATCCATGCCATTCTTGGGGAATATCCCGATATTAAGACGGAAAGCCTCGGCGAAGAACCAAATCGAAGGGTGGTGATCAAACCAGTAGTCTTGTAACTTGTAACTGCAAAGAAAAAGGGTTATTCTTTCGAGTTGTAAGTTGCGAGTTACAAGTTTTGCGATTCATGCTTGAAATTAAATTATTGCCAAATTCGGAAGTTGAAATAATCGGCGAAATATCGGCCGAGATTTTTATGTCCGGCCGGGAGGAAGCCTTGAAGGAGTTTTCAGATTCCGTGGAACTCAAAGGCTTTAGAAAAGGCAAAATTCCGGAAAATATATTAATAGATCACATCGGAAACGGCGCTCTTTTAGAGAGAATGGCTATCTTGGCACTCGAGAAAACATACCCCAAAATACTAAAAGAACACAAGATCAGAGCCATCGGCAGGCCGGAGATCTCTATTACTAAAATGGCGGAAAACAATCCGCTCGGTTTCAAAATCAAAACCTGCGTTTTGCCGGAGATCGCCCTCCCCGATTATAAAAGTATCGCCAAAAAAGAAATGGAAAAAGCCGAAGAAATAACCGTTGCGGACGAAGATGTAAGTAAAACCATCGAATCGATAAGGAAATCAAAAGCGACAAAAAAGGAGGTTGACGGGAAAGCAGAAGAGGTGTTGCCGGAACTTTCCGACGAGTTTGCCAAATCTTTGGGAAACTTCGAAAACATGGATGCCTTAAAAAACACTATCAGGCTCAATATCGCCGAAGAAAAGAAAATTAAGGCTAAAGAAGCGAAAAGAATGGGGATCCTGGATAAAGTCGCGGAAAAGATCGAGCAAGAGATGCCAAAATATTTGATTGATCTGGAAAAGGATAAAATGATGGACGAAATGAAGCGAAACATCACCCAAATGGGCCTCAAATGGGAAGATTATCTGAATCATATAAAGAAAACAGAAGAAGAATTGAGAAAGGATTGGGAGGCCGACGCGGCCAAAAGAGTGAAATATAGCCTTGTTTTGGAAGAAATAACGGAAAAAGAAAAGATCGAGGTGCCGGAGGAAGACCTGGAAAAGGAAGTCAACGCCATGATCGAATACCATAAAAACTTAGGCCAGGAGCTGGATAAGGAGCGGGTAAAAAACTATCTCCGCGGCATCATGAAGAACGAACGGCTCTTCCAAGCTCTGGAAAACCAATAAACAGCGAAAAAGGAAAAGCAGGGTTTAAAGCCCTGCTTTTTAAATTCAGAAATTTGACAGACACTCTAATCCTCATATAATCTAATCACTATGTTAATACCAACAGTCATTGAGAAATCGCAATTCGGGGAGAGGGCTTACGACATCTACTCCCGCCTTTTGAAGGAAAGGATCATCTTCCTTTCCGGGCCGATCACGGACGCTTCGGCCAACACGGTCATCGCCCAGTTGCTCTTTTTACAGCACGAAGACCCGAAAAAAGACATTTATCTTTATATAAATTCACCCGGAGGTTCGGTTACGGCCACCTTGGCCATGTTCGACACGATGAAACACATCAAACCGGATGTTTCCACTATTTGCGTGGGTATTGCCGCTTCAGGCGCCGCCATTATCCTGGCAGCTGGCACAAAAGGCAAAAGATTCGGGCTCCCCAACTCGGAGGTAATGATCCACCAAGTAATGGGCGGGGCGGAAGGACAAGCTTCAGAGATAGAGATCACCGCCAAGCATATGCTCAAGATCAAAGACAGGCTCAATAAGATCCTGGCGGATGCCACGGGGCAACCTATGACGAAGATAGAAAAAGACGCGGATAGAGACTTCTACATGGATGCCGAGGAGGCCAAGAAATACGGCATGATAGACGCGATATTGAAGGAGAAAAGCGCAAAATAAATTGATTTAGCTTTGTTTTGAGTTTTAAGTTATTTTTCCCAGCAAGCTTTTCCCCGTCATTTCCGACGGGGTTTTGAGACCCAAGAGTTCCAAGACCGTCGGGGCCGCGTCGGAAAGGGTTCCGGCGATGTCTTTGTATCTTTGATCTATTCCTTCCCGGCTCAGTTCCTCATCTCTTTTAAAGTCTTTTCCTATCACGAAAAAAGGCACGGGGTTATTGGAGTGTTTGCTTTTTTTCTCCCCGGAAATTTTATAAACTTTTTCTTCCGCGTTACCATGATCGGCGGTAATGATCATCACGCCGTCCGTTTCCAATATTTTAGAGACGATCTTTCCGATACACTCGTCCACTTTTTCTATGGCTTTGGCCGTGGCCTCGAAATTCCCGGTGTGGCCCACCATGTCCGCGTTGGCAAAATTGACTGCGATAAAATCATATTTATCCAAGTTGCCAAGCACGTTCTCGGCAACTTTATCCGCTGACATTTCGGGACTTTCGTCATAGCGTCCCCCCGCGGGAGACGGGACTAATATCCGGTCCTCTTTTGGGAAGGATGTTTCTTCCCCGCCATTAAGGAAATAAGTAATATGGGCGTACTTTTCCGTTTCGGCTATGTGCAGCTGGGTCATGCCGTTATTGGCGATAACTTCGGCTAGTGGCAAAACCACTTCCGCCGACTTAAAAGCCGCCGGACATATCCCCGAGTCGAAACAAGGCAAAGATTTGTCGTACTCCGTCATGGTGACAAGCAAGAAATTGTCGAGTTTTTCCCTTGGAAAATAATTAAAATCATCCGCCGCGAAAGCTTTGGTTATCTCCCTGATGCTGTCTTCCCTGAAGTTGAAGATCACCGCGGCGTCTCCGTCTCTGATCCTGCCTTCTTCGCCTGAGATAGCACCCGGCTCAATCGATTCATCTGTCAGATCTTTGGCATATTGTCCGCCAACATACTCCGAAGCGGTAGAAAACTCGTTCCCCTCCCCGTTTGTGAAAGCGTTATAAGCCTTTTGTATCCTGTCCCAGTTCCCGTTTCTATCCATGGCGAAACCTCTGCCGACCACGGAGGCGATTTTTATGTCCGGGTAATTATTTTTGATAAGTTCTTCCAGCTCGGCGTAAAATTGAGCCCCTTCCTTTTTGGGAGCGTCTTTGCCGTCGGTAAAAAGATGAAGATAAGCCGGACTGTTGTTTTCTTTGGCGAAATCAAGCAGGGCGTGGAGATGCTCGAAGTAAGCGTGGACCGTGCCGGTGGAGTAGAGGCCGATGAAGTGAAGAGAGCTCTTGTTTTGCCTGGCGTGTTTCAACGCCTTCATCAGACCCTCATTTTTGAAGAAAGAACCGTCCTTGATGGCGGAAGAGATCCTTGGCAGATAATTATAGATGATCCGCCCTGATCCGATAGTGAGGTGCCCCACTTCGCTATTACCCGATTCCCCCCACGGAAGGCCGACGGCCAATCCTGAGGCTTGGACGGTGGTAAACGGGAAAAACTTCTCCAATTCCGCGAAATTCGGCTGTTTCGCGGCCTCCCAAGTGGAAATGGATTTCTGTTCCGGAACGCCAAAACCGTCGATTATTACCAAAACCACCGGGCGGTAAGATTTATTCATGCTGCTATTTTAACATAAAAAGCATGGGCGAGGGATGGACAAAAAGGCTAAAATTTAGTAGGATTATACTACTTCTTACAAGATTATTGTTTTAACCAAACTTATGTTTACCCTGTTAGAAATCTTTCAATCGGGGTGCACCAAAATTTATGGACCTAACCAAAGTGTTTCTTTTGGCCGGGTTTTCCGGCTTGGGAGGGTTGGCGATAGGATATTTTTTCCATGTGCTGATCACTCTGCAGAAGAAAAATTCAATAGAATTAAAAATAAAGCAGATGCTTTTGGAGGCCAAGGATAAGGCCCAAAACGCTCTCGAAGAAGCTTCGAAAAAAGCCCAGCAAGTCCTCGATAACGCGAAACAGGAAGAAAAGACTTCCCTTCTTCAGGTTCGCAAGCTTGAGGAAAGGATCTTGCAAAGAGAGGAAAGTCTTGAAAAGCAAAGGACTAATATAGAAAACAGCCAGGCCGAGATCCATCAAAATATCGAGAAATTAAAGAAAAAGAAAGAAGAAATAGAAGGCATAGAGAAACAAAGACTTGCCGAATTGCAAAAAACAGCTTCTTTGACGGAGGACGAAGCCAAAACGGAACTTCTGCGAATGGTGGAGAAAAAGCACGAAGAAGATATGCTTAATCGCATTAAAAAGCTCGAAATGATCGGGCGGGACGAATTTGAGAAGCGCGCCAGGGAGATGCTTATCAACTCCATCCAGCGGCTCGCCTCTTCCACCGCTTCAGAGGTGACGACGACCACGGTCTCCATTCCTTCGGATGATTTGAAAGGAAAGATCATAGGCAAGGAAGGCAGGAATATCAGAACGCTCGAGAGGGCGGCAGGCGTAGAAATAATTGTAGACGACACGCCCGGATCTATTGTCATTTCCGGCTTTGATCCGATAAGAAGGCAAACGGCTAAAATGGCGCTGGAGAATCTTCTTCTCGACGGACGGATCCAGCCGGCCAGGATCGAAGAGGTGGTGGAGAAAGCCAGGGCCGAGGTGGATAAGACCATCAAGCAGAAAGGAGAACTTGCCGCGTACGAAGCCGGGATCATCGACCTCGATCCAAGACTACTCACTGTTTTGGGCAGGCTTTTCTTCAGGACCAGTTATGGCCAGAATGTTCTCCAGCACTCCGTCGAGGCCGCGCATATCGCCGGAATGCTTGCTGCCGAGCTAAAACTCGACGTAAATGTGGCCAAAAAGGCGGCCCTGCTTCATGACATCGGCAAAGCGATGGATCATGAAGTGCAAGGCACCCACGTCGAAATAGGCAAAAGAATCCTCCAAAAGTTCAATATCGACGATAAGATCATCAAGGCGATGCAGTCGCATCACGAGGAGCATCCGTACGAAACCCCAGAATCGATCATTGTTCAGGTTGCCGATGCTATTTCCGGAGCCAGGCCGGGGGCCAGAAGGGATTCTTTGGAAAACTACCTGAAGAGGCTGGAAGACTTGGAAAATATCGCCAAATCATTCGGCGGAATAGAAAAAACCTACGCGATTCAGGCTGGAAGGGAGATCCGGGTCTTCGTGATGCCGGAGAAAATATCAGACCTCGAGGCTAAAAAAATGGCCAGAGATATAGCCGATAGGATAGAAAGGGATCTAAAATACCCCGGAGAAATAAAGGTAAATGTGATCAGGGAGAGCCGCGTGGCGGAATACGCGAGATAAAGAAAAGAATCAAGAATTACGAATCAAGAATCAAGAGGTTTAAAATTTTTATTCATGTTTTTCTTGATTCATGATTCTTAATTCGTAATTCTATCCGCTATTGCCTAAAAAATGGCTTAATATATAATCTTAGCAGGGTCGAAATTATTACCTAACTAAAAGTAACGGTATTTCGGTAACAAGTAACTTCCATGTTATAAGTTACAGGTTACACGTTACAAGACCAAAATGAACAAAGCAGGATTGGTTGATGTTGTTCATTCCATTGTCGGCGGCACAAAAACGTCAGCCGAACAAGTGATGGACAAATTGATTGAAACAATAACCGGCAACCTTAAGAAAGGAGAAGAGGTTTCAATTGCCGGCCTAGGCATCTTCACCGTCAAGGAAAGAGCCGCCAGACAGGCTCGAAATCCTCGAACCGGAGAAATGGTGAATGTCCCGGCCATGAAAGTTCCGAAATTCAAACCGGCCAAAGCTCTCAAGGATGCCGTTAAGTAGATTTTAAATAATCTAATAGAGCAGCTGCGAAATAATCCCGCCCTAACGGCGGGGTTATTTTTTGGTATAATATATTTAATTTTAAATTTCGAATTTTAAATTTTTAAATAAATTAGAATAAATGAATTTTTAAAATTAAAGCATTAAAAATTATTTTAAAATTTAAAATTTATCATTCAAAATTGTTCATCTTATGAACCTAACTTCCCTTCACAAACAATTCCTCGAATACTTGGAGGTGGAAAAAGGGCGAAGTTTAAAGACTATCGAGAATTACGACAGGTATTTAAGCAGTTTTCTGAAGTTTGCCAAAATTAATGATCCTTCCCAAATAGATGACGAGATCTTAAGAAAGTATCGTCTCTATCTTAATCGCCTGGAGAAGCTGGAAGGAGGCAATTTAAACAAGAAGACTCAGAATTACTATCTGATCGCTCTCAGGGTGTTTTTGAAATATCTGGCCAAAAGAAGCATCCCTTCCCTGCCGCCGGAGCGGATCGAGTTGGCCAAAACTCCGCAAAGGGATTTGGATCTGATAACAGCGGAAGAATTGCAACGGCTGCTTGATGCGCCGCTTAAAGAAGGAACCGGCGGAAGAAAAAGCACCTCCTTAAGAACGGTCAGCAAGGGAAATTCT
This sequence comes from Candidatus Parcubacteria bacterium, assembly GCA_003599625.1. Lineage (GTDB taxonomy): Bacteria > Patescibacteriota > Minisyncoccia > UBA9983 > UBA9983 > SURF-57. The sequence goes on from QZIU01000005.1 coordinate 9,652, forward strand.
ACGGAGGCATCTTTTTCCTCCGCCGGTTCCGGCTCCGACGCGACTCAAAATTCTGATTCGTCAGGCGACTTAAGTGCTTCTCAGAGAAAATTTACAGGAGAAGCTAAGCATCAAAGCGATTTAAGAAATCTTCGCGACAAAGCCATCTTGGAACTCCTTTTCTCCACGGGTTTGCGCGTTTCCGAGCTTTGCTCGCTTGACCGCGATTCCATCAGTGACGCCAGATCCGGAGAAATATCAATCAGAGGCAAAGGCGGCAAAATAAGAGTCGTCTTCATATCAGAAACAGCCAAAGATGCCCTTAAAAATTACTTGAATAAAAGGGTTGATACGGAAGAGGCGTTGTTTGTGGGTGTCGGAGCCGGAAAAATTGGTTTCCGGAGAACCTGCCTGCCGGCAGGCAGGTTTCCTTCCTTTGACCGTTCTCAAGGAAATCAATTTTCCGGCGAAGATGATATCGGTAAAGAATTAAGGAGCGGCAAATTAATATCGTCCGCGACGCCTTTCACAGCCTGCCTACCGGACAGGCAGGCGCGGCGGCGCGAGAAGAGCAAATTTTCAGCAGAAAATTATGCGAGCCGAGCGGATGATGTTAATTTGCCGCGACTGGGGTGTCCTTCCCGACTTACTCCGCGATCCGTTGAGCGAATGATCAAACAGCGTGCCATAGAAGCCGGAATTTCCAAAAAAGTCACTCCCCACGTCATCCGCCATTGCTTCGCCACCGATTTATTATCCAGCGGCGCCGACATCCGCGCCGTCCAAACCATGCTCGGCCACTCCAACATCTCTACCACGCAGATCTATACCCATGTGACGGATAAACAACTCCGCGACGTGCATAAAGCGTTTCATAATAAAGGCCCAAAATAAAAAAGCGGTTAGCGCTATTGCGCCAACCGCCCTAAAAGGAAACTCAAATTATTCATAAACAACCACCCTAACAAAGCGACTGGCAAAATCAATACCCCCGCTGCTTTGACAGAAAGGAATTAGAATAAATAAATCGGATAGCATCCGGGCTCAGTGCCAATTTTATCTATTCTCCAGCAACTAAAAATAATGTTAGCTTCTGGATAATTTTTTTTGAATTTTTCTCTGATTTTTAGATCTTGGTCTTTTAATGAGTTTTTTGATTCTATCGCGGTTAGTTTCCCATTCCCTAAGGACAGAACAAAATCTATTTCATTCTTCTTTTTATCGCGCCAAAAATTAAAATCAAATCCTTGTTTGATAAATTGCATTGCCAGTCCGTTTTCCAACAGTGATCCCTTGTCTACCCTATCGCCAAGCCCCCTGAAGTCATTGATCACGGTATTTCTTATGCCGGTGTCAATAAAATATACTTTCGGGTTTTTTACAATCTCAGTCCTTTTGTTTTTAAAATACGGTCTTATTAATTTGCAAATGTATGTTTTTTCCAGAAAATTAAGATATTTTTTGACGGAAGAATAAGAATAACCGGTCAGATTTGCCAGCTCGTTGTATTCTATCAAATTTCCTGTTTGCAAAGCCAAGCCCTTGATGAAGACCCCCAACTTGTAGTCGTCAATGAGTCCCAAAATATCCCTGACCTCTCTTAAAAAGTATGTATTGTAAATATTTTTAAGGAGCTCTTTTTTTGTTTCAATGTTTTCTTCAAGCGCCACGCGCGGATACCCGCCGAAAGTAAGATATTCTTCATAATACCTAAGCAGTTTTTCGCGCGCCGCCGAGCCAATCTCCAGAGGTTTTTCTTCGCTCAAACTGAATTTATTTTTGTATTCATCGTATATTTTGAGATAAGCGATGTCTTTGTATGACAAAAACTCTCTGAAATCAAAGGGGTAAAGATTAACAACCAAAACCCTGCCCACTAAATATTTTATGGCATGTATCGTCAGATCGGCGACCGAAGAGCCTGAAATTATTATTTTTATTTTTTGCGTGTCAAAAATATACTTGAGAATCTTTCCTCCGTGCTTGGCGTATTGGAATTCATCAATAAACAAATATTTTCTGTCTTTAACATAAGCCGTGATGAAATCATCCGGGCTTTTCTCAAATAATCCCAAGATGTTTTGATCGTCAAAAGAAACAGACACAGCGTCCGCCAGAGAGCTCATTATCTTCTTTAACATCGTTGTTTTGCCGCATTGTCTTGGTCCAACCACGGCAACAATTTCAGGCGTTTCCAAATACTTTATGATTTTGTCTTCCAAATTTCTCTTGATATACATAGGTTTTTTGCCTTTGGCACTATAATTAACTTACACGTCAATTATAGCACTATATAAACACAATGCAAGTATCTGTGTCACACCACGCAGATCTATACCCCTGTGACGGATAAACAACTCCGCGACGCGCATAAAAATTTCCACGGCAAAGGGAGGAAATAAAAAAACGGAGCCAGTTTTTATCTAACTCCGTTTCTGTTATTTTTCTCCTACTATTTGCATCTAAAACCATTTTCAATGTATTTAGCGGCAATGTCTATAACTTCTTGCCATTTTTCAGCCGGTTGGGAATCAATTTTGCAAATACTCATGCGATATTCTATCCAGATGCCACTTTCATGAGTTCTCTCCATGGTTAAATGTATATTATCATTCACACACAACCTCCTTGTAATTTTTAAACCAAGACTTTTGACATACATTCCGACAAATTTTTCTGCCTCTTTCCGTGTAGGAAGAATAAGGGCAGAAAATCTTAAATCTTTACAGTTAACTTCTGCCGCGAGGCGTGGAGCCTTTTCATGGCATTTTAAGTTCTCTGAGCTGTGAATAAGTAATAAGAAATTTCCGCTCACACAATACATGTTTTCCCTTTTCATCAAAAAAGTTTTTAAATTTAAATGTACACTTTATAAAAGATAACACTTATAAAAATTTTATGTTTCTAATTTTGTCAAAGGATGAATCGCAACGATAAAAATGCCTTAAATCAAGCATTATTTTAACTTACTTTGTTGACAAAATTATCAACAAAGATATAATTGAATTATGAGTTATACGGAAATATTGCAAAATATCGGTTTAAAGAAAGAGGAGGCGGACATATATCTTGCCTCTTTAAAATTGGGTCCGGCGAATATTTCGCGGCTTGCGAAAGAGGTATCCGTCCCAAGGACTTCAATCTATATCCACGTTAAAAAGCTCATCGAGAAAGGCTTCATGGTAAAAAGCAAAAAAGGCAGAGGTGAATACTTCTCCCCGATTGAGCCAAGCATTGTATCCGAACAGGTTAAAGAAAAAGCTGAAGATTTTGCCAACACCGCCGCAAAATTGGAAAGAATGATGGATTTATCGGCCAAAAAGCCGAAGGTTGAGTTTTTTGACACGGCCGACGGGATTAAAAAGATCTACGAGAAAATTTTAAAATCCGACAACAAGCAAGTGCCGCATCTCATAGAATCCGGAGAAGCAATAAAAAGCGCGATTGATAAAACAGGTATTGATTATATGATTAAATTTCAAAGGAAAATTCTGGGCAAAGGCATTGTTACGCAGGGCTTGATCACAAAAGACGATGTTTCGGTGATAAAATTATTGCCGGAAAGCGTTAAAGCGCTTTTAAGACAAAGGCCGTCCACCGTCAGGGTTATAGACAACAAACTCTTCCCTTTCTCCATAAATCTCTATTTGTTTCAACCGGATACTGTCTATATCATTGCCCCGCAAGAAAATTTCACCCTCGTTTTGGAAAACAAAAAAATATTTGAATCATTGGACACAATGTACGGTTTGCTTTATGAAAAAGGCGAAAATTTTGACATTAAGACCATGTAATTTCCTCGGCCACTCCAACATCTCTACCACGCAGATGTATACCCATGTGACGGATAAACAACTCCGCGACGCGCAATAAAATTTCCACGATAAAGGGAGGAAATAAAATAGTTGGAAGAAAGATTATAACCTTAATGCGTTGAGTTTTGCGTGTTTTTAAAGTAAAATTCAAGTCATGGCAACCGATAAAAAAACCATAAAGTCCTATGACGAGCGTGCCTTGAAGTGGGCGGAAGAAATGCGAAGCGGGAAAAATATCGCGCATAAATTTTTGGAGAAACCCGCAATGTATAAAAAATTACCGGACTTAAAAGGCAAAACCGTTTTGTGTATCGGTTGCGGCACGGGCGAAGAGTGTGAGCGTTTGAAATCTCTTGGAGCAAAAAAGGTCGTTGGCATCGATGTCTCAAAAGGACTTATTGATTTTGCAAAAAAGAGTTATCCAGATCTGGAATTTCACGTCATGGACATGGAAAAATTGGCTTTTGCCGACGGTTCTTTTGATTTTGTCTATTCCAGCCTGACAATGCATTATATCAAAGATTGGACAAGAGCTTTGCGCGGAATTCATAGAGTTTTGGAAAAAAGCGGAACATTTCTTTTTTCCACGCATCATCCTGTCAGGTGGGGCGCGGAAGATATCCAGACAGAGGAGAAAGAATTGTCTTTGATCGGATACGAAAAATACAAATCCGGAGAAGCTAAAGTTTTTGGCGATTATCTTAATGCAAGAAAAATCACCTCCGTTTGGTTCGATGATTTCAAGGTAACTTACTATCATCGTCCCCTCTCCGGGATAATTAAAGATATTTTAGAGAGCGGATTTACGATCAAAGATTTTCTTGAGCCGAAACCGTTGAGATCAGTGATAAAAGTGAGGCCGA
>QZIU01000001.1 GCA_003599625.1 Candidatus Parcubacteria bacterium
ATTAAAAATGGCGCCGAAAAAATTTGCGCGCCATTACGAAACAAATTACAATCTTATTCAAGAGAGACTGGCTGTCTAGGAAAAGGGGTACAGGTCAGGTATTTTATCCCGTTCTTGGACTTCATCCGGGCTACTCTGATCGCAGATTGTTAAAATGGCTTTAATGATACATTGGGGGTCTTCATTGCCTTCAATAACGTAGTCAGCATATTTCTCATATAGGGGTACCCGTTCAACATAGAGATCGGCGAAAGTTTTATTCTCAGCAATCACAACTCCGCGCGGAACGTTTCCAATCCTTCTTTTAAGAATTTCAAGCGGTACTTTCAAATAGAAAACCAGGGAAATCTTTTTGAGATGGTCCATTGAGTTCCCACGATAAATCACGCTACCGCCAGGAGACACCACAAGACGGTTTCGGCCAGTCGTGCTTTCGATTGTTGTCTGTGCCTCCTTGCCCAAGAACACTTCGTTTCCTAACTTTTCGACAATTTGCTGCAATGGCCGATCAAATTCTTTTTCAATTATTTTATCGATTTCAATGAAAGAAAAACCAAGGCGGTCAGCAAGCTGCTTGCCGATGAATGATTTTCCAGAACCTGGCATCCCTATAAGGGTGATGTTCATAATAGACTCCTTGCGTCATCCGATAACTAAAAACTTCGGGCGGAGAGGAGGGATTCGGCTCCGTATAAATTTTGCCGTCGCAAAATTTATACGGAGCCACCTCACGACTCGCGGATAAATTGCTTCGCAATTTATCCGCGACCCCGCCTCAGAATGATTTTGTTCCACAAAATCATTCTTCCGGCCTTCGAATCCCTCCCTCTCCTCATTCGCAAAGCTCATTTCGGAGAGGGATTCGGTCACGAATAATTTTCTGCTGAAAATTTTCGCGACCCCGGCTCGGCGCCGCCGCGCCTGCGCCTTTCGAATCCCACCCTCTCGCGAAAAATATAGTCGCCAAATGCTTCGCATTTTTCTCCTTATTTTTACGGAGAGGGAGGGATTCGATTTTCTTATGGAAAATCCCGCGGAGCGCGCGTATGGCGCTCCGTTCGAATCCCTCCCTCTCCTCGCTCACAAGGTTCGCTTCGGAGAGGGAGGGATTCGAACCCTCGGACCCCTTTTGAGGGTCAACAACTTAGCAGGTTGCTGCTTTCAACCACTCAGCCACCTCTCCATTATCTCGGCAAAGCCTCGATCATAAAACTGTGCTGAGTGTTTGCCGGGGAATCTTTTGATTCCCGTTAAATGCTTCCGCATTTAACCCACTCAGCCACTCCATTCCAAGACAAATCTAACATATTTCCCAGTAAAAACAAAATGAAACTCTCTCTTTCCCCAAGGTTAAACCTCGAGGTTTAACCTTTGCCATAATTTATTTTAGCTTTTTGAGAATACTCCATAAAAAATTCTGTTTCATGTTGGATGGTGTTGTATGAATTTTCTCAAAACTTCTTATATGCTCAAACCCATTAAATATTTCTTTTATTGAAGTTTCAGAATACTGCGTGATATCCAAGCCGCTGCATTTTTTCGGCCCATTGATGGAAAAAGCGGCAATGATCAGATATCCATTTGGCTTTGTGTATCTATAAGCTTTTTCAACATAACGACTAATGTCCTTTTTCTCTGTTAAAAAATGAAGCGCGGCTCGGTCATGCCAGATATCAAATTTCCTATCGGTTTCAAAATCTAAAACATCGGCTACAACCCAGGTAATTGAATTTGCCTTGTCACCAAACCGTGTTCTGGCCTTTTTTAACGATTCAGCCGATATGTCCAATACAAATAAACTTTGAAAACCTAAATCAAGGAGCGCGTCAACTAGTTTAGAATCACCACCGCCAATATCAATGATGCTGGCATTTTTGTCCGCGCCCGTCGATTGTATAAGGTCGATGGATATCTGCGGATTATCTTGATACCAGCTTACTTCCCTGGCCGTATTTTTGGTCCTGTAAATTTCTTCCCAATGCTGCTGTAGTGAATTATTCTTCATACTGTTTGTGTCTTTCTTGGCGATTTTGATATGGTCTTTGAAAAAGCAAGTAATCTCATAATCTTATTGTAAAATTATCATAGATTTTGATAAAAAGAAAATCTCATTCAAAACAAATAGAAAAGTTTACACTTTGTAAGCGATAGCGTTGCGAGTGTAACACCTGTTTTTTTAATTTATCGCCCAAATTCAACAGTAACCCAAAAGAGATCCGATTTGTTATATCATCACAATTTGCGTCTTTTGATATTATTAGTAGAATAGAATCAAATTAACGGGTATAAGCAATATAAATATGAAGAAAACAAACAGGATAATTTTATGGTCATCGATCGCGGTTCTCGTTATCGGTTCGGCTTTTGCCATGGCCAAGCTGGCCAACAAGCCTCAAGCCGTTGAAAATGGCTCCAATCTGGCTCTTACGATAAACGCCATCTCAGACACCGAAAATGTCAAAGGCAACAAAGAAGCCAAAATTACTTTGATAGAATACAGCGACTTCCAATGTCCGGCTTGCGCCGCTTATTATCCGCTGCTCAAACAAATTTCCGCCGAGTTTGGCAATGACGTAAGATTCGCTTATCGCCACTTCCCTCTTCCTCAGCACAAGAACGCCAAGATCGCCGGTATTGCCGCGGAAGCCGCAGGCAAACAAGGTAAATTTTGGGAAATGCACGACATGATTTTCGAGAATCAAAGAGATTGGGCAGAGGAGAAGGATGCCGCAGCCATATTCGCCAATTACGCGGCCGATCTGGGTCTGGATCTGACGAAATTCTCAAACGATATTTCTTCTCAAGAGATAAAGGACAAAATTGACTCGGATTATAAAAGCGGCTTGAAGGCCAAAGTCAATTCCACGCCATCATTCTTCCTAAATGGAAAGAAGATCAATAATCCGAGAAACTACGACGAGATGAAGGCCTTGATTCAAGCCGAGTTGCAGTAAGATTTTTGCAACCCCCTTGTGGATAACTTTGACAACCTTCCGGGTCATCCGCTTCGGAGGTCCCGGAAGGTTGTCATAAGTTATCCACAGATAAATTACCATAGTGTTCTCAAAAAAAACAACCATCGCAATAGCCGTTCTCAGTTTCCTTGGACTGCTGGATTCCTCTTATCTTGCCGCCAAGCATTATTCCGGAGAAATTCCTCCTTGCGCGATATTGCAGGGCTGCGATATCGTGACGACAAGCCAATACGCCGAAGTGGGCGGTGTCTCCGTAGCTCTTCTTGGCGTTATCTACTATCTTATAGTCTTCATTTCTTCCATTGCCTTGCTTGATAGCCGGAAAGACAGCCTTGCAAAACTCCTCTCGAGATTCGTTATCATCGGCTTTTTAGCCTCTTTGTGGTTAATTTTCCTGCAAGTTTTTATCATAAAAGCTTTTTGTTTGTATTGCCTTTTCTCGGCATTTACATCTGTATCTATATTTGTGATCGGAATGTTCTTTCTTTTGAAGAAACCGCTCGCCTCAGCTTAAACTTCCCGCCTCTTGCAATTTTTCTGATTTAATGGTATTGTAACAAAAACAGATTACTCAGCATTGACCATTTGGTTATAACATATTAACCAATGATTTTTGCTGTTGCTCTTTAAAAAATTTTTATTTTCTTTGGAAATTTCGGAAATCGGAAAAAGAAAGGAGGTAAAACGGAGGGCCAAAATAAGTAAAAAATCTTGTTTTTTATTTTTATTTTAGTTTTTTGAAAAAGGAGGATTTAAAATGAAGAATAAAATATTATTCTTCAATGTGGTAATGAGTTTAGTTGTAATTGCTTGGCAAAGCCAGGCAATGGCTGCTTGGCCATTTGGAGGGGATGTCGAGGCGGAAGAGTTAAAGCCTTTAAAAACCATTCTCTCCCCTGATTGCGAAAAAGAGGAGGAAGAGGAGTTGGGGATCGCCCATTATGTAATTCAAGGGGCGGAAATTCCAAACAATGGTTCAGCAATGACTTTTACGGAGCTGAACAAACTCTCGTCAATCCCCGACTCATATTCTTGGATGGGGATGATGGTGAGAGTTCCCTCAATAAACTTGGGAGACATGAGGGCGAGAAAAATGGCCGACAACACCGATCAATTCGGTGTCCAGGCAAACTCTCTACTTCACAGAGCCAAAGCTCTCGCCATCGTCGTAAAAGGCGAAAGCGCCCAGATGCGCGGGGAACTTGTCAAAGAAACCCGGCGGGTTTTAGGAGAGGTAGACGAAGTGTTTTGCGGGTTGATCGGAGATACGATCAACCAAACTTTGTCGGAGGGGAAAAGTTTTGCTGCCATGCAATCTAATGTTGAAGTTCATGAGGGTTGCATCAACGGCAACAAGCCCTTCATTGGGATTACCGCGAAGGGTAAACTAAACCCACTGGAACAATCATTCGACTTGTTCTTGAACGGCGAACCGGTCAAGTTCAAGTTTGTGGTTTGCGTGGGCAATCTCGGGGATAAACAAACCGAGAGCGTAATGAAAATTTACGCTCTTGCTTACGCAACAAACACAAGCAACTATTCAATAATCGGTTGCGCTGATGTTGAGGCTCAACCTGTGGACAAAGAAGGTTTCCGAACTGTGCCATTAACACTTATGGCCAGTAAGATTAGGGCGGAGAAGGTAAGAGGAATTCTGGCGGGGATGCCCTACTGCCTGCAGGATTGGCAGATCAATGACCTGCTGGCTCCCAACAAAACCAATCTTGCCGCCAGCGCAAACGCGCTAATGCCGGATGAGAGCGAATCTCAGGCTTGCTCAACCAACATTACCGGAGGAGGAAACCCACAATGAAGACAATAAAAATTTTGGGAATTTTACTCCTCTTGTCTTTGTTCCTGGCGACCGGTTGTGCCAATCAACAGAAAGGATTTGTTGCTCCGCCGGGGGTAACATTCAGCATTAACACATCTTCCGACACCACGGCCCTCTCGTATAATTCCGGCGAAGAGGGATACTCAGAAGCCGACTCCCGGGGGCCACAGACCTATACATCCGCCACCAATGTCGGCGATAAAGGGACATCAATTGCACGCTCTTATGCCGACAAAGGCAAAAGGAAAACATCTTCCGGAAATGTGTTTGTCACCAATGTGATTGGCACATCTCCACCTTCCGGAAAAAAGGAATCATTCTTCGGAGGTGAAGAAGTTGCCTTAGGAGGAGACCATCAGACGATCTTCGGCCGATACATAATTAACGGCCGAGGAAATATCAGCCAAGAATCCAAAGAATGACCCGAAGCGCAATGCTATCGAGGTCAATAACATATACTGTCAGGACGCAATGTCTTGGCAGTTTTTTTATTAAGGAGAAATATTTTTTATTCGCTCCAGCCTTGCTTGGTATAATCGCTCGGCCCTTTATAGAAAGAATCATCGGCTTTTTTGATAAACGCCAAGGCTTTCTTTAAATTTTCTTCAGTATAGTCGGCATCGGCTTTAAATAACCAAGACTTCCCTTCAGCTCCCCAATTGTATTTCCCAAGAGCCAGAGGACCGTCAATGCCAAATTTTACAGACCCGTCTTCAGCTTTCTTTACGACCAAATCAAAACCTCTCGCGCCATAATCTTTTATTTTATACGCGCCGTCTTGGAAAATGATTTTATGCTTGCTAAAATCTTTTTCCAATAATTCTTTAAAATTATCGAAAGAAGGCGTATTTTCCCTCACCGGCAGGCTGGCCTCCTTTTCCATTCCGTCCTGATAAAGTTTGCCTTCAGGTGTATTATTTTCGGGAATTAACCGTTCCGGAGTGATATTGCCTTTTTTGTTAAGAGTTGATTCCTCCAATGTTTCCTTGGCAATATTGCCCTCCGTTTCGGCGCCTATTTTTACGCTTTGAATATTTTTAGCAGTTTCTCCCTTTGGAACGACATTCTCCTCTCCAATTTTTTGAGACGCGTCGGCGGTTCTTGTCCTTAACTCCCACAACCCTTCCCCAAAATGCCTTATCAGAGCGCCGCCCAGAGCGAATGTGGCGGCGATTCCGGCGCCTTTTAGAGTTTCTTTTGTCAGATGGGATCGCCTGGCCGTCGCGGTTTTCTCGTCTTCCTTGCTCCACAATTCATTTATTTTTCTCTCAACTTCTCTGTGCTTTCCCATTGCCTTGTCGCGAATAACGGATGCCTCTGATAATTTTTTGAGGAGAAAATATTTGTTCGCCAGTATGTCCTTATCGCCCTCTTTCTTGCTAGAACCGAAATCTATTCGTCCTTCTTCCAATTTCTTAACAGTGTGTTCTATTCGGAGATTCAAAATTTTTTGAAGCTCGTCAAGGTCAATATCAATATATTTTGCAAGTGCCATTTTATCTTCTTCAGTTTTTTCTTTTTTAATTTCAATGGCTTCTATTTTCTCTTTTTTCTCTTTCTTTATCTTTTTGTACTCAGGGTCTTCTTCTCTTTTTATTCTGTTGATAAGACGATCAAGATTCGTTGCCAAAACATCCCCCTTCGCGAAAGCCTTGTCTGTCGCGCTTTTATCTTTCCTCCCTTTTCTTCCCAAGATCTCATTTTTAGCAAGCTGTTCCTTCGCTCTTTTGCGCCCCATCCAGGCTCCCATGCCAATCGCCGCTATAGGCGCGCCCAAAAAACCAAGACTCGCCACCGCCCCGCTTCTGGCCGCAAAACCCGCTCCGCCGTAAAGACCTTTTTCCGCGAAACTTCTTCCTAAAATTTTAACCCAACCGTCCTCTTTGATTTTAGTGATCTCTTTTTCAACCTCGGGATGATTGGTGACAAACTGATTCATCTTCACGCCGAACTCGGCCTTGTTCATTCTTAGCATCCCTTCTTTTTCTCCGCCGAGTTGCTCCGCAAGAAGAGGCAAAATATTTTTTCTCGCTTCGTTATATTTCTTGGACATCTCTTCGTACTTTGCGCGATCTTTCCTTTTTGCCGTGTCAAAAGAATATTCCTCGGGAAGCTTGCCATATTCGGCAGCAATTTTATTGAATTTTTCCAGCGCTACCTTCTCAGCCGGATCAAGAGAAGAGAACTCTTTATCCGAGATATAGCTTACTTGATCATTCTCTTTGACTTCCGGACCGAATTCCTTCATGCCGCTTACAAGCTGCTTCAGCGATCTTTCATGAACCGCCATGCCGCCATTTTGCAAGTCCAAAACCGTTTTTTTCTCCAGCCTGGCAAGTCTCAATTTGTCCGCTCCGCTAAGGCCATCCCACAATCTGCCAAAATAGCCCCGCTTGCCGTTCGCTTCGGCGAATTTTCCCGCCGATTCTTCTTTTGCGCGCCCATAAGCCAATTGTTCCAGATTCCCCAGGACCATCTTTTGCCGGCCTTCAGAAAGTTGTCTGAAGCCTTCAAGTTCATTAAGCTCAAATTCTTTTATATTGAATTTCGCCAAAGCCAAATCCTTGATTTCTTGACTGATATCTTTTCCATTTTCAAGCTCTTGGGTCTTTACCCCTTTCCCGTCTTTTTCTCCCGTCCTTGGCTCAGGCCCAACCAAATGCCTCGCTTCATCTTCCATCTTCAACAAAACAGTCTCGTACTGAGTCAGCAGCTCTCCATCCGCTTTCTTTTTTCTAACATCTTCCACCTGCCGAACATCATCAAGGATTTTTTTCCTCTCGCTCATCACTTCTTCATAATTATCATACTTGGAGCCGACCGGCGTCACTACTTCTATTTTAATCTCCTTGCTCTCTTCCTCTTTTCCCATCTCGGATTGCGAAAACTGTTCAAAAGAATTTTTCATTTTTTAAAAATTTATAGGTTTATAATAGATTATTTCCATAATACCACGGCAAAATAAAATATCATCTGCTCTGTGGAAACTTAACAAACCTTCCGGGTTCGAAACCCCTGCCTGCGGGAGGCAGGGGTTGAAAAGTTATCCACAGGCGACTATTGTAAAAATTTTTCTTAGGAATATAATCTTCTTGTTCGTTTGATAGACGAACATCACCTGATTCTCAACTTGGCAGGTTGTCTCCCGCGATAGTGTGACGACCTTCCCAGTCGGGAATCAGGACTAGGCCGTAAAATCTTAATCTTAAAACTCTTTTAGTTTAACTTCCATGCATCGTTTTTTATCATTTTTCGCCGTTAACTTAAAAAGCAACTGGAAATCGGGCATCACCGTTTCTTTGGTTTCCATTCCTCTTTCCATTTCCCTGGCCGTGGCGGCCAACGCCACGCCGGTGATGGGCATAATCACCGCGGTATGGGCCGGATTTTTTGCCGCCTTGTTTGGCGGAAGCAACTTCAATATCGTCGGGCCAACGGGGGCGCTTTCCGGCATACTCGCTTCTTTTGCCATAATTCATGGAGCAAGTTCACTGCCCGTTTTGGCCATTATGACCGGAATAATAATTTTGATATTCTTCTTGCTTCGCTTTGAAAAGTACATAATCCTCATCCCGTCGAGCGTCATTCACGGCTTCACTCTCGGCGTGGCTTTCATCATCGGACTCAATCAGCTCAATTTCGCGTTGGGACTTAAGGGGCTGACGCCTCACGAACATCTTATAAAAAATGTGGCGGAATCCATTAGTCACATAAGCCAAGTTCACTTATGGACGCTAGCTGTCTTTTTCATAACCCTCGCGATCCTTTTCGTCTTTCTCAAACTTATCCCCAAGATCCCCGGCCCGATAATCGTCGCTCCCTTCGGCATACTGATGGGGTATCTGGCCGAGAACGGAATTGTGAATATAGATCTACAGACCCTGCATACCAAATTCGGCGATATTGGCAGTCAGATCGCCCAGATACCGAATTTTTCCTTCAACTTTTTTGATCTGAATCTTGCCAAAGCGGCGCTCGCGATCGCCATTGTGGCAATCCTTGAAACTCTTATCTCGGCCAAAATAGCGGACAACATGAGCAAAACAAAACACAATCAGAGAAAAGAAATGCTGGGTCTTGGTCTTGCCAACATCGCTTCCGGCACATTCGGCGGCATCCCCGCCACGGCCGCCCTGGCCAGAACTTCTTTGAATGTCAAAAGCGGCGCGACGCACAAAACTTCGGCGGGCATAAGCAGTATCATGGTGGCGGCAATCTCTTTGGCATTCCTGCCTTATTTCAAATATCTGCCTCTGGCCGTGGTTGCCTCGATTCTCGTGTATGTGGCTTTCAGAATGGTGGAAGCGGAACACTTCAGGCATATATACGAACACGACAAAAAGGCTTTCGCCCTGTCGTTTATTGTGGCGGCGATCACTATCGCTCAAGACCCGATCATCGGCATCCTTGTCGGATCCGTTATCGCTTTGCTGATCTTCGTCAATCATTTCTCCAAAGCGCGAAGCGAGATCATAATAAACAAGAACAAGAAGATGATCGCCAAGATCCAGTCCGTCAAATTCAACGAGATAGAAAAGCATGGGGCCGATGTGGTCGTTTACAGATTCGCCGGACAGATGAATTACATCAACTCTCAATCGCATCTTGAGAACTTGAGCAAGATAAACGGCGCGCACACTCTCGTCCTGAATTTCAGAAATCTTTTCTATATAGACGTGGATGGACTGGACGCGTTTGAGGAAATAATCGGATTGATGAAGACAAAAGGAAAGAAGGTGATCATCACCAGCGCCGGACCGTTCATTCTGCCCGAGTTGGAAAAAACTTCATGGTTTTCGGAGTTGAAGAAGGCCAATCTCGTCTTTAACAGCACCACAGAGGCCCTTGAAACTCTCGGCTTCAATTTCGACAAGTCAAAGGATGCTAAAACTTCAGCGGACTTGAAGGATTGCGTCCAGTGTGGTAGCGTATAGGAAATTCGTAATTTTAAATATCTAAACCGGACTGCCGGTTCCATCGAAAAATTTTATAAGGAGAAACTCCATGCTTACCATCGCGAAGAGCAAGACCGGAATGAGAATGAGGCCAAGAATTGCAAGAAACAGGATTTGCGTTTGCAACCACCTCAATACAGGATATTGCACCAGCAAGCAAACGACCTGCCATCATGACGAGAGTTGCGAAGAAATCATCGAGAGGACAGTGAACGCCAACGTTGAATCGGAGATGGCAGCTTTTTCATGACTGACCAGCCCCTCAAGCCTTGTTTGAAAATCATTATGAATTTCAAACAAGGCTATTTTTTTATTTTAATTAAACTCAAAAAATGATATAGTAATCACCATGAATCTTGTTCGTTTTATTGATTCAAACGTCATTGATCTTATCTCTTCGATCCGGCATCCTTTCCTCGACGCTTTTTTCTTTTTCTTCACTTACTTCGGGGAATGGTGGGTTGTTCTTTCCATCTTACTTATCGCCTCCCTCTCGTTCTCCATCAAAGGAAAAGTAAGATATATCCTGGCCTTATGGCCGGCTCTCCTGGGCGCCGGCGCCTCGTCTTTTTTACTCAAATTTTTGACCCAAAGGAGCCGTCCGGTTTCCATGATCGTCCAGGAATCTTCCTCTTCCTTCCCCAGCGCTCATGCCGCCATCGCGATAGCTTTTTATGGCCTGATATTGTATCTTGTTTGGAAAAACATCAAGAAGAAATCAATGCTGCCGGTTTTGATCTTTGGCGATCTTTTTATCATTCTTATCGGCTTCAGCCGTCTTTACCTTGGAGCGCATTACCTGAGCGATGTGATTGCCGGTTATCTTTTGGGAGCCTTTTGGATGTATCTGCCCATCTATCTGTATTCAAAGATAAAGTGATTGAATGCCCAAGCAATAATATGACTCCCCGTTCCCAAATCGCAGAGAACTTCAATATAAATCCCCGGCAAGCCGCGGCTCTTAAAAAACTCGGTCTTAAGACGATCGAAGACCTTCTTTTCTATTTTCCCACCCGGTACGAATCTTTCTCTGAAAGAAAAAACATCGTCAGTTTGGCCGAGGGTGACAAAACCACCGTTTTCGGCGAGGTGCTCGAAGCCAATATTGGCAAAACATGGAAAAAGAAAATGGCCATTTCGGAGATCAGCATCGGCGACAACACCGGCATTCTCAAAGCCGTCTGGTTTCATCAGCCTTACATGGCCAAGATCATCACAATCGGAGACAAGATCGCTCTTACCGGCAAAGTATCGAACGGCAAGGGCGGTTTGTACATGTCCAACCCAAGCTTTGAAAAAATAACCAGCTACGAAGCTCTTGGCGAAGGAGCGGCTATTCTTCCCGTTTATCCGGAGACTTACGGCATTACTTCCAGGTGGTTGAGGTTCGTTATCCAAAAAAGCCTGATAGCCGCGAAAGACATAGCCGATCCGATCCCTCCGGAAATTTTAAAAAAATACAAACTCCCCTCCCTAAAATCCGCCCTTATTTATATCCAAAAGCCGAACAAATTAAAAGACGCGGAAGCCGCCAGAAAAAGGTTCGCTTTCGAGGAAGTTTTTTTTATCCAAATGGCCAGGCTTAAACAGCGCCAAGAACGCCAAGCGGATCACTGCTTGAAACTAAATTGCCCGCCGGAGGAATTGAACGAATTTGTCACATCTTTCCCCTTCCAACTTACCGAGGCGCAAAAAAAGGCGGTCGCCGCGATTCAGGCGGATGTAAGAAAAGAATTTCCCATGTCCCGCCTCCTGGAGGGCGATGTCGGATCGGGCAAAACAGCCGTGGCCATCGCGGCGACCTTCATGGCCGTCTCATCGGGTTATCAAGTGGCATACATGGCTCCAACCGAAATATTGGCCGCGCAGCACTTCAGCTCGTTCATCGAATATTTTTCCCAACTGAAGTTTCGCCCGAAGATCGGCTTGCTGACTTCCTCGGACTGCCGCAAATACCCTTCGAAAGTGAATCCCCAAGAAGCGACTAAAATTTCCAAAGCTCAACTTTTGAAATGGGTAGAAAATGGAGAAATTCCCATTTTGATCGGAACGCACGCGCTCATCGAGGATAAAGTAAAATTCTGTGGCAAAGACGGGTCATCTTTAGCATTGGTCATAATAGACGAACAGCACAGATTCGGAACTGCCCAGCGATCCTCTTTGGCAAAAGACAAATCCGGCAAAACACCGCATCTTTTGTCCATGACCGCCACTCCCATCCCCAGGACGCTCGCTCTTACCATTTACGGCGATTTGGACCTGACCCTGCTTGATCAATTGCCTGAGGGCAGAAAGCCTGTTATCACCAAAATATTCCAACCGGAAGAAAGAGAATCGGCCTACGCGACGATCCGGAGTGAAATAGAAACGGGAAGACAGGCTTACATAATTTGCCCCAGGGTTGACGAACCAGATCCGGAAAAGGAGATGGCGATACTCGCCAAGTCAGTCAAAGAAGAAGCCAAAAGGCTGAAAGAAAAGATTTTCCCGGAATTTGAGATCGATATACTTCACGGCAAAATGCTGCCGAAAGAAAAAGAAGAGGCGCTTTTGAAATTCAAAGAAAATAAAAGCAAAATTCTTGTAGCCACCTCTGTTATCGAAGTAGGAATCAATGTGCCAAATGCCACTATAATTTTAATCGAAGGAGCGGAAAGATTTGGCCTGGCTCAACTCCATCAATTGCGCGGCAGAGTCATAAGAGGACGCCATCAGCCCTATTGCTTGGTTTTTGCGGAGTCCCGATCGCAAAAAACAATGGAAAGATTAAAAGCGTTTATAAGCGCTAAAAACGGTTTTGAATTGGCGGAGTACGATTTGGCCATAAGAGGCTCAGGGGAGCTTGGCGGAGGCAAGCAATGGGGCATTTCGGATCTCGGCATGGAAGCTTTAAAAAATCTAAAGATGGTGGAGGCCGCCAGAACCGAAGCGCAAAAGATCATTGCCAACGATCCCAAACTCAAAAACTTCCCCATGCTTCTAAAAAAAATCGAGGCAAGCAAAAGACTGCACTTCGAATAGGAGGCTGATTGACAAATTACTGAAAACTGGTAGCATTCAAACAAATGCTGTTTTAAATATCCGGGATCGGAATAGGCACAGGCCCAAAATGCGTTAGCCCCCTCCCAGGCTGCGCAGACCCTTCAGCCGTCAATTCTCCCTATTCCTTTCCCGACCAATATTCTTGAGAGTTTTTTCCTTTCCTCTCAAGAAAAGGAGAAGAGCGTGAATTTTTATACTAATACTGAAAAAATCTAAAAAACGGGGAGCAGTTTTATTGAAATTGTTTTGCCCCAAAAAGTTTTATAGCGCTCTTCTCCAACCAACCCTGCTTTTTAAAGGCAGGGTTTTTTTATCACAAAAAAACCTCCTATGGGCGCTAGTGAACGATGTTAGAACCTTTTTCCGGAATTCTAGCGATGAAAGGCTGGCGATAATAGATGCGATGTCTCATATTGTAAAACTTCATGCGCCTCAAAGCAAGGCAGCGTGAAATAATTTTTAATATGGTTTTAAAATAGCAAATGGTTGGGTCTTGTAATGTATGGCTAGATTGATAATTTTCCTTATTGGCCGATTTTGCCAGTATTATTTGTTGAACTTAAGAATTTATTGATAGCCATTACTGAAAAAATAAGGTATTATACACTTTACTGTATGAACCCTAATGATCGCAATAATAACGAGCAAGAAAATATCCAAAACGATGTTTCTCTTGGGTTTGAATATCAATTAAATTATTTACGGGATATTTTAACAAGTCATCGCACACAGCTCCAAACACTTGATCACCGCCTTTCCTATATTCTGGGCGGCAATGGCGTCATTCTGGGGGTGGAGCTTTATTTTGTATTATCTCCAAATCAATGCGGGGGCATGCTCATCCCCTTAATTATTTCGCTGTCGCTGATAGCGATTTCATCAATCATTGCAGTAATTGGCAATTTGTCCGGATATTTTCTCGCTCGCTTGGGTAAAAAAAGTAAACCTTCTTCAAGTAAATTTCCCGGACACGTACAAAAACCGGATGCCGAAATTTTCACGGAGGAAAGTTTTGATTCATTTAAACTTATGACCAAAGAAGACCTCCTCAAGAAAAAATTTCAGGAAAAAATATTTTTCAAAAAAGTGATAAGCGCGAAACTGCGCCTTCTTACGTGGGCATCTTTAATTCTTATCGCAAATTTCTTGACGATATTGGTTTTGATTTTTACGAGATATTATTGTTTGCCCGCATAGTACTTGATTGTTTTTACTTCCCGCTTTCTAACCGAGTTTGTCTTCAATGTACCCAACCCTTTCGGAGAGATCTTCAGATTCGTGAGGAGGGATAATAGTTTCCTGTCATCAATTGTGATTTCTGCATTGTTTCCATTTTTAGGTTTTTGGTTATTTGGGCTTATGATTGATTATATGATATCAATCGCCCCAAAGTCTGCAAATGCGGATAACGGGGTGGAATTTATCATTCTAGGCAAATTTGCCACATATGCGGGAGC
>QZIU01000023.1 GCA_003599625.1 Candidatus Parcubacteria bacterium
TCATGCGATATCCGCAGCCTTAGGGAAGAGATCGACCTTGAGGCTCATTTCCCTGAGACGGGGGAGTCATTTGGGGCTCATTATGTATGGGAGGAGACTAGGATTTTTATTCGGCCGGATTTTGTGCTAGACTTTTAATCATGGAAAGAATCTATATAAAAGAAACAAAAAACAGGATCGGAGAAGAGGTGAAGTTGGCCGGATGGGTGGATGTGAGACGAGATCATGGCAAACTTATTTTTCTCGACCTGCGCGATATGTCCGGCAAGATCCAGATGGTCGCTTTGCCGAACCACAAAGAAGCGCACGAAATCGCTTCCAAACTCCGCCCGGAATGGGTCATAGAAATAACTGGCAAGATCAACAAAAGGCCGGATAAAATGCTAAATAAGAATGAGGAATTGGGGGAAGTAGAGGTGGAAATAACTTCGATCAAAGTTCTTAGTGAAGCTGTTTTGCCCTTTGAGAAAGATGCGCCAGTGAACCTGGATACTTATCTTGATACGCTTCCCTTAACCCTGCGAACAGAAAAAAGCCGCGCAATTTTTAAGGTTCAGGCGGAAATAATTAAATCTTTCAGGAACTTTTTCAGCGCGGCGGAATTTACCGAAATTCAGGTTCCAAAAATAATCGGGGAGGATGCTGAAGGAGGGGCCAATTCATTCAATATTGAATACTTCAATCACACGGCTCATTTGGCGCAAAGTCCGCAATTTTACAAACAGATCATGGTTGGGATTTTTGAAAAGGTATTTACCGCGGGAAATGTTTACAGAGCGGAGAAGCACAGCACGACGCGGCACTTGAATGAGTACACGAGTTTGGACACTGAAATGGGTTTTATAAAAGATCATCGGGACATAATGAGAATCGAAAATAAATTCTTGAAAGCATTAATGATCGATTTGAAAAACAACGCAGAGAAAGAATTTAATATCTTAAAGGCCCAGATCCCCGAAGTTCCTGACGAAATACCCTCTTTTAAGCTTCGAGAAGCTCAAGAAATAATTAAGAAAGAATTTGGCGCAGATTGCTTGAATGAACCGGACTTGGAACCGCAGCATGAAAGATGGCTCTATGAGTATGCAAAAAAGACATATGATTCCGATTTTGTTTTTATAACCCATTTCCCAATGACAAAGAGGCCGATGTACACCTATGAAGATGAAAATGATCCCGGTTATGCCAAGGGCTTTGATTTGCTTTTCCGCGGAGTGGAGATTACAACAGGCGGCCAACGTATCCACAATTACGACAAACTCATGGAAGCCATGAAGAAAAAAGGACTGGATCCTGAAAAATTCAGTTTTTATTTGCAGGCCTTTAAGTACGGCATGCCTCCGCATGGCGGTTTCGGCATGGGACTGGAACGGCTCACCGCTAAACTTTTGGGGCTAGAAAATGTCAAAGAAGCGACTCTATTTCCCAGGGACTTGAATAGGATAGATAATTTGCTATCCACAGACAAGGTTAAAGAGTAATTCCATGCAAACTCTCACCGTTATTTTAACTTTGATCGGAACTATGGCCGTTTTTGCCGGAATTTTTTGGCTTATGACGCGAAAAATGATGGCGGGCAATAACGGTCAAGAAAAAAGCGAATCGACTCTTATGCTCCAGGCCCAACTCAGGGATCTGAAGGACATAATGCACAGAACAAATCTGGATATCAGAAACACTTTGGACTCGAGAATAGGAGAATCGACCAAAGCCATGCAATCGCAGATCGGGCATTCGGCCAAGATAATTTCCGAAGTTACGGAAAAGCTCACCAAGCTGGATGAGACCAACAAGCAAGTGATCGGTTTTGCCGGCCAGCTTCAAAGCCTGCAAAACATTCTCACCAATCCGAAGCAACGCGGAGTTCTGGGCGAGTATTATCTTGAGACCGTGCTGAAGAATGTTTTGCCGCCGGGCCGATTCCAAATGCAGCACAAATTTGAGGACGGCACGATCGTGGATTCCGTTATTTTCCTGGATAAGGATAAAATTCTACCCATAGACTCCAAATTCAGCTTGGAAAATTATAACAGAGTTATAAATGAAACGAATCCCGTAGAAAGAGAAAAGCTGGAGAAGCTCTTCAAACAAGACCTGAAGAACAGGATCGATGAAACTTCAAAATATATCAGGCCGACGGCGGGGACGACGGACTTCGCGTTCATGTTCATTCCATCCGAAGGCATCTTTTACGATCTTCTCATCAATCAAGTCGGCGCGGTAAAGACCTCCACCGTCGATCTCATCGAGTACGCTTTCCGTCAAAAGAAAGTAATCATAGTTTCTCCCACGACATTTATGGCTTATCTGCAGACGGTGCTCCAGGGCTTGAGAGCTTTGCAGATAGAAGAATCGGCCAAGGAAATAAGAAAGAGGGTGGAAGATCTTTCAAGGCATCTCGGTGTTTACGAAGAATTTATGAAGAAACTTGGCGCTAATCTTGCCACAACGGTTAACACCTACAACAGCTCCTACAAAGAGCTTGGCAAGATAGACAAAGATGTGTTGCGCATCACCGGCCAAGCCATCGGGATCGAGGCCCAAGCCCTGGACAAACCGGAAGAAATAGATTAATATAAATTATTATGAATCCTAGCAAATTAGCCGTCATAGAAACGGGCGGAAAACAATATTTGACGCAACCGGGCCAGGTCTTGAAGGTTGAGAAGCTTAAGACCGCCAAAACCGGCGAGGCTGTAACTTTTGACAAAGTCTTGCTCCTTATCGACGGAGAGGATGTTAAGATCGGCAAGCCGTATTTGACCGGCGTTACGGTTTCGGGAACTCTCAAAAGAGAAGGACGGGCGGAAAAGATCACCATTCTCAGATACAGGAGAAAAACCAGGTCCAGAAAGAAAAAGGGACACAAGCAAATTTTCTCCGAAGTACAGATCGGAGAAATTAAATAAATTTACTGAAAAGAGAAGCAATTAAAAGTTGCTTCTCTTTTTTTGAGCCAAAGACTTGAACCATGAAAAAAGTAAATAAAAAAGGACCAAAAAGAGAGATAGACAAGGAGTTGATCGCCAGGGATATGGAAGATGAAAAGATCGAAGAGAGCAACAAAAAGCTCACGGGCGGGCTGAAGGCTTATACGCCCCGGAAATCAATTTCCATAGATTCCGGCAAGATATTGGGGGCGGCCAACGTCGCCAAGATCATAATCAAAGAATCAAGGCCCGGCTTCCGGATAATATCAATAGCAGGATTAAGCGGCGCGGGCAAAAGCAGCACCGCCGAGCATCTTAGGAAAACGTTGAAAGGCGTAAAATTATCGATGGGCGAGGTCTTTCGTTACTTTACCTATCTTACCCTGAAAGAAGGCGAGAAAAACTTTCAAAAAGTTTCCGCGAGACTTCGATACGAGGTTTCAAAAAATAAATTGAACCTCTTTGACGGGAACCTGAACATTACCAAAAATTTGGTTGAAGAATTAAGAAACGCCAACGTGGAGAAAAATCTCCCGGCAATCTCAAAAATTTCCCAAACGGAAGCGATCAAGATGATGGGTCGGGAAATCGGAAGACTCAAAAAAGAAAGCGATAGGAAAATAATTATTGAAGGACGCTCCTTCACCATCGATTTTTTGCCATCCGATCTGAGAGTCGAGCTGTTCGCGGATGAAAAAATAAAAGCCCAAAGAAGAAAGAAGCAGTACTCTTAGCTCCGGATTTTTTACTTCCTGCCGTTCAAAGCGTTGGAAATCGTTTCCGTGTCGCTGTATTCCAATTCGGCTCCGGTCGAAAGGCCGCGCCCCAATCGTGAAATTTTTACCTTTAGCGGTTCCAATATCCTCTCAATGTATAGATTGGTATTTTCTCCCTCCAAAGTGGCGCTGGTGGCCAAAATGATTTCAGCGGGCTTTTCTTTTTCGACCTTATCGAAGAGCTGTTTAAGCCTTATATCCGCCTTTCCGTTTCCGCCAAGCGAAAGGAGGCCTCCCAAAACGAAATATTTGCCGCCATACACTCCCGTCCTCTCGATATTCTCAAGATCGACATCCTTCTCGACGATCATTAAAAGATCGCTGTCTCTGTTTGGATCAGCGCAAACGCGGCAAAGATTCTCCCGCGCGGAGTTTTGCTCTTCGTAATACCGGAAGCAACTTTTGCATTGTCTCATGCCGCTTTTCGTTTCCAGGATCAGGCGCGTCAATTGATCAACGTAATCCTTGCTTTCCCCGGCCAGAAAATAGACAAAACGCTTGGCCTGTCTCGGGCCTATCCCGGGGAACTTTAGAAATGCTTCGATTAGTTTGTCAGAATTCATCAGAATTTTAAAAATTTAATTTAAAAATTAATAAATTAGTCATTATTTAAAAATTTAAAATTCGAAATTAAAAATTTTTTAAAAGCTTCCAAACTCTCCTCTCTCGATCGCGCTGAAACTGACCTTTTCCGGGTTGAAATACAGATCTATCTTGCCGGTAGGACCGTTTCGGTGTTTTTCCACATGGATCTCCGCGATATTCTTCCTGTCCGTCTCCGGCTTGTATTTATCTTCCCGGTAAATGAACATCACCACATCCGCGTCCTGCTCGATGGAGCCGGAATCTCTGAGGTCGTGCAGCTTTGGAATCGGAGGATTTCTCAACTCGACGGCTCTGGCCAGCTGCGAGAGAGCCAAAACCGGCACATCGAGGTCTTTGGCCAGGCCCTTAAGCGAGCGGGAAATTTCGGTGATTTGCTGCACCATGTTGTCTGATTTTTGCCTTGGCACCATAAGCTGCAAGTAATCCACTACGATAAGTCCGAGGCCGTGTTCCGCCTGAAGCCTTCTCGCTTTCGCCCGCATTTGCATTATATTCACCGAAGACTCGTCGTCTATGAAGATTGGCGCGGTAGAAAGCCTGTCCAAAGCGTCCCGGATCCTGGTAAACTCGTCTTCGCTCGACAGCTTGCCGGTCCTGAGCTTCCAGGAATCGACATGCGCTTCCGAAGCGATCATTCTGTCCACCAGCGACTGAGTGGACATTTCAAGACTGAAGATGCCTACCGGAATGCTGTATTTGCAGGCCACATTTCGGGCAATGTCCAAAGCAAGAGCCGATTTTCCCATGGACGGCCTTGCGGCCAGAATGATAAGGTCGGACTTTTGGAAACCCGCCAGCAAATTATCCAGTTCGGAAAATCCGGTGGGAGTCCCGCGCAGTTCTCCTTTCGATTTGTGGAGC
Organism: Candidatus Parcubacteria bacterium; assembly: GCA_003599625.1. Lineage (GTDB taxonomy): Bacteria > Patescibacteriota > Minisyncoccia > UBA9983 > UBA9983 > SURF-57. Next base: position 5,174 of record QZIU01000023.1, read on the forward strand.
TTGTCGAATCTTTCCCACGCGTCCATCATGGAAGTCTTCATGCTCACGAACTTCTGCTTGGTGGACATCCTGGCGATGCTGAATATCTTCTTCTCCGCTTCGTCGAGAATGGAATCAATTTCTTCTTCTTCGTTGTAACCAAGCTGGGAAATATGGCCCGAGGATTCTATAAGATCCCGCAAAATGCTTTTCTTGTGGACTATCTCGGCGTAATGCTTGGCGTTGCCGGCGGTGGGTACCGTGTTGACCAGCTCGGTAAGATAAGAAGCGCCGATAGTGTCCATCTGCTTTTTCTCTTTAAGCCGGTTGGAAAGGGAAAGGACGTCGATAGGTTCTTTTTTCTGGTACAGATCGACGATGGCCTGGTAGATGATCTGGTGCTTGGTATGATAGAAGTCATCGGGACGCAAAATGTCTACCACCACGTCTATTGTTTTAGGTTCAAGCATCAAAGCGCCCAAGACGGACTTCTCCGCGTCCAGGTTTTGAGGGGGCATTTTGCCTAAGATGTTCTTTGATTCGGACATGATGATTAATCATATCACAGCGGCCCAAATCGCCAAATTGACGAAAACGAAAATTTTTGTTACTGTTTGAAGAAAAGGCGCTCGTGCTCTACCTTAGCAGGTCTTTGAAATTTTTTGGAGGTTTAATAATATGAAGTATCAGGTTGAAATAATGGACAACACGGCTGTCATTTCTTTGGACAAGGTGATCACGGACTTATCATCAATGCCCACCGAGCCTACTGAAAATTTAAATGAGATGGAGATTGCCCTGGATTGCGAAGATTGCCAAAGTTCGGATATGCTTCCGGAGCGAGCTTCCATAACGCTCGGCGAAACGCTCAGTTTAATAAACGGGGTTACCAGCGCGACAATAGAAAGATACCAAGTGACTATTGTCAAAGCCAGACTGGTGGGCAAATGGGACGAGATCATAGACAGCGTTCTGCATGCCTTGCTCTTATTCCTGGATCCCAACGGGGAAGCCGTGGAAGTAACCCCGCCAATTTTCTATAACAAAAACGGGGAAAAAAGAAAAGAAAAAAAAGAAAGAAAAGGAAAAGAAAAGGAAAGATCGGAAAGTAAAATTTCTTTTCGATCTTTTTTAAAAACTTTGGAATACGAGTAATATTCCAAAATAAAACGCAAAAACCGGACAAGAGTTGTCCGGTTTTTTATTTTTTCCTCTCTCTATATCAGATCCTGCTTCTTAAGCAAGGCAAACGCTCCCATGGCGGACAGAAAGCCCAGGAAAAGCATTACCCAAAACGCTCCGGAAAAATCGGCGAGCGGAAAACTTCTGACGCTCGTGCTGAACAAAGCGATCACGAACATCACGGGAAAAGTGATCAAAGTTACCGAAGTCAGCTTCTTCATTATATCGTTCGTCCTGTCGGAAAGAAGAGAGTCGTTGGTATCTCTCAGCAATTCTATCGTTTCTTTGCTGTTATCGAGAAGATTTTCCACTCTGGCCAATTCGCTCATCATGCTGTTCAGGAAGCGGGGAAAGTCTTTGCCCAGGATCTTCGGATCGGCGAATTCAAGAGACTTCAAAACCGTGTCGTGCGCGTGAATGGCTCTCTGGAACTCCAAAACATCCCTTTGCACGAAGGATATTTCTTTGACCATTTCTTTTTCCTGCCCGGTGAAAATGCTTTCCTCGATGACGGCGATTTTTTTATGGATCTGGTCAAGCTGCCTCAAGGCGTAATCGTAGAGCTTTTTGGTTATAAGATACATCAGCCTTCCGGCGCTTTTGGCAAATTCGTTCTCGCCCAGAAGCACTCCCACCTCGAAGCTTTTTACCAGTTCGTGAAGAGGCAGGATGGATTTATAGTGAGCCGTGACGATGAAGTTCTTCCCGATGATAAAATCCACTTCGCATGGCTCGCTCACTTTGCGGCTTATGTCGTAAACAGGGAAGTGCAAAATGAGGTAGATAAGATTTTCGTATACATCCGCCTTGGGCCTGGTGGTCGGCCTGAGCAATTCATCGGCCACGGCGGGAGGGATGCGATATTCGCTCATCAAACTTTTGACATCGTCCGCCGTGGGAGATTCCAAATCTATCCAGGACAGGTTTTTATATGTATGCGAAGTTATCATGCTGTTTTAATTATATATTTTTTGGTGTAAAATGAAAGCCTTATGAATTGGAAAAATAAATATTTCAAAATTTCAGTTACAATCCTGGCCGTCGCGGCCATTTTTTCGGGCGGTGTTTTTTTAGGCTACAGCCAGAAACCTCCGGTAGACCATTTGACCAACATTTCCAACAAAGAGACGGGGAAGCAGACCGAGGTGGACTTTTCTCCGTTCTGGACCGCCTGGAACACTATCGAATCCAAGTATGTATCTAAAGACAAATTAAACGATCAAGCTATGGTGTGGGGCGCCATTGAAGGCCTGGTGAAATCGCTGGACGATCCGCACTCCGCTTTCTTCCCGCCGCAAGAAAACAAAGAGTTCAAAGACGCCATAAGAGGGGATTTTGGCGGCGTGGGCATGGAGATCGGGGCCAAGGGCGGCATAATCGTAGTAATAGCTCCTCTCAAAGGGACGCCTGCCTTCAAGGCCGGAATCAAAAGCGGCGACAAAATACTCAAGATAGGCGAGAAGATCACTACGGACATGTCCGCGGAAGAAGCGGCCAGACTCATCAGAGGGGAGAAAGGCACGGCCGTTAAACTTACGATACTGCCCAAGAACGAAGAGCAAACCAAAGAAGTCTCTTTGGTCCGGGACACGATCCAAATTCCGATTTTGGATACCGAAGAAAAACCGGGCGGGATCTTTCTCATAAAGCTGTACAGCTTCTCGGGCAATTCCGCCGATGAGTTCAGGAAGGCTCTCAAGCAATTCGTAAATTCCGGCAATCAAAAGCTCGTCATCGACCTGCGGGGCAATCCGGGCGGTTTTCTGGAGTCGGCAGTCGATTCGGCCAGCTGGTTTCTGCCGTCCGGCAAAGTTGTGGCGCGGGAAAAATTCGGCAACGGCGAGGAGCAGGTCTTCAGAAGCAAAGGTTATAACATCTTCAACAATCTTCCTTTGGCTATTATCGTGAACGAGGGCAGCGCTTCCGCTTCGGAAATTATGGCCGGAGCCTTGCAAGAGCACGGCATAGCGAAATTGGTAGGAACGAAGACGTACGGCAAAGGGTCCGTCCAGGAACTTATCGAAATAACCCCCCAAACATCGTTGAAGCTTACCATCGCGAAATGGCTCACTCCCAACGGACGCTCCATCTCCGACCAGGGATTAGAACCGGACTACAAAGTGGAGATCTCCAAAGAAGACGCGGAGAAAGAAAAAGACACTCAGATGGAAAAGGCGATCGAGATCGTGAACGGCTGGAACAGCTTGTCGAACCAGTAACAACCGTGCTATCCTGTGGTTATGAAAGTTATCTTGCTTCAAGATGTGCCCGGCATCGGACGGAAATATGAGGTAAAAAGCGTTAGCGACGGCTACGCCAGGAATTTTCTTTTCCCAAGAAAGTTGGCCGAGATCGCCACTCCCGCCACGATCGCTTCGGTAGAAAGAAACAAGAAGAAAGCTGAGGAAGAAAGAGAGGTACAAAAAGATATTTTGGAGAAAAATTTAAAAAGCCTGGAGGGATTGCGGCTTCAGATCAAGGAAAAGGCCAACGAAAAAGGCCATTTGTTCTCAATCGTGCGCGCCGAGGAAATAAGTAAAACACTCAGAGAAAGCCATCACGTGGAAATTCCGGCGAAGCTTATAGAAATAGAAAAGCCCATCAAAGAGATGGGGGAGCATAGAGTAGTAGCGAGAGGCAGAGAGTTTATAGTTGAAGTTCTGCCTGTTTAAGCAAGTTCTGACAGATTGTTAAATTCTAATTGAAAATTTCTAAACAACATTCGCCGTCTTTCTCCTTTCTGATGTTCCGTCAAAATTAGCTTTTCTTTTTTCCAAAAACTTAACAACTCCTTCTTTAATCGCGAAAAGAGTATTATCTTTGCCCATTGAAACATTTTTGCCTGCCAAGATCTTGGCTCCTTTTTGCCTGACGATTATCGCTCCGGCTTTGGCGAATTCTCCGTCATAAAGCTTGATACCTCTATACTTAGGTCCCGAGTCTCGCAGGTTTTTACTTGTACCGCCGGCTTTTACATGTGCCATATTCCTTCGCTTCTCTCAGTCAAAATCAAAATTAAAAATGACTGAATGAAGAATTTATATTACTATAATACCAACATGCTATCAGAAATTAAGGAGTTATGCAAGGGGATTGCGGCGAGGATCAAAAGCAACCAAAAAGACCTCTATTTGGCCGCCGTTTTACTGCTTGTCGCGGCGATCAGCTTCGGTTTGGGCTGGCTTTCCAAAATAAGGGAACAAAAAATTCCGATAACCATAGAGATGGGGAGCAGCGAGGCATCCGAACCCGCCCCCATTTCAGACGCCCGGGTCGGCGGATCGGACACGGAGAGTCGGAATGGTTCGCGGCAAAATTCCAACGCCGCCGCTGCCGCCGCAACCATGGCGGCAGACAAAATCTTCGTCGCTTCAAAAAACGGTAAAAAATATTACTACGCGTGGTGCGCTTCCGTCAAAACCATCAAAGAGCCAAACCGCGTCTGGTTCTCCACTCAAGCCGAGGCCGAGAAAGCCGGTTACCAACCCGCCGAAAATTGCAAAGGGTTGAAGTAAAGATCATTGCTGCAAATTTAAAGCGGCGAGGCAATAAGCCGCGCCGCTTTTTAAGGTCAATTGTTGGACAAAAAGACCTTTTTTATTTCTCTTTCTTCCTGTGCGGCAATTTTGGGAAGGATATTTTCCATGAAAAAACGCGCCAAGGCGTTATACTCGAATGACACGCTTAGCCTATCTACGCAACCTTCAGATTCAGTCATCTCTATGGCCTTTTTGAGCAAATCCGCAAAGATGCCAGAAATGGTTTCTTCCCCGAACCCTTTTTCGTCTTCTTTTTCCAGCCTTAAGATCAACAGGCCGACGAATTTTAAAAGCCTTTTGTCTTTTTTGACCGCGTATTCCACGCCTCGCAGGGTGGTAATAAAAACGGTTCGAAAAAGATCTTCAAGATCAATAACGGCCCGAGAGTATTCTCGCAGGTAAACTTCAAAACCCATTTCTTCTATTCCAAGCAGAAGTTTTTTTATGCTAAAGCGATATAAATCTCTCTTAATACTGTATTTATCTGTCTCATTTTCCCACATTCTAAACCTCCTTTTTCTAAATTCCGCACAAACTGAAATAGTTAGAACCATTCAATCTCAAAGAACTTGTTATCTAAATCTTGCCATTTTTCTCCCCACCCCGTCAAGCAAAAACTTTAGAAAGATTTTATCTCGGGTGTGGTATAATGCCCGCGATGAAGATAAGTGGGTTTTTTAACCATAAATTAAAAGCCATTTAAATAAAAATAATATGACAAAAGAACAAAACATTTTTGATAAGTTTACAAAACAATATTCGCTCTCTAAAACACTGAGATTTGAATTGAGGCCAGTGGGAAGAACGCTGGAAAATATGCGTAATCGTATTTATAAAGGAAAACCAGACTACGATCCCGAACTCCAAACTTTTCTTCATGATCAAGATATTGAAGATGCATACCAGATTTTGAAACCAGTCTTTGATAAGATTCACGAAGAATTTATCACGAAAAGCCTGAAGAATATAAATAATAAAAAGATTTTCAGTTTTGAAAATTATTTGAGATTGAAAAGTGAACGAGAGGGATTGAAAAATGACCTTAATAAAAAGAAAAAAGATGACAAGGATATAAAAAAACAAGAAACTAAAAATGCAAAGAAAGCGGTTGATGATAAAGACAATGATATTGAAAAAGAAGAGAAAAAAATAAGAGAAATTTTTAAGATTGTTTGGGAAAATGAGAGCGAAAATTTTAAGACTGAAGTTGGCAATGATGAAAAAGGTAAACCAATTCTTAAAGAAGAAAGCTATAAAGTTTTGACCGAAGCAGGTATTTTGAAATATATCAAGGCAAGAATTGATGAGTTTGTAAAAATAAATTTGAAAACTCGCAAAGAAATTTCCTATAAAAAAGAAAATAAATTTTTAGTAGAAAAAAAGGATTTAGAAAAAGCGTTAGTGAAAAATGGCGAAGAAAATAAAGGCGTGTTTGAAGGTTTTTTTACTTATTTTGGCGGATTTAATCAAAACCGCGAAAATTATTATTCCACTGATGATAAAATAACAGCGGTTTCAAATAGGATTGTTAATGAAAATCTCCCAAAATTTTGTGATAATGTGCTTGAATTTGAGAAACGAAAAGATGAGATTTTGAATGCCGACGAATTTTTAAAAGTTAAAAACATTGCTTTGACCGCAAAAGATCAAAATAGTAAAGAAATTGAGCTTCATAAAGTTCCAGCAAGGATTTTTGAAATCGGTTATTTTGTAAATTGTTTAAGTCAAAATGAAATTGACGCTTATAATATGGAGATCGGCAATGCCAATAATTTGATAAATAGATATAATCATCAGAAAGAAGGCGAAGCTGGTTTTAAAAAAATCGCAAAATTCAAAGTTCTTTATAAACAAATCGGTTGTGGCGAAAAGAAAAATTTTATTACGATAATCAAAGATGAAAATGAATTGAAAGAAATTTTAAAAAATATTACTATTCAGGGCGAAAAGTTTTTTGATGCGATCTTGCAGAAAAAAGATATACGCAACCCAGAGAGTAAAAATGGTTTTATTGAAAGAGTTTTGACTTTGGAAAATTATCAAGATGTTTATTGGAGCGATAAAGCTATCAATACTATTTCTGCTAAGTATTTTGCTAATTGGTCAAGCGTAAAAGAGCTCTTGAGAAATGCCAAAGTTTTTAAAAAAGAAAAAGATGAAATAAAAACACCTCAAGTTGTTGAATTGTCTGATTTGTTTGAAGTTTTAGATTGCGAAGCCATTGAATTTAAAGAAACTTTCAAAGAAAACAATGACAAAAAACAAGAAATCAAAAACTCAAATTTAAAAAACTCGCAAAAACTTTTGCGGATGATTTTTGCCGATATTGAAGCAAATAAAAATCTCTTTGAGATTGAGAGAGATAAAGTTTTGCAAATTATAGATCCCAAAAAAGACGACAATGCACAGCAAATCAAAAACTGGCTTGATAGTTTGTTATTTTCAAATCAGATTTTGAAATACTTTAAAGTTCGTGAAAATAAAATAAAGGGGAATCAACTCAATACTGAAATTTCCGAACCTTTGAATGATATTTTGTTCAAGGAAAATCCGACTGATAATTATGATATTATCAGAAATTTTTTAACGAAAAAACCGACGGCGGGGATAAATAAATTGAAGCTGAATTTTGAGAATGGAGTTTTAGCAAAAGGCTGGAGCGAAACAAAGGAAACAGAATATAGATGCATTATCTTACAAGATAGCAAGCACCAAAAATATCTTGCTGTTTTAAATAAGGACAATAAGGATATTTTTGGTGCCTCTAATGCTGAATTATATGCAAAAGATAATGAGGGTTGGCAAAAAATGTTTTTCCGACAGATTGGAGATATTAAGCGGCAACTCCCAAGAATAATGTTTGCAAAAGCAAATTTCAAAGATGTTGGAGGGAGTGAAGAAATTCGTAAATTAAAAGAAAGCAGAGATTGGCAAGTCCAAGAGATAAAAGGAGACGATGCTAAAAAGTTAGACTTAACAAGGTTTTCAGAGAAGGATTATTTTTATGAGATTAAAAAAGATAAAAATGGTGAAATTTCAAATATAAAATTTGTCAACAAAGTTTTATTGGCAAAATTAATAAATTGGTACAAAGAGGCGCTTAGAAAATATGCCGATTGGAAGGATTATGATTTTGATAATTTTTCTGAGACTGAAACATACAAGAATATCGCAGAATTTTATGATGAAATAGAAGAAAAAACACAGAAACTTGATTTTGTTGATATAAATAAAACAAAATTAGACAAACTTGTTGAGGAAGGAAGGATTTATCTTTTTGAAATTTGCAATAATGACAATGGTTATTATATAGATAAAAAAACAAAAGAGCGAAAAAGGAAAACCGTCATAAAAGGGAATCAAAATCTACATACGATTTATTGGAACGCGGTTTTTGGTAAAATATTAAATAAGCCAAAACTTGGAGCAAATGCGGAGATTTTTTATCGCTCTGCATTATCTGAGAAGCAAAAAGAAAAGTTAAAATCAAAAGACAAGAGTGGCAGAAATATTTATAAAAATTATCGTTTTACTAAAGAAAGATTGACTTTTCACTGTCCAATAATTTTGAATTTTGGGGCAAAAGGATCAGAATTGAATAAGGAATTAAATCAAAAAATGATTAAGAGCAAAGATGATGTCTGCTTTATCGGCATAGATCGCGGTGAAAAACATTTGGCGTATTATTCGGCTTTGTTGAATAATTAACTTTAAAATTTCAATTATTTTTGAACTTTTCTCCGCTAAATTCCGTTTTTTTGGTAAAATGATGGCATTATGAAAAACA
>QZIU01000014.1 GCA_003599625.1 Candidatus Parcubacteria bacterium
CGCCAAAGAAATAAGACCAAGTTGGTACGCTTTTGGGATTTTTACTCCTTTGCCCGGGACATATCTATATGATAATTATTATCAGCCGGGCGAAATAACACTTGATGATTACAAAAATGTTACTTTCCACAAGCCGACTGAAAAATTCAACAGGTCCGAGGTTAAAGATCTCGATATTTGGTTTTCCAAGTGGCGCGTGGAATTGTTCGAGGGGATTAAGTGGAAGAATCTCCTTCACCCTTTTTTATTCATCAAACTTTTTTTCATTTTGCCGAATAAACTGGAAAGAGCAGATTATTTTCTATTCAAGATAAAAAGGCTGTTTAAATATTTTCTGAATAAGGCAGGATTCAATTTTTCATTGGGAGGCAGGGTATGAAAATTATTTATCTTGCTAATGCGAGAATTCCCACTGAAAAAGCTCATGGCGTTCAGATTATGAAAATGTGTGAGGCTTTTAAAAATGTCGGAGCAGATATTGAATTGGTAGTCGCCAAAAGGAAAGAAAATCAGCTGGAAAATTTTGATCCGTTTGATTATTATGGAATTAAAAACAGATTTTCCATTAAAAAATTGTGGCTTTTAGACATCGTAGCTATGGGCAGATCTTTTAAAGGTTTGAGCGTGCTGGTTCAGAATACATCTTTTGCATTATCGTCATTTGTCTATCTGCTGGCAAATGATGCCGATATAATCTATTCTCGGGATGAATTTTCTTTATTTTTAATCTCATTATTTAAAAAAAATGTTTTTTTGGAGCTGCACACTTTTCCAAATTCAAAGCTTTTTTTATACAAATTTTTGTTTAGAAGAACAAAAAAAATTATTGTGATAACGGAATATTTAAAGGGCCTTTTGATAAAAAAATTAAATATTGACCCTGTAAAAATTCAAATCAATTCCGACGGCATAGACCTTCAGCAATTCAGCGTTGATTTAAGTAAAATGGAATGCAGAAATAAACTGCATTTGCCCCGAAACAAAAATATAATTATTTACTGCGGCCAGCTTTTTAAATGGAAAGGAGTTTATATTTTATCTGAAACCTTAAAATTTTTAACGGACGATGATTTAATTGTTTTTGTCGGGGGAATGGAATATGATGTAGATAGATTGAAGGATTTTATAAAAGATAAAAATTTGAAGAACATCCTGCTTTTAGGGCATAAGCAGCCGACAGAAATCCCCTTTTACCTAAAAGCTGCTGATGTGGCGGTTTTGCCGAATTCAGCACAAAGTGATATTTCAAAATTTTATACTTCCCCGATGAAGCTGTTTGAATATATGGCCGCGAAAATTCCCATTGTCGCATCCGATCTGCCATCAATAAGGGAAATTTTAAATAAAAGTAATTCAGTCCTAGTAAGACCTGATGATCCGGAATCCCTGGCTTCAGGGATAAAAAAAGCGTTAGCTGGCAGAGAGCTAACATCCAAGAAGGTTTTTCAAGCCTATAATGATGTCCAAAAATATACCTGGGAAAAAAGAGCCGGTAGGATTTTAACATTTATAGAATAGATTATGCAAACATATCTAGTTTATTGTTTTTTGTTTTTTTCGCGGCAGCGGGGAATTTTTTGATAAAAAAAGGAATGGTCGCCCTGGGACCGCAGGAGCTTAAGCCGGAGACGATTTATGTAATCATTAAAGCAGTGTTTTTGGATTTTTATCTTCTGCTTGGCCTGGTATTTTACGTCTTCATCCTTTTGGCATGAATGTACGCCCTGTCAAAAGTAAAGCTTTCTGTAGCCTACCCGGCGACAAGTTTAATATATGTATTTGTTATTTTAGGCTCATTTTTATTTTTTTAAGGAATCTATAAATCTTTATCAGGCGTTAGGCATAATTTTAATATTAACGAGGCTATTTTTTATTTTCTGGCTCGGTCAGGCATAAAACTATGAAATGGGCAAAATTTTGGGAGGAGAAAATCCAAGAAATTGCGGAAAATTCCAAAGTGGTTTTAGACGTTGGCGGCGGCAAGCGGTTTCAGAAGGGAATGAAAGAGTACGAAAAATTATTTAAGGATATTGATTATAAAACTTTGGATAATGTTCAGGATTATAGCCCCGATATTTTAGGAGACATAAAAAATATCCCTCTGCCAGATGAAAGTTTTGATGCTGTTATCTGCCGTGCGGTTTTAGAGCATATTGACGATCCTTTTAAGGCAGTGTCGGAAATCAGGAGAATATTAAAACCCGGGGGCCGATGTTTGGTGTCACTGCCGTTTTTGTACCCGTATCATGCGGAGAAAGGTTATTATGGCGATTATTATCGCTTTACCGGTGATGGCGTTAAATACTTATTTAAGGATTTTTCAAAAATTGAAATTTGTAAAGTGCGCGGTTTTTTTGAAACCATGACAAATTTATTTCCAGTCAATTTATACAGAAAAATATTTTCACCATGCGCTCGGCTGCTGGATAAAATTTGGCCATCAAAAAATCAAACTTCAGGATTTAACGTATTTTTAACCAAATGAAAATATTTATTTTGAATCCATTTTTGTTTTCAGGAAAATTGTCACGCCTTTCCAGAAAGCGGCAGCCTTTGGATTTGGCATATATGGCAAGCTTACTGCGGAAAGAACACAAAATAAAATTATTAGATGCAAACGCTTTAAGCCTTTCTCTGGAAGATACTATTGAGGAAATAAAGCTATTTTTACCCGAAGTTTTAATTTTAACTTCAACGCCTCTGGACAGATGGGAAGTTCCTTCGCACGCGCATTTAAAATTGCTGATTAAAAATATTATCAAAACCATAGATTCCGTTGATATAAAATATACAATTTTAACCGGCGCCCATGGAACAGTTATGCCTGAATGGATTTTAAAAAAAAGCAGTATTGACTATGTCATAAGAGGAGAGCCTGAAATTATAGCGGTAAATTTAATAAATGCTATGGCTAATAATCTGCCTCTGGAAAATATCTCCGGCATTTCATATGTTAAAGAAGGTAAAATTATAAATAACAAGGATGCAGAACGCATAAACGACTTAGACAGCTTGCCTTTTCCGGCTTACGATCTTTTACCGATGGAAAAATATAGGTATACATTCCCCGACATTCCAAGCCCGTTTTCCCTAATGCTGTCTTCAAGAGGCTGCCCGTTTAATTGCACTTATTGTTTAAAGGCAATGATGGATAAACTGTATATAGCCAGAAGCCCTGAAAACGTTGTTGCTGAAATGGAATTTTTACAAAACAATTTTGGCATTAAGGGAATTTATTTTCAGGATTGGGAATTCTTGATTAACAAAGACCGGGTCAGAAGAATTTGTTATTTGATAAAAGAAAAAAATATTAATGTAAGCTGGGGCTGTAATGTCCGGGCGGGGGATTTGGATGATGAAACTGTAAGCAAAATGAAAGAGTCGGGCTGTGTTAGAATTAATATCGGATTTGAATCAGGATCCCAAAAGGTTTTGGATATGGCCGAAAAGAAAATTACAGTTGATCAGATTAAAGAAGCTGTAAACATCTGCCGCAGATATGATATCAATATGGGCATTTATTCCATACTTAACCTTCCCGGCGAGGATAGAAGAACAATCGCTGAAACCGAGAAATTTTTGGCTGAAAATAATTTAAAAACCATGTGTGAGCCTAACTTGCCAATTCCATATTTTGGGACTAAAATGTATAAGATGTTAGTTAGGCAGGAGGGATATGAATTTGATTGGGAGAATTTGGAAAAATTCGCGGGACGAGTCGGAGTTTCACAGCCGCCTTGGCTTGCTAAAATTTACCGCTGGCATTACAAGTTTAGATATTCCGCAGGAGCATTTTATTTTTTACATCCTAAATTTTACGGCAGGCTGGCCAGGAGATTTAAAGATATACTATTAAAATGGAACATACCGCTAAAATAAAGCTTCATTTCCAAAGATTTGAATTTAAGTACCAAATGCGGGTAGATTTAATTGATGGAATTATACCGGAGCTTTTAAAATACATGGAGTGGGATCCCTATGCCAGAAGCCAAAAGGAACATTTCTATTTTGTCTCAAGCCTTTATTATGATTCGGTCGGCCTTGATTGCTACTATCAAAATATGTCCGGCACAAGAACCAGAAAAAAGCTAAGAATCCGGTTTTATGATTCCAAGTTATGCCCGTCAAGCCCGGTATTTTTGGAGATAAAGAAAAAATATGACTCGGTGGTCGTTAAAGACAGGCTGGCTGTAAGTAAAGAAAATTGCCTAAAGCTGCTAGAGTGTGATGCCAAAATTAAAAAATCCTTGCCTTTAAATGAACAGGAAACTTTGAATAATTTTTTGTGGCTGAAATATTATAACGGTATGGTGCCGCAAAATATGGTTATATATAAAAGAAAGCCGTTGATTTCCAAAAGTGATCCTGGATTTAGGGTAACGTTAGATTACGACCTGGTAACTTACAATAGCATATTGTTAGATGACAGAAAAGAGGGTTATAGCGTACTTCCTTATATGGCAGTTATGGAAGTAAAGTTTAATAACATTTTGCCTTTTTGGTTTCACCAGATTATTCAAAAATACAATTTACAGCGAGGGCCTTTTTCAAAGTATTGCCGCAGTCTAGAAATCTGCAAACCGGACCTGGCCGAAAATATCTTCCAGGTGTATAATCCAGCTTTAAATATACAAATTTAACCAATTATTTAAAAAATTTATGTTTGAAGGTTTTAATTTTGGAGGAACGGAAATTTTGGGTGCAGGGACAGTGTTTTTTAATTTAATTATCGCTTTCCTGCTTTCTATTGTAATAAGTGTGGTTTATCAAAGGACGCACAAGGGGCTTTCTTATTCGCAGTCATTTGTTATGATGCTGATAATTTCCGGCGTGATAATCTCCGCAGTAATGATGGTAATAGGAAACAATGTTGCTAGAGCTTTCGGCGCTTTCGGCGCTTTTTCCCTTATTCGTTTCAGGACAGCCATTAAAGATACCAAAGATATGGCATACATTTTTTTGGTACTGGCTGTTGGCATGGCCGTAGGCACCAACAACTATATTATTGCCGCCGCCACTACCATAATTTCGCTTTTAATAATCCTTATGTTATATGTGGTGAATTTTGGTTCAATACGAAAATTCAGCTATATCTTGACCTTTAGTTTTGATACCAGGGTGGCGCAGGAAAATATTTATAAGGGAATTTTTAATAAGTATTTGAAATTTAGCAATGTATTAAATGTCAAAACTATTGATGACGGCCATGTTTTACAGCTGACATTCAGCATTAAATTTATTCATGAAACGGAATTTTCTGATTTTATCGCCCAGCTTGAAAAATTAAATGGTATATCGCAGGTTAACTTAATAACCGCTAAAAACGACGTTGAATATTAATTTTCATGATAGGGGCTGTAAAAAGCAAAATTTACTATCTCTGGGGTCTTAAATTTATTAAAGACGTATTTACTTTGCAAGTCGGTTCATTCTTTGGAACCGGCTTGACTTTTGTTGCTTCAGTAATATATGCAAGAATTTTCGGCGCTGAAATGTACGGGAAATATGCATTAATCTTTGCATTGACAGGTCTCGTAGGCATTTTTATGGACTGGGGCGTAGGCTATACAACTTTAACATTGCTCTCTGAAGCCTATGAAAAAAATGACAAAGCGGAGATAAAAAGTTTAATAGTTTATTTTATAAAAGTAAATGCGATAATATCAGTAACCCTCGGTCTGCTGGCGATAATAATCGGCCCTTTGCTCGCAGGAATATTATATAACCAGCCGGAAATTGGCGAGCTGGCAAGGTTGATATTTTTGGCTGTCATTTTCAGGACTTTTTTTTCACTTTTAGTCGTGCTGCTGCAAATTATGAGGAAAATCAAGTACCTTACTGTTCTTGAAAACATTGATAAACTAGTTCTGAACGGATTATGCGCTCTGTTAGTGCTGCTTGGGGCAGGGTTATGGGGCATTGCTTGGGGTCAGTTTATCACATCCATAATATTAATGGTTTTTTCGTTGTGGATTTATTTTAACTTTTATAAACGCAATAGTTTACTGCCGTCCTTTATGGATATTTATCGCAGTTTCAATCAAATTAAATTTCTAAAATATTTCAAATTTGGTTTTACCGTGTCCCTTGATAAAAATATTTCAAATTTATTTAGCATTTTGCCGATAGTTTTTTTGGGTGCCTTAGGAACCCCGGAGCAGGTCGCTATGATAAAAATTGCATTAGGCTTTTTGGCACTGCCGAAAATGTTTTTGTCCTCTATATCCAGGATGCTTCAAGTCCAGCTGCCAAAAGCCAAAGTTTTCGGCCTTCATGATTTAAAAAGCAATTTTTACAAATCCTCCCTGTATACCGGTTTTGCTTTCGCCGCTTTAACATTGGTTTCACTGATTTTTGCGCCTGTTTTTATAAAGATTTTTTACGGACAGCAGTTTACAAGCAGCATTAAATTTATTTATCCTTTAAGCCTGGGTATAATTTTTAGTGGATTTATGGTGGGCTATGGCTCTTTATATCGCACTTTAAATAAGATGAAAACCGTAATAATGGTAAATGTCGTGAATATTATTTCTGGTTTAATAATTTATAGGCTTGTACTTTTGCTTATTTCGCCACTTAGCGGCACGGTCATACTAATTGTTTATTTTTCTTTATTTTCTTTTTTTGTGAATGGAATTTTTTTAAGAAGGCATCTTAATAAAGTTTAAATAATTAACATGAAAGTAAGCATAGTTTCAATAACTTTTTCAAGAGATGAGGGCGGGGCTGTCGGCATCGCTTATGATCAGGCCGTCGAATTAAAGAAAAACAACTACGACGTGTCAGTTTTTTGCGGTACATATCAGAATGATTCAGGATGGTTTAACGATAGCGGCATATCCGTCCGCAAAATAAAGATAAGCCATAGCCGGCACCTATTCCGCCAGTATATTTGCTTGCGTAACTTTAAGGTTGAAAAAGAATTCGTAAATTATTTAAAAAAGGAAAAACCGGAAATAGTCCATTTTAATGATTTATATTATCAATTGCCTTTTTCCCTAATCAAAATCGCCAGAAGCTATGCAAAAAAAGTTTTTTTTACCGCTCATGATGTAATGACAATTTGTCCTGTAAAGCTTAATCATTTTGTCAATTCCAAATATAACATTTACAATATTAAAGATGTTAACTACCATCTTACTTTAAAGCATCAAATTTTGTACAATAAAAAGGCATTTAATCCTTTAAGAAATATCATTATCAGACACTATTTAAGATATGCCGATAAGATATTTTGTGTAAGCGAAGAGTTAAAAAAAGCACTCGTGCAGAACAAAATTAAAAATATTGAAGTGGTTCACAACGGCCTTGATATTGAAAAGTGGGATGTAGATCCAGTAAAGGTTAATTTTTTAAAAAAACAAAAGAAATTAATAGATAAAAAAATTATTCTTTTTGCGGGGCGGTTAAGCGGAAATAAAGGTGGGCATCTGATGGTTGATATGATGAAGACGGTTAGAAACGAGATTCCTGGTGCAATTATGCTGGTTTTAGGGGAAAGATCGGCATATACTGAACAGATGAAAAATTATGCCGTTGATAAGAATGTTGCTGATAAAATAATTTTTAACGGGCATGTTCCAAGATCGGAAATGAAAAACTATTACGGTCTTTGTGATATCGTGGTTGTCCCTTCCGCCTATCTAGATCCGTTTCCGACGGTGAATCTGGAAGCGATGATTTGCAGAAAGCCTGTTATTGCCAGCTGTTTTGGCGGTTCAAGGGAAGCAGTAAATGACGGAAAAACTGGCTTGATAGTAAATGCTTTAAACAGCAAAGCATTATCAGAAGCAATTACCAGGCTTTTAAGTACACCTGAAATATGCAGGCGAATGGGAGGAGAAGGCAATAAACTAATAAAAGAAAAATTTACATTAGCAAGGCAGATTAAAAAGATAGTTAATTTTTATGGGTAAAAAAATAAAAATTATACTCGTTGATGCTTACATCGGGAATTTTCCTTCCTTGGGACTGGCATATATTGCCGCCTATTTGAGAGAAAAGAACGGGATTTGTGACATTCAGATATTACAAAGAAAATTTTGCCCCAACTTAATTGACAGGATAACCGATGAAAAAGCAGATATTGTAGGATATTTTTCAATTACCCCCGGTTTTGATAAGCTGCTGGAAGTAATTGCAGGAGTCAGAAAAAGGGATTCTGGGGTTGCGCAGATAATGGGCGGACCGCATATGACAGCTTTGCCAAAACGTTTGCCGAAGGAAATTAATGTCGGTGTTATCAGCGAAGGCGAAATAACGATGTCTGAATTGGTTAATATATATGTGAAATACAAAAGATTTCCTCTACAAGAATTAGAAAGGGTAAAGGGGATAGTTTATTGGAAAGGAGAAGAAATAGTACAAAATGAAAAGAGGGAACCGATTAAGAACATTGATGATTTGCCTTTGCCTGCAAGAGATTTGTTGAATATTGAAGGTTATTACCCGGTAAATTTTAGAGGATTCCCAACCAAAATATTAAATTCAACAGGGATGATGACATCTCGCGGTTGCCCTTTTAACTGCGCTTTTTGCCAGGAAAATGTCTTAAGCCGCTTCCGTGCCCATTCCGCAAAAAGAGCTGTTAAAGAAATAGAAGAGCTGATCAACAGGTATAAATGTAACTTTATACAAATAATGGATGATCAGTTTCTGGTAAGCGTTGACAGGCTGAAAAAAATAGTGCAGCTCATTATTGAAAAAAAATTCCACAAGAAAGCCTCATTTTTTTGTTATTTGAGGGCCAATCAGATTACCGAAAAGACCGCTCCTTTATTAAAAAAAATGAATACGAAAATTGTTTTTATCGGTTTTGAATCCGGATCAGACAGAATTTTGAAGTATTTAAAGGATAAAACATGTTCCGTCGCCAATAATCAAAGAGCTTATGATTTGTGCCGAAAGTACGGAATGGAAGTTTACGGCGCCTTTATCGCAGGGTCGCCGGATGAAACCATGGAGGACCTTGAAAAAACTTATCAGTTTATCAAAAAAAATCATTTGGCTATCGGAGAGATATTTATTCTTACACCTTTGCCAGGAACAAGAATTTGGGATTATGCAGTTTCCAAGGGATATTTAAATCCCGATGCCGAAATCAGCTGGGACAAATTATTAATAAAAACCACAAGCGGCTATAAAGATAAGTTGTGGCTGTCTGAACATATAAGCAAAGAAGAGTATTATAATTTTTATGAGAAAAAAATAAGGCCTGTTTTTTGGCATTATCTTCAGGTTGCTAACGGCTTTAGTTTTATTGATTTATTGCGACCGGTATTTTGGAAAAGAGTACGCAAAAGGCCAAAATTTTTTCTTTCTGTGTTAAAGCAGAGCATAATCCACTTTTTTAAATGCAAAATTTCACTTTATAATGAAAAGGTTCAATAAGACGGCAACATTTAGTTTGAAAATAATTGTAATGGCAATTTTTTTGGTTATTGGTTTTGAAATTTATTTGAATGCAGTAAAATATAACAGCCGGGTTTTGTTACAGTTTCGACAGGATATAGGCTGGTCACAATTTGCCAATAAAAAATTTTATTATAAGGAAAATCTTTTTAAAATAAATAATGACGGATTTCGAGATTATGAACATAGATTAAAGAAATCAAGTAATTTGAAAAGAATCGCATTTGTTGGTTCGCATTATCTTCGGGGAACAAACTCAAAGTTTGAAAATATTGCGACTAGTTTGTTAGAAAAAGAATGGAATAAAAATAATCCCAATAAAAAAATAGAAGTATTTAACTTTACAGCGGATGGTTATAATTTAGCAATGGCTGATTTTGTAATAGACAAATACAGCAGGAAATATGATATTGATGATTTTATATACGTAGTTGATCCTCAGAAAGATCCACCTGTTATATCGGGAGAAACTTATGCATTAAACGGAAATTTAAATATTTATAAAAATAATAAAAATTTTCTGAAATGGTGGCATATACACATAATATGACTTTGGATAAATTTTTATCCTTTGCTATGTTGGATGTTGATAGAATAAAAGGTGAATTTAAAGCAAATCTCTTAGCCGACAGATTGCGTGAGAAGATGAGGCATAAAGATCGAATACTTGACTTAACAGATGAACTTTATCGGTTTAAAGATGATCCTTCAAGCGACGGTTACTTTCACAACTGGCACAGAAGAGATTCCGGGCAAGCGTATTTGGCAGGTCTTTTAATTTCAGATATAATACCAAATTTAATGGATAAATAGTTATGATGAAAAAATTCTTTTTGGCGTTAACATTTTTTAGTGTTTTTTTGGCGGCCGTGGCTATTTGGTATCTACCCGTGTTATTTAAGGGGTATAATTCAACGACAGTTGGCAGCCATGCCTTAGTCAGGGCCAGGAATTATGCCGAGACAGGCATTTATGCTACCGAAAATGAGCAAAATGTTATTTTAGCCCCGGAATTAATACTGTCTGATTCGCAGGAATCCTTCTACGGCAATCGTTTAGGAACAATTTTATATTCTTATTTGTTGAAATTTTTTCCTTTGCATAATAACAATCAAATCGTTTTGGCAAATTCAATGATATTGGCCCTGTCCTTGGTTATTTCAGCACTTGCTGTTTATATTTTATTTAATTTAAAAATAGCGGTTCTTTTTTCAGCATTCTATATCTTTTTTCCGTCAACCTGGTTTTTACCTCAATATATGGTTGGTTATGAATTTTCTTTTGTTTTTCTTGCCTTATTTTTTCTATTTTTTGTCTTGGCAAATAAAAAAGGTGGGGCTGGGCCATTAAAAAATCGGGACAGGGCTTATCTTATATTGTCAGGCATCAGTTTGGCTTTGGTGGGCCTTAGCCGTGAAGCTTTATTTTTAATTTATCCCATCTTGTTATTGTTTTTGGTCGCTCAAAGGCAGTTTAAAAGATTATTGTTAATATTTATTCCAATAGCGGCAATTCTTGGAATATTATGGCTACCGGATTTTTTATCGGGTAAGAACACTTACCTTTTATTTTTTACAGGTGAAAATGAATCTTTAAAATCTGCTGATTACAGCTATTATGCTCATTTATTTCCAGACCCGTATACTTATTATTACGACAGGGAACCTTATTTGGCTCAATATTTGGCAAATGATTCAGATGATCTGATGAAGGGTTTGGGGGCGGGTAAAGTCATGCAGAATATGGGGTTTAAGTCTGTTGGTCTCGGAGAAAGAATATCTATTGCTATGCCTTTATTTTTAAGGCATTTGTTCCGTTTTTTTTCAATAAGCGAAATGGGGGGTCCGTTGATATTTATGCTGATGGCAGCCGGTTTCTATGTTTTAAAAACAAGAAATAATTTTTGGTTTAAATTTTTTAGCTCCTGGATTTTGGGGAGCCTCTTTTTATTGGCATTTGTAAACTTGGCCGGAAGGAATCACCTTATGGATTTTGGTTTTGCCGTCGGCATCGGCATTGCTTTAGGTATGGACTTTGTTTCCGAAACTTTTAGTGAAAAGATTTTTAACAACAATTATAGGAGATTGGCTACAGTATTGTTTGCCGTTTTCATTGTTTACAATTTAATATTAAGCGGTCATATAATGTTAAGTATGGTCTATAATAAAAGCACAGTTCCTATAGTGGAATATTATTCTAACAAGGTTAAAGAATTTGATATAGCACCAGAGGAAGTGATTGCCTTACCCCTTGATGCAAATAATGCTTTTAATCTAAATTTTGCCACAAGAAAATCAATTATTGTTTTGCGGGATGAAACTGTTAAAAAATTAATAACAGAAAATAAGCTTAAAGAAGTTTTTGGTTTATATAATGTTAAATATATTCTTGGTTATAACCCTGATATCGCAGAAGAAATTTTAAAAAATGCCGAAGTTGCTTTGATTTCAGATAATAGTGTAGACTTAAACCAAAAGGCTTCATTTTCAACGACAAAAAGTTGGTTTTTGAATTTAATTAAATAGGTTATGTTTAAAAAAATAGGAACAATTTTAGAAAAAATGAATATAACAAGAATCTGGAAAAGGCGGATGGTTATTGCTTTTATTATAGTAGTGGCAGTTGCAGTCAGTTCCGTGGCATTGTTCTGGTTTGAATACACCGGAAGAGACGAGGCAATCGCTTATAAATCTACCAGGTTTTCATTTGTTAATTACATTCCAAAAATACTTGATCTTTATTTTTTACCATTAAGTTTTGGAAAATCAAAACTTTCTGCATATGAAATTATAATTGACAGGGACAAGTTAAACAAGATTTATGAAGAAACCAGTATCGGCTATTGCTGCAACTGCATGCCGGAAGATGCTGACAGATATGTTGATGTTGAGTTCATCACCGATGGCAAAAATTTTAAAGCTTCAATAAAACCAAGGGGGGACTGTTCCAACCACTGGGGATATAAGAAAAAATCATGGAGGATCAAATTTGAAGAGGAAAATTTATTTGGTGAAAAACAAATTGATTTAATTATTCCTTCAGACCGGGAATTTGTAGCAGAATATCTTAATAATTACCGGGCAAAAAAATTCGGCCTGGTCGTTCCGGAAATGAAATTTGTCGAACTGAAAATAAACGGCATTT
>QZIU01000020.1 GCA_003599625.1 Candidatus Parcubacteria bacterium
GGAGACAATTTCACAATCATCGACACGTAATCAGCCTAAGATTTGCTTTAGCAAATCAGTTGGTAAACCTTTCGCCTTTAGGCGAAAGTGGTTTTAGTTGCAATTACAGAATATACCATTGCAAAATTAATTGCAAGTTAGTTGCATTTGTGATACTTTGAGTGTATGAAAAAGACAGGCAAAAGCCCACTGAATGAAATTCTCCGAGAGGCGGGTTTCAGAGCAACCCCCGGCAAGATTGCCATACTGGAGGCGCTCTTTAAAGCTGATCAACCGCTTACTATTGCGGAAATTTCAAAGAAACTTAAAAACAATTTGGATCAAACAACCCTTTACCGAACGATTCAATCTTTTGTGGAAGAAAAGATCGCTCGGGCCCTCAATTTTAATGATCGCTCGATTCGCTACGAGTCTCTTATTGATGCTCCCCATCATCACCATGTCATCTGCAAAAAATGTAACTACGTTGAGGATGTAGACATCTGCGGAGCTAATCTTGAAAAGCTGGCATTGGTAAAATCCAAGTCCTTTAAGGCCATAGAGAGTCATGCAGTGGAGCTTTTCGGTACATGCAACAACTGTCTTAAGAAAAATTAAGCAAATCGTCCCAAGGGTTCAAATTTGGTTTTACGGCTCGTCAGTGTCTCAATTAGTGCAAAGTTCTTACTCTTGGCACAAAGCTCGCCACAGGGGCAACCAAGTGGGAAATCGGGGGTTACAGGTTCTCGTACTTGGCCAGTAATCCTTTCATCTGATCCAAAACCACAGTAGGATATTTGTACTCCTCCGCCCAGTCAAACGTTCGAAAATCGTTGAGCAGGGCGAGCCACATCCGAAGCCTCGGCGAAGGTGGGGAAATTATTAAATAATAAAGATACATAGCCCCCCCTAAGGAAAATAAATAATTATGAAAATCAACAACACATTCAAACTTATCATCGCTATCGGGGTTTCGGAACTTGCCGGTATCATCGGCTCGGTCTTTACCACGCCTTCCATTGCTGGCTGGTATGCCGGAATAGTGAAGCCGGCCCTGAATCCCCCGGCGTGGGTGTTCGGTCCGGTATGGACGATATTGTTCGCGCTTATGGGTATCGCGACGTTCCTGGTATGGGAAAAGGGGCTGGAGAGAAGGGATGTGAAAATCGCTCTTGGCATATTCCTCGGTCAATTGGCGCTCAATACTCTTTGGTCAATTATCTTTTTCGGCCTACATTCTCCAGGTGGAGCATTTATTGAGATTATTTTCCTTTGGCTCGCTATCCTTGCGACCATTATTGCCTTTGCAAAAATCTCCAAACCGGCTGCCTGGCTTCTTGCGCCGTACATTCTTTGGGTCAGCTTTGCCGCTTATCTCAACTACTCGATTTGGATGTTGAACTAACCGTTTGATGCTTCGCCGTTTCATCCACCACTTCGTTGCTTCCAGTAATCGTAATAAAGGGAAACCCGCCTTCCGGTATGATAAATAATCCTGTGGATAACTTTGCTTTAATATATTTTTTGATGGTGTAGAATGTAGGTATTATGAAAAAGCTTATTATTGTCATAATTATTCTGGCGGCAGTCCTCGGAGGAATTTATTATTATTATTCAATTAAATCAGGAGACCTTTCTCAGATGGTCGAACAGCAAGAGAACTTGGCGGAGGATTCCGATTCTGTCTCAAGCGAAGAAGGGCAAAGTCCTGTAGCCAACGTTCCTTCCGTCAACCCTTTGGATAAAACCAATCCTTTTAAAGACGTTTATAAGAACCCGTTTAAATAACGGGTATTATTTTTTAATTTTTCATATTTATGTTTAGCGGTAAAAAAATATTATTTCTGGTTCTTGGGCTTTGCCTTGCCGGATCTCTCAGCTTGGCCATTGCCGCTGCCTCTAATCAGGACGACATTGTCTATCCTGTAAGCGAATTGGGCAGTTGCGCCGATAAAGAGGAATGTATGACATATTGCGACGCGGAAGAAAATATGATCGCTTGCGTCGCTTTCGCCGAGAAGCACAACCTCATGTCGTCGGAGGAAGTAAAGTCGGCCAAAAAATTCGCCGAGATAGGAACGGGACCCGGCGGCTGTACCGGACACAGTTCCTGCGAGCAGTATTGCAACAACGTGAACCATATTGACGAGTGCGTCGCTTTCGCCGAGAAGCACGGCTTCATGCCTGAAGAGGAGTTGAAAGAGGCTAAACAAATACAAGCCGCTTTGAAGAAAGGAGCCGTCATGCCGGGGGGTTGCACCAGCAAAGAAAAATGCGAAACCTTTTGCTCCGATATGAAGAATATGAAGGAGTGCATCGCTTTCGCCGAGGCTGCCGGTTTTATGTCTGAGAAGGAAATGAAGGAGTCAAAAATGGCGCTCAAGGCCATAGAAAAAGGGATAGAGCCGCCAAAATGCCGCGGGGAAAAAGAATGCGATATTTATTGCAGCAAAGAAGAAAATTTTGAAAAATGTTTTGCTTTTGCGGAAGCTGCCGGATTCATTTCTGCCGAAGAGGCTGAGATGATGAGAAAGACCGGGGGAGTGGGTCCCGGAGGATGCAGAGGAAAACAATGCGAGACTTTTTGCGAAGATCCCAAAAATCAGCAAGTTTGTTTTGAATTCGCCAAAGAGCATGGATTAATACCCGAGGGAGAACTGAGGATGATGGAGGAAAATGGCAAGAGGAGGGAAGAAGACAAGAAACGTATACAGGAAAGCATGAGTAATGTTTCGCCGGAGGTTATCAGTTGCTTGGAAGAGAAGCTTGGCGCTGATTTCCCGGAAAAGGCCCGCTCGGGGAACATCGAGATGACTGGCGAGATGGGGCAGGTGATCGGGGAATGTTTCCAGCAAATGATGAGGCAGCCGGAAAGTTTTGAAGATCGTCCAATGGAAGGTTTTGACAGGCGGGGAGAGTTTGAGAATCACTATGACCGAGAAATGATGCATCAGAACTTTGAAGGCGTGCCGGATGGATATCGCGAGCAGCCTGCGGAAGAGCAGGTTCAAGAGCAAGAGCCGCAATCTTTTTCTGAGCCGGAAAATAATGTCGCAAACCTGCTCCGGTTGCTCAGGCCAAGCAAAGGAATGTCCGATCTTATCACGGATATGCTGGAAGATAGATAATTTTAAAAAGCCGTCCCGCTTTAAACGGGACGGCTTTTAGTTTGTTGAGTTTACTGTTGGTTTGTTGAGTTTACTGTTGGTTTGTTGAGTTTACTGTTGGTTTGTTGAGTTTACTGTTGGAATATTTTCTCTATCCCAACCCGGACATACTCTATCGGATTAAAACATGTCTGCAATTTTTGCAGGCCGATTATTTCTTTCGCGGTTCTTTTTTCCCTGGAAGAAATGCTATGGGATTGTTTTTTTAGAATTTTGAAAAGATGAACTTTTTCGTCCATCGCGAGAAAGGACATCTTTTGGGTAAATTGATACGCTTCATCGTACGGGATGCCGGAATCCATCAATGCCATTCTCACTCTTTGAGCCGCCCATGTTCCCATCGAATCTTTGATTATTTTATCAAACATTTTTTCCGGAAATACGACTAATTTTTGAACCAATCCTTTGAACTTGATGATCATGTAGTGAGTCAGCGACAAAGAATCCGGAATGATGTGCCTCTCGACCGAAGACTGGGATATGTCCCTTCCTTCGGGCGTTGCGATATTTTCCATGGCGGCATGCGCGTACGCCCTAAGCAGTCTTGGCAAGCCCAAAAGCCTTTCTGTCAGTATGGGATTTCTCTTTTGCGGCATCGCGGACGATCCTCTCTGAGTTGATTTTCGAGGCTCTTGCAGTTCTCCAACATCGCTTCGCATCATTTCCCAGAAGGTTCGGCATGATCTCTCGATAGAGCCTCCAAGAATGGCCAAGTTCGACAAAAGACTGGCGTGCCTGTCTCTTTGAAGTATTTGGGTTTCGGCTTTGGCCGGAATCAGTCCGAGCTCTTCCAGAGCCAGCTTTTCCAGCATCGGATCAATTCCTCCGTAAACTCCGACAGCTCCGGAAATTTTTCCTTCGATCAGGTCATTGTTCAACACTATCCTCAGCCTTGCTAAGCTTCGCTCAAATTCGGCCTGGGCGACTTTCAGCAGATGACCGAAGGTGCTCGGCTCGGCGAACTGACCGTGGGTTCGCGCCATCATGAATGTCCATTTATGCTCCAGCGCTTTGTTTGCCGTTGTTCGTATCAACCCCTCCAATTCCTGGATGATTTCGTTCAGAGCTTTTCTGATAAGCAAAATCATGGCCGGGTCTTCTATGTCATAAGAAGTGATTCCTTTATGAAGTTCTTCCTTTGCGTCCCCATGTCCCGCCGTCTCAAGGCTTTCCTGAACGGAAACAATGAAAGCGATCATGTCGTGCTGATAAATTTCCTCCAGATCCTTGATCCTTTTCAGGTCGAAAGAAGCGGAGGTTTTTATTTTTTCGTAAGTCTCAGCGGGCAAAATGTTCATTTTAACTTTCGCCTTTAAGACAGCCAGCTCCACCTCAAGCCAAAGTTTGAATTTGCTTTCTTCGCTAAACAGGGTCATCATTGGTTCAATGGTATATCTGTCCAACATTTGCTTCTCCTTTCGTGTCATATTTTAAGAAATATTTTAAGATGCGGTCTGGTACATTCGTAGCATATTGATTTATGATTGCAAGCCGGGGGGCGGTCGGCCATTTTCTTGCCCTTGACAAGAGCTGATATATTTGCTTTCATGATTACGGAATCATATCTCTTGAACTTTATAAAAATTCAGAAAGGAGGTTTTCGCATGAACCCATGAACCATGGAGAGTATTTAAGTTTTTCTTTTTTTTAATTTATTTAAAAAATTTTTGGAAGGAGAAATTTAGTGAAGCTAAAAAACTTTTTCGGAAGCGCGATTCTGTTTGCTGTGTTTCTTGGGATTACGGGCTGCGCGTCAACACCAAGCGCGCAATCACCTGCGATCGCTCAAAGCAAAGTTTCCTATCATGAGCCCGATTTTCTCATTGGGTATAGCGATTGGGCCAATACTTTTTCCAAGGTGGTGTCAAACTCGAAAAGTCCTTTCTATGGCTTTTTGAGGGTCTTGGTAAATGACACGGCTCTCCCTGCCTATAAAACCGGCTCTGCTTATCTGCAAGGAAGCGTCTTGGTTTTGGAATTCAACGGGATGGAAGAAGTGAGCGATTCAGCTGGAAGCGAGATCACTATGGATAAAACCATATGGCTCGCCGTGATGGTGCGCGATTCCTCAGCCGTTGAAACCGGCGGGTGGAGATTCATGGCCTTGGATGGCGTAACATTCCGGGAGAAGCCGGAAGTAGATCCGGTAACCGGATGCTATAATTGTCATCTACCCCAAAGAACAAACGACTATGTCTTTTCTAGATATAGTCGTTAGGCAAATGTCGCAGTATCATAGAGGCAATCGTTTAAAACGGTTGCCTCTTTTTATTTGAGCCCAAGCCGGATCATTCGGACCCTCCCGGCTCAAGTTCCGGTTGGAAGTCCCGGTTTATTTTAATCTCGGTTTGCTTCGCGAACTTTATCGCGCCAGAGCTGTTTAAAGTGATATGGAGAGCCATTCCCGTCATTGTCTCTTCCGAAAAAGTTTGATCGAAGATAAAGTTGCCCAGGCTGTAGGCGATAAAGCCGTCTTTGTAAAATTCCGTATCTTGAATCACATGGGGGTGATGGCCGATCACGATTTTTGCGCCGTTGTCTATCGCCGACCGGGCCAGAAATTCCTGCCTGCTGTTGTGTTTTGATTCATACTCTTCTCCGAAATGGAAGGAGACGATCAGGACATCCGTTTTCTCCGCGGATTTTGCCACAATGTCGGCAAAATCTTCCTTGACGGTCAAAATTCCCGGTTTTTCTTCCCCGGCCTCCAACCAGCGCGGACCTTTGTCGCTGAAAGCCAGAAATCCGATGCTTAATCCGTTTACTTTTTTTACTTGCGGAAAAACTGCTTCCTTGCGATTGGCGCCTCCGCCCGGGAATAAAATCCCTTTCTCTTTGAGGCGTTCGACCGTATCGGTAAAAGCTTCCGGTCCCCAGTCGGCCATATGGTTGTTGGCTATGGAAAAAGCGTCGAAGCCGGCATCTTTGGCCGCATCAAGACTTTCCGGTCTCATTCGAAAAGAATAAAGATTGCCGATATCTTTGCCCTTATCGGAAACGGGTCCTTCCAAATTTCCGAAGGCAAGGTCGGCTTCCTTGATAAATCCCGCTTTTTCGAAAAGAAAATTAAAATCGCCTTTTCTTTTATTGATGACTGATTTTTCCACGGCCCGGCTCATCATTATGTCGCCGACAAAGAGGAGCGTTGTTTCTTCGCCGCGAGATCCGGATCGCTCGGAGACATAGCTGAATTTTTCGCCGTCGAAAATGGAAAGTTCCCGCGCGGCAGGCATCGCGGCCAGAATCAAGGCGGTCGTCAAGATCAAATATTTGCCTAATCTCATCGCCATGCTAATATCATAACATGACGTTAAAAGAAAAAATCAAAGGTGAATTTAAAGAGGCCTTTAAGGCGAAGGAGGAAGTTAAGCTTTCCGTTTTGAAAATGGTCAATGCCGAGATCGGCAACGCCGAGATAAACAAAAGGGCGAAATTGATGAAAGCGGGGGAAACGGTTGATGTGGATTCCAAAGCTGTTTTAAATGACGAAGAAGTTATCGAAGTTATCTCGCGGGAAGCGAAAAAAAGAAAAGATTCCGCGGATGCTTTCGAAAAAGCCGGAAGGCCGGAATTGGCCGAGAGGGAGAAAGCCGAGCTGGCCATCCTTATGTCTTACATGCCCGAGCAGCTTTCCGAAGAAAAAGTAAGAGAGTTGGTGAAGACTGCCGTTGAACAATCCGGAGCCAAAGGGGAAAAGGAGATCGGGAAAGTAATGGCCGTTTTGATGCCGCAGGTGAAGGGCAAAGCCGACGGCGCGCTGGTAAACAAGATCGTCAGAGAGTTTTTAAAATAGATCGAGTTTGATTTTAGGCCAAGAGTAGGGCAGAATCAGTATATGATTGACGTGGAAAAATTGGCCAAGCTAGCCAGGATAAACATTAACTCCGAAGAAAAACAAAAACTTCAAAAGGATTTTGAGGCGATTTTGGGTTATATCTCCGCTTTGAATGAAGCCGATACGAGCAACATAGAGATTAAAGAAGATACCAATAAAAATGTAATGAGAGAGGACGGCAGCGCGCATGAGGCGGGCAGTCACGCGGAAAAGCTTTTGAATTCCTCTCTCTTGAGAGAGGATGATTATATAAAGGTCAAACATGTGTTTGAGTAGCGCAAACTCAAAGTTCAAAACGCAAAGCTCAAAACTACAAGGCAAAACTTTAAACTAAAAAAGTAAAAAGTTTTAAGTTGTCGTTTTAACTTTTGAGTTAAACACTATATGTCCAAGCTGTCGAATCTAACCATAGTTAAAGCAAAAGAGTTGTTGCTTAATAAGGAGATCTCCGCCGGGGAGCTTGTTTCTCATTACTTGAAGGTTATCAAAGACAGAAACAAAGATATTAACGCTTATTTGGAAGTGTATGATGATGCCGCCAGTCAAGCGGAAAAGGCGGATGAAATAATTGCCAAAGGCGGCGATAAACCGCTCCTTGGCATTCCCTTGGCGGTAAAAGACAATATTCTGATCGAAGGGAAAACTTGTTCCGCCGGTTCCAAGATGCTCCAAAATTATAAAGCTGTTTATGATGCTACGGCGGTTGGAAAATTAAAAGAGGCCGGGGCCATATTCCTTGGAAGAACCAATATGGATGAATTTGCCATGGGCGCTTCCACCGAGACATCGGCATTCGGTCCGACCAAAAACCCGCTTGATCCGAGCCGGGTTCCGGGCGGTTCTTCCGGAGGGATCGCGGCGGCGGTGGCAATGGATTCCTGCGTGGCGGCTCTGGGTTCGGATACCGGCGGTTCCATCAGGCAGCCTGCCGCTTTTTGCGGCATCACTGGACTGAATCCTACTTACGGCGCCGTTTCCAGGAACGGCCTGATAGCCATGGCCTCTTCTTTCGATCAGATCGGGCCGATGACAAAAAACGTGGAAGATGCCGAGATCATTTTTGATGTTATAAAAGGAAGAGACGAGATGGATTCGACGACAGCGGATGAAAGGCATTCCAAAGTCAAAGAAAGAGTCGAGAAGGGAAGGATAAGAGTCGGGATCTTAAAATACGACAAGAACGGAGTAGATAAAGAAATAAACGAAGCGATGGAGCGCGCGGCCAAAATCTTCGCCAATGATCTGGGTTGGGAAGTCGCGGAAATCGAATTGCCGAATATCAAATATTCGGTTTCCTGTTATTACATTCTGGTGCCGGCGGAAGTCTCTTCCAATATGGCCAGATTTGACGGCATTCGATATGGGCAATTCAAAGAGGGTAAAACTTTGACGGAAGATTATATGAAGACGCGGGAAATCGGATTTGGCATGGAGGTCAGAAGAAGAATAATGCTCGGAACTTACGTCTTGTCTGCCGGATATTACGATGCTTATTACGCCAAAGCGCAGAAGGTCAGGGGGTTGATAAAACAAGACTTTGAAAAAGCTTTTACCAAAAGCGGCATCGATCTTATTGCCAGCCCAACTTCTCCTTCCGTAGCCTTTAAGATCGGCGAGAGGATCAACGATCCTTTGAAGATGTATCTTGAAGATATTTTTACCGCCCCGGCGAAGATCGCCGGTCTTCCGGCCATGTCGATCCCTTCCGGCCTCAAGGGGGAAGGGGGAATGCCCATCGGTTTGCATTTCACCGCGCCCGCCTTCGGCGAAAAATTATTATTCGAAGCGGCCAAAAAGTATGAGCATACTTTCCCGGGATCCAAGATTTCTTAATCTCGAGTATTTGTTTGCTTTATTGCTGGATCTTATCCGGTTTATTTTGTTTCTGATCAAAAAAGTCTTTTTGTTCATCATCAGTCTTTCCGTCCAAACTTACCTCCTCGCGTTCGCCGGATTTTTAGCCGTAATGCTCGGGGTCGTGGCTTTCAAAATTTGGCACATGAAGCATAGGAGAAGAATATACCAGATGGTCAAGTTCAAGGAAGATGAGAAGCTTCCGAAAGATCGCTCGAATAAGTGGAAACAGATCAAGGAAAAACTTAAATCGGAAAACGAGGAGGATTGGAAAGAAGCCATAGTGATGGCCGATGGCATTTTGGATGATATTTTTGCCAAGATCGGGATAAAAGGAGACGGCCTCGCAGAAAAACTGAAGTTTATCGAACCTGGCGATTTTGAGAGCATGCAGGATGTCTGGGAGGCTTACAAGGTCAGATCAAGAATTGCCAGAGAAGGAGCGGAGTTCAAAATTTCCAATGAAGAGGCGGCCGAGACTCTGGCCAAATACGAAAAAGGCTTAAAGGAGTTGAAGTATTTGTAAAAAACCGGAAAATAAGGGAACTTGATTAAATTCCATAAAATGTTTATATTGTAATGGCCGATAGGGTATTGTTTGCGTTGCGCCGACGTAGCTCAGTTGGTTAGAGCGTGGGACTCATAAGCCCAAGGTCGGAGGTTCGATCCCTCCCGTCGGCAGGTTTAATTTAATATTCACGGACCCGTGGTGTAGCCCGGTTAACACGTCCCCCTGTCACGGGGAAGACCGCCGGTTCAAATCCGGTCGGGTCCGCCTCGCTACGACGAAGCTCGAAAGAACGGAGTCGAGCTTCGCATAGCTACGGCGTGACAAAGTCCGAGTCTGGATTCGCCAAAGGCTTCATCGCGGCTTCGGTAGTGACGCAGTCGGCAGCTTGACGAGTTATCTCTTTATCTGCTAAGAATAGGTCAGAGGCTCTTTATTTTCGGTTCTATCTTTTAGAGGAGAAATCCATGAAGTTATTTATTCGCGGATCAAAGGGAGTAATAAACTTTTTGATTGATTTTTTCGTGACGGCATTTATACTCTTTGTGGTTTTTGGAGGCTTGGTTCTGGCTATGATTTTTGTAAAAATGCCGCCAAAGGCGGTAGAAAAATAATCGAGTTTACCCATTGCCTTACCCGCCAATTTTTATTGGCGGGTTTTTTGTTCGCGACAAAACAGTTCTTTCTGCGGGCGATTGTAAGTTTGTTGCGGGGGCCGGAATTGCACCGGCGCCTCAAGGTTATGAGCCTTGTGAGATACTACTTCTCCACCCCGCGATGTATTGTTAGCAACAAAAAAATTTTAACACAATCTGTTTTCGATAGCAATAGGCTTGGTAAGTTTACACTTCTTAAGCTATAGCAATAAAGGTGTAAACTTTTTTATTTTATCGGCAAAAATAAAAGGCTCCTTTGAAAGCGAGCCTTTTTTGATTCAGACGTTAAATGTCTCAATAATTTCTTGAGCCATTTTAGGAGTCCTTAAAACAACCGTGCACATAGTCACCCCATCTGCCCCGATTGAGAAGTACTGATTAACATCCTCCTTGCAACTCACTCCTCCACCCACAATCAATGGAATCTTAATTTTTTCCCGCAAACCGCGGTTATACTCAAAGGCCGCTTTGAAAATCGGCTTGCCGGAGACTCCTCCTCCGCCGACATCGGCCATAGGCGATATCTTTCCGGGATAAACCATTTCAAAAGGTATTGTGTTGACGCTATGGATCGCGTCAACACCGGCTTTCTCCAATTCCTGAGAAAATTCGCAAGGGTGGACGATGCTGACTTTGGCGATGAGAGTTAAAAAAGGAAAAACCTTTTTTACTTCTTTCACGCATTTTACTCCACTCTCGATATTACTTTTTATTTTTTCTCGAGAATTGGGGCAGGAAAAATTCAGTTCAAGGGTCAGCTCGCCGATCTCATCCAACGCGTCGATTGATTCCTTGGTTTCTTGGATTGCCAACTCGGTTCCTTTGGAAAATTCAGGGTAGAGGCTCAGTATCATCACCGGGTATCTTGGATTATTATTTCCTCTAAACCATTTTCCGAGCTTATCCACCCCCGGGTTTGTCAGACCGTAAGCATTCAACATTCCGCCATTAGGCAGATTCTGAATGAACC
The DNA here is from genome assembly GCA_003599625.1 of Candidatus Parcubacteria bacterium. Classification (GTDB taxonomy): domain Bacteria; phylum Patescibacteriota; class Minisyncoccia; order UBA9983; family UBA9983; genus SURF-57. The sequence goes on from QZIU01000020.1 coordinate 10,970, forward strand.
TCCAGGTAAAAGGGTGGGCTGGGCGAAAATTTCCCTTTCGGGGGTATCTCGTTACAGATTTGCCTATGACCGTTGTGTTGGTCTCTTTAGCGGCGTTTAGCAAACCTCGGTAAGACGGCATAAGAGTTCTGGGAAAAATTCCCTTACCTTTTATGCCAAGAGCGGTGGAGATAAGTACTCTTGATATTATTTTTCCTTTAATGATCATAATTCTTCCTTTCGTTATTTACAGGGATCGGAAAATAAAGCTCCGAACCGTTCCATGGGTTAACGACCGTACCGTTGTTGTACTCAATATCATCGGCTTTTTTAACCAATTTATATTTCCGCGTCTTAATTGAAACGGGAATACCGAGAAAGTTTGCGGTATTATGGCAAAGCAGATTCGCCAAATGAGCTTCGGAAATTCCGAGTCTCAAAGCAAGGGTCACAACAACCGCCACCATTTCCTGATTAGTCGGCAATCCGCCCAGTTTTTCCTGAAATTTTTCCGTCTTGGAATGCGGAGCGTTATCTGAGCCGATGAAAATCAAAGGATTGTTCATTCTAAGAAGCGCGATCAAGTAATGCCTGTTGTTTCGGCTTCTTATTTTGTTGTAACAATGGTAAAGATCAGAAAGCCCAAGACCTGGATTCATCTCCTCAATCCGACTAATGTAATCGCTGTCAAACCAAAGATAATGCGGGCAAATTTCCAATCCTATCTTTAACCCTTTTCTTTGCGCCTTCAAAATCATTTCGGCGCTGTCTCGACAGGAAACATGGCAGATAACCGTTTTGGCTCTTGGGACCTGCCGCAAACAGCCAATCACCTTTTTTAGGTATGCAACTTCCGCTTTTATGGTGTGCCCCTCGTTTGCTATAACTTCAGGGTCGTCGCAATGAACAGCGACAACCTTTCCGTGGGTTGCGGCAAGCTTCAGAGCCTCTTTGAGAGTTTCTTTTTTTGAAATTCCGATACTGTTGCCTCCCGTGGTGACTTTTTTGGGGTAAATCTTTAATCCGACAACACTGTCGCATTTCAACGCGTCGTCGCAAACCGATAAGTTGTCGTCCGTCACTCCAAAATAAAGATATTGTTTGTTTTTCAAGGCCAGAGATATTCTGGCTTGGCCTATCAGCCCAAGATAAAGGCTTAGAGTGTTCAAGTCGGTTATCGGCGGTTCCGTATTGGGCATAAAGACGGTTGTGCTTATGTTTCCGTTCAGCGCTTCCTTCAGAGTTTGCGACACGGTTGTTTTGTGTTTTTGTTTCATATCTCTTCCATGACAATGCGCGTCTATTATCGTTTCTGGCAAAAAAATCGTTTCTTTCATTACGGTCTCTTTTCGGTTTTAAAATGTTTGAATATTTGCAAGTTAAGGTGCGTTTTGATAATTCTTGTTTAAAATAAGAATAAAGTCAATAAAATCTAAACATTGCAAAATAAAGCAAATCCAATAATATATAGTA
>QZIU01000028.1 GCA_003599625.1 Candidatus Parcubacteria bacterium
TTTTCAAAACAAGTTCTCACCATTACAATTCATTATGTCGATCCAACCTAATAACTTTAATTTGCCTCAAGAGTGCAAAATGAGGTGGACTTATACAAATTCTTGACATAAATTTTGCTTTCCTATATAATAATGTTTGCTTGAACTTGATTAATTTAATAAGCTAATAAACCCTTAATTTACCGTATTTAGAATATTTTTAAGGGACTTGGTTTTTTAAAAAGGAAAACCGGGTTAAAGTGATTTTTTTTATTGTATGCAGGCAAAAAGCGACAAAAAAAACAAAATTAAATCAATATTGACAGGTGATAAAAAAAGCGAATTTAAAAAACTTTTAGAAGAAGGTGAATTTTTTAAGTTTCCAAAAATCGGAGATTTAATCAAGGGTAAGATAATTTCCATATCAAAAGCGGAAGCCCATGTTGACATCGACGGCGTAGCAACCGGCGTGGTCAGGGGGCGCGAATTTTTTGACGATTCCTCCCAGTATAAGAATTTGAAACCGGGCGATGAAGTGGAAGCAACTGTTTTGGAACTTGAAAATGAAACCGGTGAAATCGAACTGTCTTTCAGATTCGCCGGCCATCAGAAGATGTGGGAAGATCTGGCAAAACTTCAGGAGTCGGGAGAAATTACCAAGGCGAAAATAACTGACGCCAATAAAGGCGGTTTAATGATTAAAGTCGGCCAGGTATCCGGGTTTTTGCCCGTTTCCCAGTTATCAACGGAACATTATCCGCGGGTACCGGGTGGTGATAAAAATAAAATTTTGGAGCGGCTGAAAAGTTATATCGGCCAGACTTTCGACGTCAAAGTAATTGCGGCTGAACAGGAAGAAGACAAACTGATAGTATCGGAAAAATCGGTCTGGGAAGAACAACAGAAAGATATTATTGCTAAATATAAAGTCGGCGACAGCGTTGAAACCAAAGTGACAGCCGTGACTGATTTCGGGGTTTTTGTCGAATTCGGCGACAAGCTTGAAGGGTTGGTTCATATTTCGGAACTTGCCTGGCAGAGAATAGACGACCCGCGTGATTATTTCAAAGTGGGTGAAAAAGTTAAAGCTGAAATTATCGCCGTTGAGGGTTCAAAGATATTTTTGTCGTTTAAAAAATTAAAGCAGGACCCCTGGAAGGACGTGGAGAAAAAGTACCAGGTCGGCCAGCTGGTAAAGGGAAAGGTGCTCAAAACAAATCCTTTCGGCGCCTTTGTGGAACTTGATTCTGAAATTCACGGACTGGCTCACATTTCCGAACTTTCGGACAAACCGATTACCAATCCGGACGAGGCGGCCAAAGCGGGAGAAATTTTGGAATTCAAAATTCTGTCCATTGAGCCGGCCAATCACCGGCTGGGGTTAAGTCTTAAACAATCCAGGAAAAAGGAATCAGCCAAACAGCCGGAAACAGCCGAAGCGAAAAAAGAAATTTCCGCCAAGGAAAAATCTGAACCCGAAAAAAACCGCTAAAGGGCGGCTTGCAACAAAATAATTTTTACCACTTTATATACCGTAAGTATAAAAACTGGCTATGGCAAAGACACATGCCAGATATAAAGCTATAACTGAAAAATAGAAAAGAGGGGTGTAACTGGTGACAATGGCAATAATCAGCAATAGCAGCCCGATCACCTGAAAATTCATTTTTGCTTTACCCCAGGCATTGGCTTTGATTTCAATTCCTCTGTATTTCCAGATCCAGCCGGCAAAGATAAATGACATGTCAATTACTATCAAAGCCAGTGTCGTCCAAAAAAAATAACTTATACCCAAAACGAGAAGCGATGAATTTGTCAGCAGCTTGTCTGCCAAAGGATCGTAAGTTTTGCCCCACTCGGTTATCTGGTTGCGGGTACGGGCCAGACTGCCGTCAACGGCGTCGGAAAAGGAGGTGATAAGGAATACTATTGCGCCTGAGGTATATTTTTCGGAAATAAACAGCCAGACGACGAAAGGCGTTAGGATAAAACGGAAAATGGTTATGTGATTTGGCCTGATAAATTTCGGAATCAGGGGCAATATTATGTATTTCAAAATCTTATCCTGAAGCTGTATTTTAATTTGATTATTATTGTCTTCCATATCATACATTTTACCCCGAAAGAGTTTTTTATGCCAAATCTTGTTTGTCTTTTAAAAAAATAGTATAATTAAAATAATTTTATGACTGATTTAATAAAAAAATTTTTAATTTTTCTGATAATTTTTTTAGTTTTAGCCGGGCTGTTTAGTATTTATGCCTCACCACTTGAACAGAGCAAAGAATCCGACATCTCTACGCTGATAACTCTTATAAATGAAGAAAAGATTGAATCGATTCAGATTTCGGGCAGCCGCCTTGAACTTAAATTGAAAGACGGCTCTGTTCAGGAAATACAGAAAGAAAGCAATGAATCGCTGTCGTCTTTGCTTAAAAATTATGATGTTCCCGCTGACAAAATAGAAAAGGTGGATATAAGCGTTAAAAGCGAAAGCGGCCTGGGGTTCTGGGTCGGCACTTTACTGCCGTTTTTAATTCCTTTCCTGCTGATCGCAGTTTTTATCTATATTATGATGAAGCAGGTCCAGGGAGCAAACTCCAAAGCTATGATGTTCGGCCAAAGCCGCGCCCGGGAAATCACCAACCAGAATTTAAGGGAAAAAATAACTTTTAAAGATGTGGCCGGTGTCAGGGAAGCCAAGGAAGAATTAAGTGAGGTGGTGGAATTTTTAAGGAACCCGAAGAAATTCATTTCTTTGGGGGCAAAAATACCCAAAGGCGTTTTACTGGTCGGTCCTCCGGGCACGGGCAAAACGCTTTTAGCCAGAGCTGTTTCCGGCGAGGCTGGAGTGCCTTTTTTCAATATTTCCGGTTCGGAATTTGTTGAAATGTTCGTCGGCGTCGGCGCTTCCCGCGTGCGCGATCTTTTCCGCCGGGCCAAAAAAAGCGCACCCTGCATTATTTTTATTGACGAACTGGATGCCGTGGGCAGACAAAGGGGCGCGGGACTTGGAGGATCCAATGATGAGCGCGAACAGACTTTAAATCAGATCCTGGTTGAACTTGACGGTTTTGACGTCAATACCAATATTATTGTCATGGCCTCAACTAACAGGCCGGATGTTCTGGATGCGGCCTTGTTAAGGCCGGGCAGATTTGACCGCCGGGTAATATTAGATATGCCTGATATTAATGACCGGGAGTCAATCCTTCTTGTCCATGCCAAAAATAAACCCTTGATAAAGGATATGAATTTAAGGACCATTGCCGCCCGCACGCCCGGGTTTACCGGGGCAGATTTGGCCAATCTTTTGAATGAAGCGGCCATTTTAGCGGCCAGAAGAAATAAGACAAAAATTGAATTAAACGATGTTTTGGAAAGCATCGAAAAAGTCATGCTGGGCCCGGAAAGAAAAAGCCACATACTTTCCGAAAAGGAAAAAAAGGTTACGGCTTATCATGAAGCGGGACATGCCTTGGTTGCCCATACGCTTCCCCACGCTGATCCTGTCCATAAAGTATCCATTATTTCCCGCGGTCGTGCCGCCGGTTACACGTTAAAATTGCCGTTAACCGACAAATACCTGCACACTAAGGCTGAATTTGTCGATGACCTGGCCGTACTTTTGGCGGGTTATGCCACGGAAAAGGAAATATTCGGCGACACTTCCACCGGCGCTTCAAATGATTTAAAAGAGGCCACCCGGCTGGCAAGAAAACTGATTATGGAATACGGCATGGCAGACAAACTGCCGCCCAGAACTTTTGGCGAAAAAGAAGAGCTGATTTTTTTGGGCAGGGAAATAACCGAACAGCGTGATTACAGCGAAAAAGTTGCGGAAAATATTGATCAGGAAATCGGCCATTTTATACTTAATGCCATAAAAACGGCGCAAACGGTAATTAAAAAGATGCGGCCGAATCTTGAGGAAATCGTAAGATTGCTGCTTGAAAAGGAAACTTTGGAAAAAGAAGAATTTGAAGCCATTTTCGCCGCCAAAGGGACGCCGGCTTAATTTTAATGTTAAATTATTTATCGATATTCAAAAGGTCTTTTTTACAGATCCTGAAAAACAGACTGCTTTGGGTGAGCGGCATTTTCGCCTCTTTTTTAGCCTTGAATTTTTCAGTCTATAGCAGCATCAACCTTTCCTATCAAGACGGATTTTTTTACACTCTTTATCGCATACTGGCTGAAAAGAATTTTTTCAGCTACCGGACTTTTAGCAATTTTATAGTTTTGTTTTCCGAAAATCCGGTTTACTTCGCCGTAATAATAACAATTTTTTTACTGGCATTGATTATAGCCGTCGGCGTTGCCGCCTTAGGCGTCCTGTCGCAGTCAGCGTTGATTTTTGCCGGCGATTTAGATGACACTTTTTATTTTTTTGACGGAATCTTACGGGGTATAAACCGTTTTTGGTCGCTTTTATTTTTAAACTTTTTCATTAAGTTATTGATATTGATGCTGGTAGTTTACCCCGGTTATCTTGCCCTTGGGGCCGAAGGCGGTTTAATGTATGTTTACGGCTCTTTTTTTGTGGTTTTCTCGGTTCTGGTTCTCTTCTTTTCTTTTATTACCAGGTACAGTATGTATCATGTTGTAATTGATGATTTGACTTTCGCCGGAGCATTAAAAAAAGGCTGGTCTGATTTTTTTGCCAATTGGTATTCCACTCTGGAAGTGGCCTTTTTTCTTTTTGCGGCGGAAGTGGTTATGGTTCTGGCCGTTAAAGTTATTGCTTTGCTGACCGTCTTTTTAACGCCATTTTTAATTTATTTTTTGGGATTGTTTTTATCAGGGACCGCGCTCAGTTCAGTATCATTTTTTCTCCTGAGTTTTCTTACCGGGGTTTTGGTGTTTCTAATTTTTTCAAGTTTTTTTATTTCTCTAAGCTGGCTGGTCTGGACAAAATTCATAGCCCTGACGCAGAAAGGTAAATTCAGTCTGCTCAAAAGCCTGTTAAAATTTTAAGCGTTACAGTGTTATCAATAAATAAAAGAACCCTTGCCGGAAAAGCAGCAAGGGTTTTTATGATAGATATGATTTTTTGTTATCTCCTTTCACGAATGACATTGATAAAATAAGGAGGACTGATATTGTCATTTTCATTACTTTCAGTCACGGTGTTAAACGGATCCGCTTCAAAAGACAGGGTATAAACCCCGGGTGCGATTTTTTTGGGATGAAAAAAGTATTTAACAGAAGCAATGCCCTGGCCAATAATCGGTTCAAGCGTAAGATCAGCCTGATAGGTAAGGCCACGGGGGTTTTTTAAAGTCGCCTTAAGCAGCGTTGATGGCACTGGTGTTTGTTCGGTATTGCTGACAAACATTGTCGCTTCAAAACCGGTTTTTGTCGTCGGCTGGTCCGGCCAGACAGATAGGCCCGCCGGAATGAGGTTCGGCAAAGCCGGATTTGGTTCAGTTACGGTTATCGTTGCCAAAGCCGTATTATTGTATTCGTCTTCTTCCGGGATTTCATCATTAGAATCAGCGCAAGCCAGCCAGACAAATTCACCCGGTCCGTCCATTGTGCCAAGCTCAAAGGTAAGAGTTGCCGATTCGTGGAAAGCCAGCGGTGTAAGCAGCTGCGTTAGCAGAAGCCCGCTGCCGGAAACGCTTACCCGGCAGTCGGCCGAAATTCCCTGTTTGGCGTTACTGACAATAACGTAAGCCGACAGAGAATCGCCGACTTTCGGTTGTTCGGGCGCAAAAGAGACGGAAGTTATCAAAAGATCCGGGGCAAAGCCGATGTCAAAAGCCAGGGAAGCGGTTATATTGTCATCTTCGTCTGATTCCGCAACCTTATCGGACGGATCAGCTGCCGCGTAGAACCGGTAAGAACCGGCCATAACCCACGCTGGTTCCAAAGGAATCTGCACGCTGCAGCTTTGTGAAATTTCCAGAACCGGAATTTCTACGGCGTTGCTTTGATACTGTCCCATAGGAGTCAGCACCATAAAACAGATGGCGGCCGGTCCGACGGCAGATGTTCCGTCATTTATTACTTGGCAGCCGAGTAAAATTTCGGACGCAGTTGTCAATTCGGTCGGTGAGACATATAAACCGAAAGGATGCAGATTGCCAAGAAGATCGATGACCGTAATTACAGCCGCTGCTTCATTGTCGTTTTCATCCGATTCATCGACAATGTTTTTCGTATCAGCTGCGACAGAAAGAAAATTGTCGCCTGAAACAAGGCAGCCGATGTTCACTGATTCGGCATAGCTGTCTTTTAAACCCAGTTCGGGAATTGTTCCGGCGTAAATTACGGTGCCGTTTGTTTTGATTTCAAACGTATTGGCAATTGCCGGGGCAGAGCCGAGGTTTTGCACGGTCAATAAAACAGTGACCGGATCTGTACCTGACGGCTGCGCGGGGTTTATGCCGCTGATAGTGACGGATAAATTCGGTCGGGCAGGTTCGCTTACCGTAATGTCGCATCGGGCGAAATTATCCGTTTCATCCGATTCGGAAATTGCCGACTGAGGGTCGGCTGAAACCGAAATGACGTAGTTTCCGGAAGGCAGCTGTCCGAAATTTAAGCTGTTATTAAAAATTTCGGACGGCAAGAGCAAAGGCAGGGGCAGCGCTGAATCCAGGACACCGTTAATTCTGAATTCAAGCGAAGAGGAAGCGGATTCTTTATCGCCAAGATTGGCAACGGAAATGTCGGTTGTTACAAAATCATCAGCAGTCGGATTTTGCGGCCGGCAGTCAATTGATGTTATCGTCAGATTGGCTTTTTTGCCTTCCAGAACCTCCAGAGTAACAGTGGCAAAGCACAAAGCCCGGTCAAAAACTTCGACTACCTTGCCGGTATCAATAACAATTGAAAGTTGCGCTTTACCGAAATCCAGGGGGTCTAGTTCAGCCGGGGAAAGCTTTAGCGACTGGCCGGGATTTATTTCATTTACATTCCAAATAACTGATTGCTGATCAACCGTCAGTTCAACGGCGAAATTTCTGGCGGGAACTGTTCCGTCATTGGCAATTTCAGGCGATACTGACACAATATCATCTGCCGTAATAATTTCCGGCATAATCTGGCATGATTTCAAAAGCAACTGGCTTTTGAGTGTTGCCGGATCGACGGTAATGAAGGAATATTCGGCCAAAGCGCCTGGTATTTGGTTAGTGACTTGATATTGGCCGGCTACACCGTTGATTTTAACGTAAGCTTTAAGGGTATTGGTTGTAGCCAATCCCGGCAAAGCCCAGCCGTCATTAGTTCCCTGATAGGTAAAAATTTCGCCGGGAGAAAAAATTTTTGCCGGAACAAATGAAACTGTGGCAAAATTTTTGACGTAGATGCTTCCCCACATATCCTGGCAAGTCGCTGTTACCTGAAACCGGTCAATGGCCTGGGTCGTTGTCCCCGTGTATCTCGCCTTAAAAAATGCGGTGTAAACTCCGTCGCAAAGATACGGCGCTGGTTCAAGGAGTCGGATTCCTTCAATTATTTCAAACTTAATTTCGGGATTTGGCAAGGGCGGTGGCGGCGGCGGAGGCAGGGGCGGCAGGTCCCCTGAAAGCGTGGTTACATACCCGACGTTGCTTTTTGCCAGTTCCAGCATGTCAGCTGTATAGCCGATTATTTGGATCGTATAACTGGTTTCCGGCCGGAGGTTGACAAAAGACCAGCTTAGAGCTCCGTAAATTCTGCCCTGGCCGTTTCCGTTGATAAAAGCTTCGTAATACACCGGAAAATAGCCGCTGCAAGACCAGGCAATGTCTATGGAGGTGGCGGAAATTTCTGTCACGTTAAATTTCAGGCTTTCCCCCGCTTCCGGCACGGTGATTCTGGCTTCAGCCGACAGCGCAATTGGCTGACCCGAACTGTCCAGACCGACTGTTTGGAAAACATGATTTTCACCGGCTGTTACCCGGGTAACGATCAGGTTATTATCCGGCGTTTCTGCAATTACTTCAAAATCCTGAAGATAGACGTTTGTTGCCGGCGTAAAGGTCAGGGGCTTAACTTCAATTATTGCCTGCGATTGAGGCGCCAGGACCGGACCTGCTGAAATCGCGACCTTGTCATATTCATTCAAATTTATTTTAGTCCCGTCCTGGCGACAGACATGAACTTCCCTGGTTTCGCTGTTCCAGGTCATATAGCCGTTTTCATAATCCTGGCGGGTCAGATTGTCTTTTTGGTACTCGTCAGTTATAGGACACCCGAGTCTGGTGCCGTCGCCCATATTCCGAAGCGGTCCGAAATTGAAACGATAAACATTCCAAAAGCCGCCTTTTATAAGGAATGCCTGGCCCGTACTTTCAGGATCACGCATGATATAACATTCACCGGCTGTGGCTGTTTTGTAATTCTGACCCAGATAGCGAGTCTGGCCCCACGGATGAACATAAACCGGGTTGCCGGCGTCAGAAAACGGATAGGTCAGCTGTTCGGAAATCCGATGCAGATTATAGCAGTCCCTGAATGCCTGGGAAGATCCGTCTTCATGCCAGCCATCTTTAAAACCGCCGGGACCAAAACGCAGCCAGCCCTGAACCGAATAGCTGGAACTGCCGCTATGTACGTTATATTTGCCACCGCTTACAGTCAGCGGCAAGGTCCTGAAGGCAGAATATAACGACCAGTTTTGTTCAATAACTGTTATTTCTGAAGGGCCAACCGATGTTATAATGGCGACGTGTCCGAAGCCGCCCCCTGAAAAACACAGAATATCATCCGGTTGAGGGCTGATATCGCCGTTCTGAGCATACGGTGTAAGACCGTATTGGGGGCCGGTGAAAAAATAATTGCCGCCGTTTCCCCAGCTGCCGATGGAAAAGTGAAAAATTTCAAGATAAAATCTTTTCACGTAATCAACGCATTGAAAATCCCCGGCCGGATTGCCGGCAGGAGAACCGTTACAGTAAGCTGTTACTGTTTTGTATTCTCCCAGATAACTTCCATAAGTACACTCCTGCGCCATGGCCTCAGATTGCCAAAGCAGATTGACTAACAGAGCCGTGGTGATTAACAGTTTTCTCATTTTTCTTCTCCTTTTTTAAAAGACGTCCTGTTTTGAATGGGTTCCGTTTAAAGATTTTCCTTTTGAATTTTAATGAACAAAAAAATAGGTCTTTTTAAGAAAACCTATTTCGTTACCTAAGCGCCGGGTTTAGGTAACAAAGCGGTTTACCTAAAGGCGCCGGGTTTTGAATTAAAAAATTTTTAAATTATTTATGATTTGGCGGGATTCTTGGGCATCGTCATTTAAATGTTTTGCAGCTATAAATGAACTGCGGATAATATAAATATAATTGTCCTTGTCGATAAGATAGCCAAAATCATTCAATATGCTGTAGCCGCTTAAATTTTCATTTAAGAAAACTTTTTTTTTGGACGGCTTAAGATTGAAGTGGTCAATAACTTTTTGTCGCTCGGATTTTTCATAGACTGAAATTGAAAATATCGTTTCTTGATTTTTATTTACTCCCCATTCCGTCTTTAAATTAAGCACCCCTTCGTTTATGAGCCATAAATTATAATTTTTCGAATCAGCGTATTTTTCGGGGTATTTGAATTCCAGCCCGTATAATTCATTTTTAAACGTTTTCCAGCAGCCTGTGTCCAGCTGATCTGAACAATAATTGTTTGACGGCTGATTGATTTTCCAAACCATAGCGCTGAAAAATAAAATAATCGCAAGACCAATAATAATTACGATAAGACTGAAATTTTTCATTTTAATTTAAAGTTTTGATTAAAAATCTATAAACAGGTTTTTTAGACTCAACACGGCGCAAAGAAGGCCTAAAAAACCTGTTTGCAAATCATTAATTTTTAAAGAATGTTTTTGCCGTATTTATCCCCATTTTAGTACGACGGCTAGAAATGGCGACGGCCGGCGATTTTTTTAATTTTTACTGGCCAGATATTTTTTAATTTACTGTCTTGATGAATATTGCGACGGCTCTAACTAATGCGACGGCTATAACCTATCTTTATTTTATCAGTTCAAACAGCAAAAGTCAACTAATTTTTAAAATTTTAATTGGATAGGAAACTAAATCCCTTTGCTGTCGATTTTATATTTTTTTGCCGGGTGTAACAAAGGTAAAAGATTATCGTCTAAATTAGTAGAGAGATATATTTATTAACTATGGCCGTAATAAAAACAAAAACCAAAGTGGCAGTTAGTTTGAAAAATAAACTCTTTGTTTGTTGCCATATTTTTTCAGCTACCGAAAACCTTTTTAAGGCGGGGTAGTTTCTGTTTAATTCATCAGGCCTCGCTTTTAAAAGCGAGGCCTTTTAAATATATATATGGTGTTACGGGGAAAAACTGTTTAAAGAGGAAGGTGGATTTATGGGGGGCAAGATGAAGGAAATTTTCAAATGGCTATCTGTTTGGCTGCCAAATCTGTTCAAAAAAACGGATCCTGTGGAAAAAGAAACCAGTGTCGGTTTGGAAGTGACAGAAACGGCGAAGAAAAGGAAAATACGCTTTATTTTTTGCAGAAGAATAAGGCCGTCTCCTCTGAAATTAATGTCGGGAGCCCGCAGCACTGACACGGGTTAAACAACAATGCCTGCTTCGGAAACGAAGCAGGCCCTTTTGTTGCAGCCGAATTTCGAAAATGCTGAAGTTATGCAAGCATGCCTACATTATCTGTTTAATTTTTTAAAGTCGCTGCTGTTTATTCCGAAAATATACTTTGTCAGCTGCCAAAAATATTTGGCGGCAATCAAAACTATTAACAAATATAAAGCGAATTTAAGAAGGTAAAGGAGAACGGCGAACAAGCCGACTGTTACGTCCTGGAATATTATATTAACGTCGACGACAAATTTTTTAACTCTTGCCTGCCACGAATCCTTTAAATAATCAATATTGATGAATTTATTATCCGTTACATTTATTTGAAAATAGGTGTAAGCAAGCCTGTCCAGCTGCTCATTTTTATTACGGATAGCGGTTTCCAATTGGGCGGAAACATTCAGCCGTTCCTGGGTCAGACGCTCGATTACGCTTATTTTACCGTTGATTATTTTAGCCAGACTGTCAACGTCACTGATGCTTGTGGCAAGCTTTGTTATGTCATCGTATGATTTTGTGGCATTGGCAAGCGTAGCTTCAATAGCAGCTTTTTTAGCTTCTAAAATTTCTATATTGCTGGTTATGTTTTCAACCTGTTTTTTAATGGTGTAGGTATTAACGTAGAGCTGCCGCGGGTTTAAAGATTCAATGACCGTTAAAATTTCCTTGACATGGTCTTTTTCAGTTTTAAAAGTGTAATTGCAGCCGGTTTCATATTGGTCGGACTTTTCAAAAATAACATAATCTTTGGCTTTTAATCCGGCTATGGTATTGCAGTCATCTTCCAGATTGCGTGTTTTTATGGTGCTTGAATACTGAGTTACCTCATAATCTTCAGCGTTATCGCCGGAACTGAATTCATTACCATCTGGCGGCAAAATTTTATCAGCCACGGTGTTAATTTTTTCCAACAGACCTGCCGATAAATCCTGGGAACGGCCGGGGTATGAAATTCCAAAATTGTTTTCGTAACCTTCCTGGGCGACACGCCTTGATGACCAGTGGGATCCGAATAATTTTGAAAAAAGACCGGAAAAAACCGCCAATGCAATAATTGCCAATATCGCAATACCCGCAATTTTCAATATTCTGCCGATTCTGATACTCTGTTTTAACTTTTTAAAAAACTCCATAAATTTTTGTTAATTATTATCCATTTCAATTATACCAAAAAACCGTCAAACCTGGCGATGAGTAGTGGAAAAGTTAATGGGTTAATAAGTAATAAGTGATAGACTAGAAAGATGAAATTTCCTTAAAGAGAGAAAGATATCTTTTTTCCACCTGCATAAGTTCAGATACATCTTGCACTCCATGAGGCCACAACCTTGTGGCATATTACAACAAAATCCATTGTAAATATACCGGCATCAAAGGATTTT
>QZIU01000031.1 GCA_003599625.1 Candidatus Parcubacteria bacterium
TTTCTTCACCGCCGTCTCCAAAACGGATAAGGTATTTTCTTAACGGCCTTTTCTTTGCCATAACTGTTAATTACCTCCTTTGGCGTTTTTTCTTTCTTCTTCCTCATCAAGCATCATGCCGACTGCCAAAATATACAATGCCGCTTTTGTGAATGGGCTTTTGCCTCCGCCTGCCATGGCTCGAAATGTCAAAGATCTATGTTTTCTTGTAGTTATTCCAACTGAAATATCTGAGCCTTCTGCAGGAATGATTATTGTCAATATACCTGCATCATCATCTGATTCAGTGTTACAAGCCCCGTCATCCAGACGGTCGAGTGTTAGGCCGCAAATTTCCGGCAAAAACATTGTCTGCCCAAGGATCTTTGCGATTTCCTTCAAACCCAACGGACGCTCTTTCGTCATGACAATTCCTTTTATTTTACAGACGCAGTTTTAACGGGTAAAAATCAGTTTTACCGACAGTGCAGTACGCAAACAAAAGTTAATGTTTTATAAAAAGGCGGCATACAGAATCATTACCAATCCGAAAAGCGCGAACAGCGCTTTAAGGGGATCCTGCAGCTGAAAACCGCAGACTTTAATGTTACTGATAACCCAGGATCCGTAAGCCAAAAGGCCGAGACCGAAAACAATTCGGTTAAACTGGACTATTATGTATTGATGCGTTTGCCCAAAGGAACTTACATACATTATTATGGCAAAATAAATCAGCAAGCCAAGAATCCAAAATACGCCTTGAGGCGCTTCTTTGAATTCCTCTTCCAAATATTCATCTATTGCCTCTTCACGTCTTTGGGTTATCGCGTCCTGATAGACCTTTTTTTCAAACCAGTTTAAATCTGTTTTTTCAAAGAGCTGCGGATTCTGATAAAGGCAGTGCAACTTTCGGTGATAGCGCCATTTAATCCACTGGAGTAAAAGCCAAAACAATCCTGCGATAATTACCGCAACAAACTCTAAAACCATTATTCCAGGACAGACTTCCTTAAAAAAGTTCGCAAACATTTTTCCCTCTCCTTTTTTGGTGCCAATGTTTTTTCTCTGCCATAGTGTTTCTTTCAATTTACAGACTCCGTCTTTTTTGGACTTTTGCTGCAAGAATCATTATTACAGGAGCTGCAACTGCTGCAGGGTTCTCGTCTGCATTCAGCGCAAAGGTGAAGATTTGCTTTCGGTGAAAACCGGACTTCATCCATGCTTCCGCAATAATAGCAGGCCTTGCCTTGCGCCTTAAGCGAGCTTATCACTATTTTGTAGCAAATGCCAAGAACAAAAAGAATGAACAAGCAAAACCACAGCCACATCACTTTCATTATGTTCCTCCTTTTCAGAATGTAAGGAAATCTTGGCATTTTTTTTACGGTTTGTCAAAAGGTTGCCCATGTTTTGGCGTTAAAGGGTTATAAACAATAAGTTAATAAATTAAAAAATAAATTGGTCCTTAAGAGGTTAATAAAAGCAGGAGGAGGTTGACTGTTAACTGTACAGAAGTTACGACGGTAAAATCCTTCGGCTGCGCCTCAGGATGACAAGAAGGAGAGATCAAGTTCAAGTTAACATGGAAGTTTAGCTAGTATCTGTAAGCTAATAAGCTGGCTAATTTAAAAAATCCCTCCCCCTCCGGGTACTCCCTTTACAAAAGGGAGAATAAAAAAGAATTTTCGGCTGCGCCTCAGGATGACAAAAGAAAAATTCTAAATCCTAAATCCGAAATCCCAAACAAATTACAAATTACAAAATTTTAAATGACAAATCAATTCCTAAATCCAAATATTAATACACTTACCCAATATCATTAACTTTTTTTCAATTCGGTAAAAGATGTTAAAAAAAGAGCTCTAAATCAGCTGCGTGCTGCATCAAGAGCTCGTCGTAAAAAAAAGAAACCTTTTAGTCTGCTTTCATGTTATGGTCAGCCATTATTTGTTCTTGATTTTTAATCCACAATAAAACAATTTCAATAAAAAAGGCAGCTGCTTTAGCTGCCGCAAAGTGAACGATTATCGGGCCATCCAGTCCCCGTTGTTATTTTTTTCAATAATAGTTAATACTATTTTTTGTGAAAAATCAGACGGCAACCATATTAGCTGGTGATTCTTTCCCTCCCCGATGAATGTAAAAAATTCCCCTGAAGGATACGCCCTGGCCAATGTCTTCCCATCCATAGACAGCCATGTTTTGTCAAGCGGCGGTGAAGGAATTCTCTCTCCTATGGACAGTTTAAAAAAAGCTGGACTTAGATCAGGATTGTGCGGCGTAAAGCGGCCGGAAGCTGCTGGAACATCCATAAATCCTCCTTGTTTCCCCCGTTTGATAAGCGGTTATTATGGTTATGGTAATTTATTCCATAGTTATTGTCAAAGCTGACCGTATTTCTATTTTAAGGAACGACCGCTTAATAAATTTTCCGCATTTTTAAAATTTTACATCAGTTTGTAATTTTTCGGCATCCGCTTTATTAATTTTTGCAGAAAATGTCGCGCCTGCCAGTGTGAAATAGTGTTCATTATCCCCTCTTCCAGTTTTTTTATTTCTTTTTCCGTGTTTTGCCGCAGTTCTATGTGCAAAAGCTCATGAATAGCGGTTGCCAGAATATCCTCGCGCGGATCAAGATAAATTATTTTATAATCGGTTTCACCGTTATTTTGCCCTATCCTTTTAAAACAGACGTGAATTTTTTTTGTCTTAAGCAAAAAATAAAGCCGGCGCATCAGCTTTTTGCATTTTTTATCACTGAGTCTGTATGCCATATTAAAAAATTAATTACGATTTACCCTGCCTTCGGATCTCTTAAATTTGCGGGGCTGGCCTTTGCCATTTTCCCAAAACCAGGTCAATAATTTCATCAGGCAGTTTTTTTAACAGCCCAATTTACCATAAATCCATTTTAATAAGGCATTGTTTAAAAATTATTAACCTTATTTTTAGAAAAATTTAAAAAACCGCCGGGATAAATAATCCAAAGCGGAAATTTATTTTTGCAGCTGTTTGATTATATCCGACGGTAGCCTGCAAACAAAATATTTAAATATCGTAATTATCTCATAGCCAGAATGCTGCGCTTGTAGCTTTCCAGATTTTCCAGCGCAATTCCGGTTCCTTTGGCCACGCATAAAAGCGGTTCGTCAGCAACATAAGCGGGAACGCCGGTGGCGCGGGAAACAAGCTGATCGATGTTTCTCAGCTGGCTTGAACCGCCGGTCATAATCACTCCCTTGTCTATAACATCAGCCGAAAGTTCGGGAGGCGTCTGGTGCAAGACATCTTTGGTCGCATTAATGATTCCTTCAAGCTCATTTTGAATCGCTTCTGTAACGTCATCGGAACTAACGGTTATGGTCCTGGGCAGACCCGTAATTACATCGCGTCCGCGAACTTCCTGCGACAACTTTTCTTCCAAAAATAAAGCCGAGCCAATGTCGATTTTTATCCTTTCCGCCGTTCTTTCACCGATTGCCAGATTGTAGCGCCGGCGGATATATTCGGCAATGGCGGTGTCGAATTTGTTGCCGCCGATGCGAACCGAAACCGAAGCCACGATTCCGCCCAATGAAATTACCGCCATTTCGGAAGTGCCGCCGCCGATATCAATTACCATGTGGCCGGAAGCGCTGCCTATCGGAATTTCCGCCCCGATGGCCGCGACAATCGGTTCCTTGATGATGTAGGCGGCTTTGGCTCCGGCTGCCATGGTAGCGTCAATAACCGCCCGTCTTTCGGTGGAAGTGATGCCGGCGGGCACGGCAACCATTACTTCCGGCCGGAAAATATGGATGCCGCCCAGGGCTTTGTTTACAAAATAACGCAGCATGGCCGCAGTGGTTTTATAATCGGCGATAACGCCGTCTTTTAACGGCCGCGACGCGATAATAGTGTCAGGCGTCCGGCCCAGCATTTCCTTGGCTTCCACGCCGACAGCAAGAATTTTTTTGTCTACAATCGAAATTGCCACAACCGACGGTTCATTGATAACAATGCCGCGGCGCGGCACATAAACCAAAGTGTTGGTCGTGCCCAGATCAATGCCGATTTTTTTTATGAAAGCCATAGTTGCAATTAAAAATTTATAATACGCAATTTACATTAATTTCTGACAATAAAATTTTGCACTTTGCCTTTAACCTTACATCATCTTTACCTGCGGCTCTTTAGCGCCCAAATATTTGGCGTAATATTTTATGGCGTCGGTAATATGGATTCTGGTCATCCTGTTAAAAATGCTGGCAATGCCGGGTGTTTCCGCAGACAGCCGCTGGTGATAATGAACCATTTCCGCATCAGACAAATAGCAGACCGCGTAATTGTTTTCCCAGAAACGGCGGCACCAGTCGACGTCCGAATAATACATCAAAAACCTCTCGTCCATCAGACCGACTCTTTGCAGCGCTTCTTTTTTTATCATGATACCGGCGCCCAAAAGCCAAGGCACAGAAATATTTTTGTCGTGATTCCAGTTTCTCATCAGATATTCGTCCATTTTTTTGCGGGCTGACGGCAGACGGCCGATAAAAGTTCTTCTTAAAACTGGCATATACCACTGAGGGAAATGATAACAGGACATCTGCACCGAACCGTCCGGATTGATTAATTTGGGTCCCACCATTCCTGCATCGTCGTATTTTTCAAGAAAAGAAATCATGATTTCTATGGCTCCATGCAAAACCGTAATATCCGGATTCAAAATCATAACATATTTTCCGACTGACTGCTTTAAACCGAGATTGTTGCCGGCTGTGTAACCGGCATTTTCCGCCGATGCTATGAGTTTGAAATAGCCTTTGAAATTTACATCCTTATTGTCGAGGTAAATGGCCCTGATCATTTCCAGACAGCCGTCATCTGAAGCGTTGTCAACGACAATTATTTCGTATTCCAGCCCCAAATTTAACAGTTCAATGCTTTTCACGCACTGCTTGACCAGACCTTTTGTTTTGTAATTCAGAATTATTATTGAAAGATCCATTTTATTTAAACCAAATTCTTATCTGCTGCGGCGAAATTTTCCTGTGACCCATGATTACGTTTCGTTTCAACAGGGCGTTGGGCAGCTGGCGAAAAAAAGAAAGCAGACTTTTTATCAAAAAAGGTTCAAAAAAAATAACGTAGCAAAGCAGTTTAATTTCATACCACCCGATATAAATCAAATGACGAAAGACATTGACCAGCAACAAATTTTTAACCAGCATCAGGTGATGGTTGCGAAAAGAATAATGCCTTAAGAGTCGCGGCAGTTTCTGGCGATGCCTCGCCAATGCCCAGGAATCGCTTTTTGCCGATCCGCCCAGCCGGCGATGATGATACCCCACAGCGGCCGGAACATAATAGTTTTCCCAGCCGTAAAGCCGCAATCTCCAGGCAATGTCGATGTCTTCCTTATAAGCAAAAAAATCCTGGTCAAAATATTCATCCTTTATTTTTATGTCTTCAAGCGCTTCTTTTCTAAAAAGCACACAGGCGCCGCTGATGCCGAAAACCTCTTCTGTCCGGTCAAATTGCCCGACATCTTGCTGATGTTCGCCTCTGTTTATCACCCTTCTGGATTTGTAAATTTTTAAACCGGCCGAGTCAATCTTATCAGTTTTAATAAGTTCTTTCAAGCCGCCGGCCCTTTCCGAAACGTTAATTTCACCGGTATAAAGCTTAAGCATTTTTCCGCCCAAACTTCCCGCTTTTACGTGCATTCTGGCAAAACCTACCAGTTCAAAAAGAAAATTTTCATTTAAGACTACGTCATCGTTCATCACTAAAACATACGGGCTGGAAGAAAGCCTGATACCCTGGTTGTAAGCCCTGGAAAATCCGAGGTTTTTGAAATTCTGCAGAATATAAATATTGGGATAATGGGTGCGGATAAATTCCACCGTCCCGTCGTAAGAACCGTTATCGATGACAGTGACTGAAAAATCCCTGAACGTCTGATGTATGAGCGATTCAAAACAGTCAAAAATATAACGCATTGAATTCCAGGTGACTATGATTACGGACACCTCGGGAACTTTTTTTTGATTTTCATTAAATATATCAGTCATATTTAGTTATACTTTTTTTTCCGAGACCCAGAAACCCAGCCGGAATTTCCCGCCAAGCATCAGCCGTGTTTGAGCGTCAGCCGCCGGTATTGAACCGAAAAGAATCAAGGTTACCGGCACAATAAACCATTGCAAAATCATTATCAAATAATTTATTCGCGAAAAGTGTTTCGGCTTGGGCGGCAGCATAACGGTGTACATGGCAGCGGCGGAAACCAAACCTATCATAGCAACGCGCATAAGGATTGCCAAAACATTCGGCGCGGTCTGGAACAATGCCGTGGTCTTTTCCCTCCCCGAAGCCAGCCAGATAGGCAGATGGCCGACTAGAAAAATCAAAATTGGCGCAGTGGCCCAGGAATACACGCCTTCGGTCTGGTTCCAGATATAATATATTTTTTTCATAAACGGTATTTTTTTGTTGGCTTTTTCACCCCAAAAATGCCGGAACATCCAGGGAAAATGCTCAACACCCCAGGCCCAGCGGCGCATTTGTTTGTACTGATTGATAAGACTCTTCTTTATTTCGCCGACATCGACTGTATTCATATATAAAGGGATATAAAGGGGCGTAACCTGATAATTGCCGTCATATTGAACAAAGCATTGGAGAAAAATCCGGGAATCTTCGGTTACAATCGTCTTATCCCAGAAATTAACGTCAACTAACGCCTTAAAACTCATGCTGTGCGATGAAAAAGTAAACAGCCGTTCCTGCCGCGAAAGATCCGTCAAAAGCCAGAAGGTTGTGGAGCTGGCGACGACTCGGACGATGGGATTTGATTCCCAGACATTGTTGTTATAAACGGCTATGGGCTGGAAACTGTTGCGGTAAGGATTTTCCGATGTGATGAAATGATAGGTTAAACAGGCGAAATACTGCGGATGCGGGCGCGTATCGACATCAAAAGCCGAAACAATGACTTTTGAATAGCTGATGCCTGACTCGTCTATATATTTTTTCGCCTGATGACCGGCATAATTAATATTGGATCCTTTACCGGGCAATTCATCCGGCATCACGTCATGCATAGTGACGATAAGCTTATACAGACGATTTTCAAAATTTGACTTTATCTTTTCGGCAATCGGTAAAAAATTATTTTCATCCCTTTTTTCTCCGGCCAAAACTATAATGAATTTTTTCAAATCGTATTTTGAATTGCAGATACTTTTAAATGTATTTTCTATAACCTCGTAAGGTTCCTTATAGGTCGGCAAAAAAATCAGGTGATAATAATCATTCCAGCCCTCAAGCCGTGTCACTTTTTCCTGCCAGTCAATTTTTAAGGATCGTCTGAATCTGCGCCACGAAGTAAACATATAGATTAACATGTAAAAGATCCTGCAGACCCAGTAAACGTCAAAAACAATAATAAATATTATGGCCCACAAAGGACTCAAAACAGATAAAAGCAGGGCAAAAATAAAAGTCACCCAGATCAGAAGCCCAGGCATGATTTCCAATATTCGTTTTTCCGACAGTCTTAACATCTGTTTATAATTTTAACAATCCTGGGGCAATTTGGCAAATCAAAAAAAACCGCGATTTGCGGATGAATACAAAAATTGTTCAGTTGCCTTTTTCTAAAGCAAAGGACTGCCGGTCATATCCTGCGGCTGTTTGATGCCCATAATTTTGAGGATTGTCGGCGCCACATCGGAAAGCAAACCGCTTGGCGATATTATGCTTAAATCGCGGCTGATGGCTTCATTGCCGAATTCCGATGCCTTGCCTTCAAATTTATTTCCCACGACAATAAAAGGTACCGGATTGGTGCTGTGTTCCTTGTCAACTTCCCCGGTCTGCAAGTTTATCAGTTCCTCGGCATTGCCGTGGTCGGCGGTGATTATGGCAATGCCGTCCTGCGACAACAGAACTTTAAGATATCTTCCCAGACAGGCGTCGACGGTTTCAACAGCTTTAACCGTGGCTTCTTTTATTCCCGTATGGCCGACCATGTCAGCGTTGGCGAAATTGACAATAGTAAAATCGTATTTTTTCCCCGTCGCTGCCTCAATCAGTTTATCAGTTATTGAAACGGCGCTCATTTCCGGCTTCTGATCGTATGTCGGAACGGCCGGCGAAGGCACCAGGATCCTATCCTCACCCCTGAAAACATCCTCTTTGCCGCCGTTAAAAAAGAAAGTTACATGAGCGTATTTTTCCGTTTCGGCAACATGCACCTGTTTCAAATTTTTATCCTGCAAAACCCTGGCCAAAGGATACAGTATATGCTGAGGCGGAAATACCACTTCGCAAGGCAGATCTTTTTCGTATTCCATCATACAGACAAAAAACAAATTTTTAAGGGAAGTCCGGCTGAATTTGGCAAAACCGGGCAGGACAAAAGCCGCTGTCAGCTGCCGGGCCCTGTCAGAGCGGAAATTAAAGAATATCACGGCGTCTTTTTCCGCTATTACTGCTTCGGGTTTGCCGTTTTTAACTATAACAGTCGGTAAAAATTCCTCATCGTAAATGCCTTTTTTGTAGGACTCATCTACAGCCGCCAGGGCGTCTTCGGCTTTATTTTCAGCCGCACCTTCTGCCATTGCCCTATACGCCTTTTCGGTTCTGTCCCAGTTATTATTTCTGTCCATGGCATAAAACCTTCCGCAAAGACTGGCTATTACTCCCGTTCCTGTTTCCTTTATCTTTTCGTTTAGTTGTTCTAAAAAAAATTTTGATCCGTCCTTTTTACTGTCCCTGCCGTCAAGAATGGCATGAATAAAAACATTTTTTATTTTATTTCTTTTGCATAATTCAAGCAGCGCGTAAAGATGATCCTGATGGCTGTGCACGCCGCCGTTGGAAACCATGCCGATAAGATGCAAAGACGATTTATTCTTGTTCACAATTTTTGCCGCCTGCAAAAAAACGGGATTTTTAAAAAAAGTGCCTTCGGCGATTTCCTTGTTTATGCGCGGCAGACTTTGATAGATTATCTTGCCCGATCCTAAATTAAGATGCCCTACTTCCGAATTTCCCATCTCGCCCCAGCTTAAACCGACAGCTTCCCCGGCTGCTTGTAAGGCCATGGTCGGATAAGTGGCTATTAGTTTGTCCATTACGGGTGTTTTGGCTTCACTTACAGCATTGCCTTCAGATGGCGGAGCTATTCCCCAACCATCCAATACCACTAAAGTTACGGGTTGTTTTGTTTTTTGCATAAATTAAAATAAAGCGCTGCCTGTCATTTCTTTCGGCTTGGCTATGCCCATTATTTTTAATATCGTGGGTGCGACATCGCCAAGTTTTCCCGCTTTAATTTTTTTTGACTTCAAATTTCCGGCTAAAATAAAGGGAACCGGATTGGCAGTATGTTCGGTAAAAACTTCTCCGGTTTTAAGATTGATCATTTTTTCTATATTGCCGTGGTCAGCGGTAATTATTAAAAAGCCGCCCAGGGCCGCTACTGCATTATATATTTTTCCCACACATTTATCAACCGCTTCAACTGCCATAACTGCGGCATTAATATTGCCGGTATGGCCGACCATGTCAGGATTGGCAAAATTGACGCAGATAAAATCGTATTCTTTCAGCAATTTAATCACCCGGCCGGTTATTTTCACAGCCGACATTTCCGGCCTTTTATCATAAGAAGCGACATCTGGCGAATCTATTTTTATCCTGTCTTCACCGGCGACCGGATCGGCAAAACCGCCGTTAAAAAAATATGTTACATGAGCGAATTTTTCCGATTCAGCGATATAAAGCTGTTTTTTATTTTTTAATGCCATCGGTATGGTTCCGGCAAGATCCGGACTGGGATAAGCGGTTATAATATGATCAAGGTCAGGGCCAAAATCAGTCATGGCCACAAAAACTATGTTTTTTAAGATCTTCTGACGTTTAAAACTGCCGGGGTTTTGTTTGTTGAATTCTTTCTGGACAAACGGTTTGGCAAGCTGCCGGGCCCGGTCGGACCGCAGATTAAAAAAAATTACGGCATCGCCGTCGTCTATAACGCTTATCGGCTTGCCACTTCTTTTGATAACATACGGCAATATATATTCATCCGTTTCTCCGCGGTTGTAGGACTGGGTAATCGCCGCCTGCGGACTTACGGCTTCTTTTCCTTGTCCGAGGACCATGGAATTATAGGCCTTTTCGGTGTTTTCCCAGTTTTTTTTGCGATCCATAGCGTAAAATCTGCCTGAAATCGTGGCTATCCATTCCCCCGTTCTTTTAGCTCCGGATTCGCTGTTTTTCAGTCCGCGCATCAGGGCCTCAATTAGTTTAAGTCCGCTGCGCTGAGGCGAATCCCGGCCGTCGGTAAACAGGTGCAGATAGGTATTTTTTATCTTTTTCTGCCGGGCCCAGCTAAGCAGAGCCAGCAAATGGTCAGGGTCGCTATGGGCGCTTAAACCGTTCGAAAGCATACCCATAATATGAAGTTTGGAATTGTTCCTGACAATATGCTGATAAGCTTCCATAAAAGCAGGATTTTTAAAAAATCTGCCCGTATTTATTTCTTTGGAAATGAAAATCGCGTCTTGATCCGCGATTCTGCCCGCGCCAAGATTCATATGCCCGGCTTCCGAATTGCCCGGCTGGAAAGGCGGCAAGCCGGCGTATTTTCCTGATGCCTGCAATTCCGTATGAGGGAATTTTTTCTGCAGTTTGTCCATAACCGGTGTTTTTGACAATGTTATGGCATTGCCTTTGTTTGGTTTTGCCAAACCCCAGCCGTCAAGAATCAAAAGAACTGTAGGTTTTTTGTTACCGACAGTTTTTTTGGATTTAGATTTTGATATTGATTTGGCCATTTAAACTTTTAACTTGGATTTTATTTGATTTCGTTTTCTATTTCCATCAGCCTGTTGTATTTAGCCACCCTTTCGCCGCGTGATATTCCAACTTTGACGAATTCGGAATTGGTCGCCACTGCCAGGTCAGTCATAAAATCATCATTTGTTTCGCCGCCTCCTCTGTGGGAAACAATCGACCAAAATTTGGCGTTATGCGCCATTTCTATGGTTTTGACGGTTTCTGAAAGCGTACCAATTTGATTCAGCTTAATTAAAATAGCGTTAATAGCCTTAAGGTCAATTGCTTTTTTTAACCTTTCCGGATTAGTTACCGTTAAGTCATCGCCTATTATT
>QZIU01000009.1 GCA_003599625.1 Candidatus Parcubacteria bacterium
ATTTGCTTTAGCCTGATAAATACCAAAATTATATGGTTAAACCGTCAGCTATGACATTTCTACTTTGCTGTGGTATGACATTATCATGTTGCTGTGACACAAATTATTATTATTATTATTATTAATTATAATAATAATTAGCTGATATATATTACAACAACGTACGGCTTGGTTTGTCGCAACAACATGATGATGTCATAGTACAGCAAAGTAGAAAAGGCTGGGGTGATAATAAAAAACAGGGAACTAAAAAAGCCCCCTGTTTACAAATAAAGAACTATTTAGAAGTAATATCTTGATAAGAACCAATAAAGCGAGGGGGATTCAAAGATAAGCCAAGTTTCCTAAATTCCGACCAAGCATCCACCATTTTCTTGTCAGTGACATAGCCTTCAAATTCCAATAAGAAAGTATATTCCCAGTGCTTTCCGGGTATAGGGCAGGGATATATGAGGAGCAAATTAATTTTCTTGTCAGAAAAAATACTCAGCGTTTTTGCCAATGTACCGGGCATAGACTGTTCTAAATTGATTAAAAAACAAGTCTTATCTTTTCCTGTTTTATTAGCGTGCTCTTTACCTATGATCCAAAACCTTGTCTTGCTATTTTTATGATCTGTTACTGACAGAGGATATATGCGTGTTAAGTTGTACATTTCACAAGCCTTGGATGATGCAATGACAACAATATCATGATCTGTTGATGCTTCTTCAGCTGCAACTCCCGTTGAATCCCTGACCTCAACTATCAATTCCCTATTGTCTTCCCTCAACTGAGAAACAAACTCACTGCACTGTCTTATCGCAACTGCGTGAGAAAGCAGTTTTTTAGGCGGTTCTGAAATATTTTCTTTGCGAAGATAAAATAATTCTATCGGAACCACAGATTCCGCCCAGACTTTCAAGCCAAGATGCCCATCCACATCTTCTATTGCTCTAATGGTTTCTGTCACGACACCATCTATTACATTTTCAATTGCAACTACGCCATAATTTACCTCCTTTTTACCAACCGCCAGACAAACCTCCTCATGACTCTTATATGCCATAAAATCAATACTGCTTTCCCCTTGTTTTTTCGCGAAAAAATCCTCAGCAGCTATATATCCGAATGTGGACATATTTGGCCCCAAATAACCAACCTTCGTACTCATTTAGTTTCTCCTTCTAAAATAAGGCGGTGATATTGTTTTTTTCCCCGCCGAATTATTACAGTAAAATTGTCAAAAAAACTTTCTTTGATTTCCAAATCCAGAGAATTGACTTTTTCCCCGTTTAAAGAAATTCCCCCTTGGCTGATTAATCTTCTTGCCTCAGACTTTGTTTTGCAAAAGCAAATTTCACACAATAAGTCGACTATCGGCAGACCTTCTTTAATTCTGGAAATTTCAATGCGACTCGTCGGAATAGATTCCAAATAATTTCCGAGGTTTGAAAATATTGTTTTGCCTGATTTTTCGGCTTTTATGGCCTCTTCTTGGCCATGAACAAGTTTGGTAACTTCAAAAGCTAAAATTTCTTTTGCCACCCGAATTTCTTGCCCTTTAAGTTTTTTTAGTTTTACGACATCATCATGTGGCAAAAAAGTGAAAAGATTAAGGAATCTAATCACATCTTTATCGTCTGTATTAATCCAAAATTGATAAAAATCATAAGGCGATGTTTTTAGCGGATCAAGCCAAATAGTGCCTGCTTCTGTTTTACCCATCTTGTTGCCTCGAGCTGTTACAAGCAGAGGAAAAGTTAGACCATAAACTTTTTTACTCCGAATAATTCTTACGAGATTAATGCCAGCGATCATGTTGCCCCATTGGTCATCACCACCCAATTGCAAAACGCAGTTATGTCTGTCAAATAAAACAAAAAAATCATAAGCCTGAAGAATTTGATAATTAAATTCTGTAAACGACAACCCTTCTTGCCTGTCCAATCTTTGTTTATATGATTCCGCTTTTATCATCTCGTTAACCTTAAAGTACCTGCCAATATCTCTCAGAAACTTTATATAGTTAAGATCTAGCAACCAATCTGCGTTATTAATAACAGTTCCGCTTTCACCGTCAAGAATTAAGTATTTCTTGAGTTGGGAAACAATTTTTGCGTTATTATTAGCAATTTCTTCGCTAGACATTACCCTCCTCATCTCGGTTTTTCCGCTGGGATCACCGATCATGGCGGTTCCGCCACCAATTATACAAACAGGAAAATGTCCAGCTTTCTGCAAATGAGCCATTGCCATAATTGGTAGCAAACTGCCGACATGCAAACTGTCAGCCGTCGGATCAAAGCCAACATAATAGACAACTTTTTCTTCATTAAGTTTCTTAATCAACCCTTCATGATCTGAACATTGCTTAACAAAGCCTCTTTCTTTCAATACATCAAATAGATTACTATTCAAGATATTCTCCTTATATTAAGTTATTAAGGTCTAACAACAAATTCACATGAACTTGCCCTTACCTATCTATCGGCAAGGCTAAATCTTTCTTTGATTATTGTCAAGGTCAATCGAGTCAATCAGATTAGTAAAACTTCTGATAAAATTATCTAATATTTTTTCAGATAACCTAAATTTAACTGTTCTCTTAATTTTTGGTTCTCTTTTTTATTTAGATTTTTTCGTAAAGCCAAAGCTATTTTTTCAGTAATAACCCCGTTAAAAGCCATGTTGGCTGATAACTTCACTATTATTTTTGCTTTTTGCTTATTTATTGGTGTTGATAAATATTTTCCTATTTTTTTTGCTATTGGAGTTTGTAAATTTTTTCTACGCCACTCTACATGACAAAGAATCATATCAACATCACTATCTTCCACTTTTTCGTGATTGATTTTTTTAAAATTTGTCATTTTCCATGTATGACGAATAATTCCAAGTAATCCTGATTTTTCAAGCGTGTCTGCATCGTGCACAACTTTCGCTTCCAAAGTTTTTGGAGTTATTGTTCCTTCATGAGACGCCACACATTCGGCGATATTATTCAATTCATTTGCGGAAAGATTAAAATGTTTAAGCAAGTTTTTTACTATTTTTTTATTTTTTAGATAGTTGTAATCGTTGCCAGAAGGCAGTGCTGTATCATGCAAAAATGCTCCAGCTATAACGATAAAATCATTCGCTCCTGTTTTTTGCGCCAGAAACTTTGCCACATGAACAACCCTAAGTAAGTGCTTATTTCCTTTAGACTTACCACCGAAAGCAACATCGTGATCTGTTTCTAACGCAAGCTTTTTAATTTTTAGAAGTATATTTTTTTTAAGCATAAAGTAATTAAATTATATTTATATTTTTTTTATTAAACAATTGGACTGGTGTTGACTCATAACTCAAACCAGTCCAATTGTTTCGCGCTGAACTTTTTAAAAAATGTTTTCAATCAGCATATCCAAATCCACGTCATTTCCATTATCAATGATGATGTGATTTTGATCATTGGGAGAAAACTTTTCGAAAATATCCTCAAACAAAAGATGCATTTTTAATGCCTCTTCAGTTGAGAGAATGTGTCCTTTCCTGCTCATTGATTGAAGCCGCTTCTCAACCGTTTCATATGAGCATCGCACTTCAACCCATAGCACCTGCACATCTCGTTCTGTACACATAGATTCTAGTCTCGCGCGAAGTGAATTCAAGTGAAAAACTTCGTCCATTATTACCGTTGATATTCCTTGCTTAAAAAGACCGAAAGTATGCTCAATGGCTTTTTGATAATAATTCCATCTTTGTTCTGGCGGATCAATTTGGCTTGTTACCAGAAGTGGATCGACATCGTTTTTTTTAAAATCATCAAGATCGACAATTTTTGCTCCGATTTTCTTGCTTACTTTTCTAGAAATTGTTGACTTACCTACTCCAGGCAAGCCGGCGAATAATAAAAGTTTCTTCACTTGCTTCCTCCTTTTTTATTAAATTATAAAAGAACTAAAAAAATGACCTCGCATGAGGTCAGTTTTAGGTGTCTAAATATTTATTTCGGCAACCAAACTAACCTCCCCTTTTTAAGCCAGTTCTATAATAATATGACATACTATTTAAATTAAAAACTTTCATTATTACCAATCTACACCTTAATAAGGATGATGTCAAATCAACTACCCCTAATCAACAACTCCTACCTTACACCCTTACTTTTTTTCTTCGCAAAGGACGGCAAAAGGAGTCGAATTTGACTCCTTTAATGCAATTAGGAAATCGGGCATAATACTTAAATAAATTCAATTACCTTCTTTGCGACCTCTTCCGGCGTTAAGTCGGATGTATCTATAATGGGGGAATTCAGATCCTCGAACACTCTTTTCATTTGTCCAGAAATATAAATATTTCCGTCAATAAATACAGTAATCGGCTTGCCGATTACTGTCTGGGATTCATTAAAATATCCATCCTTCGAGTATCTACCTGTCAAACGCTGGCGAATTACTTCGGGCCTGGCATCCAAAAAGATCAAAACAATTTTAATGTCCTTATTTGATAATAGTTCCTGGAAATCGGCCGGTTTGACAAAACCGCAGATTATCAAGCTTTTGTTTTCCTGAGCAAGTTTAATCCCTTCTTCAACCCAATATTTTGTTTCCGAAATCCGCCACCTGCCATCGGCATTTCCTGGCACACCCCTTTCATCAAAGTCATGTATTTCAAATTTCCTAACCGGCAACACAACTTTCAAGTGGGGCATAATTGATGTTTTGCCGACACCGTTCACTCCGCTTATAAAATATATCTTATTCATAATCGTTTTCTTTTTAGTAATATTTCACCAGCCACATCCGGAACTGGAAAAAGTGGCGGAGTAAAGCCAAGAAAAGTCGTTTACCAATTATTGGCTAAACTTTAATGCCACCTTTTCTTAGTTTAAGAAAATGCCTAGGCTACCGACTTTCAAGATACTTCACGCTTTCCATTACAAACTCTTTAGCGCCTAATTGCTTTTCCCAAATTAATTTAATTGCTTCCAGTTTTTCTTTTAGGTCGGGATAAAACAATAGCTCTTCCGCGCCGATGGCGTTGTGGATAGACGGCAAGTTTAGAAAAATAACATTAAAAATCTCGGATAATTCCCAAAGCGCTTTGCTGTCTTTAATGCCGATTGAATAACAAAAATCATAAAAAGCAAAATGGGTTAATTCGTGAGCGATAACTTCTTTTCGCAGGTGATGCGGGCGTTTGTAATAAACTTGAAAAGTTTTTGTTTCAATATATCTAGGATTGCAGTCAAAGATGGATAAATAACAAGTATAATTTTCCTTACTAAAATCCCGGCCAAAATATTTGCTTAATTCAGTAAATAATGCTTCTTTAATTTCTGAAAAACATTTTTTAGTATCTTCCAGTGTGTTTAATAATTCTTGCTCATGTGTTTTATAAAAAGTATCTATGTACTCAATGTGATTTTCTTTAGTGATGCCGGGGTGGTCGTCTCTAATTTTTTTGCCAAAATCAGCCCCACCAAAAACGCTTTCACGGAAAGCTGAGTAAACTTCTTTATCAAGTTGTTTGTTTAATTTTATTTTCATATTTTTCACTTTCTCATAAAAAGCCTGGCCATGCGGATCTCATCGAAGCTGAAGCTGGGGCCGAGGATGTCGCGGGCGGGAGAAAGCTTCATCTCGCCGGTCTTTTTGTAAACTTGATCGAAAGCCGCCTTTATTTTCTCAAAATTCTCTTTGCAGGGCTTAATGTGCCCGATATCCGATTTCGGATCGATCATCCCCTCCTCCGCGAGTTTTTCCAGGTGGCTGATGATTGTCCCTTCCGTCATATTTCTTTCTATTGCCATTTCTTTGACCGACTTTTTATCAAGCGCCAAACATCTGGTTATTTCGCAAGTCGAGAGCTTTTTCTTTTTGCCTTTATATTTTTCCTTCGGCGCGATAGAAGCGAGATATGTTTCCTGCGCGCGGGTCTTTTCTTCGCCAGGCATGCGCTTTAATTCGTCAGACAACCGATCGGAATGATCCTTGAGTTCTTTATCAAACTCAAGGATATCTTCATTTACCTTCAAAGCCATTTGATTCAGGCCGAGCAATTTGAGTCCGTCGAGAGTTCTCACCCTGGAAAGCGCCACATAACCCATGCCGCGCTCGAACGATTTTGAAAGATCCACCTCCACCGCGTCCAAGCTCATTCCCTGGCTCTTGTGAACCGTGATAGCCCAGGCCAGCCGTAGCGGAACTTGAGAAATTTCCGCCTTGATCTTCCCTTCCTCCTCTATTGCCCAACTGACTGGAGAAGCCGCGATCCGCTCCCCGCCCGCCGTTTCCACCATGGGCCCGTCGTCATGGAAACCGACAATCTTGCCGAGTGTTCCGTTCACATAACCTTGTTCGTGATTATTCTTCACGAACATCACCCTTGCTCCCCTCTTCAGCTTTAAAATTTCCGGCGCCAAACAGCTTTTTTTGAGAGCTTCCAACAAATGGGGTTTTCCCTTATCGCCCATGCGAAAGACGCGTTCCTCCCCGCTGATTCCGTTCAACTCCCGATCATTCACTTCGTCCACATCCGCGTTGTGCGTGTAAAGTCTGGTCGGCTGGATAGAATTTTTGGGCTCTTTTTTATATCGGCCTCGCAAGTGATCCAATGTTTCTTCCGAAACGGTATTGCTTCTTATGTCGTTTAGCACTTTTAAGCAAGTATCGTCCTTCTGGCGGTGCTGCTCATGCAGATAGCAAATTCTGGGATTCATTTTCTGCCACGCTTCCGATTTGTAAATAAAATGAGCCTCCGGTTCTCCTGTCCTTGCTACGGGCGGAAGCTGGAAGAAATCCCCGCAAAGCACCACTTGCATTCCGCCGAATGGCGCGTCCACCCTTCTGATCTTCCGGACGATCTTCTCCGCGAGGTCGAGGCGAAAATGGTGAAGCATCGAGACCTCGTCGATGATAAGAACTTTGGTATTTTGGAAACGATCCCAAAGATACTTCCGGCCTTCGATCTCGCTAATATCTCGATCAGTTATTTGATTCTTGATTCCGATCCCCGACCAGGAATGGATAGTGACGCCGTTCATGTGCGTGGCGGCGATGCCTGTAGAGGCGGTAACGGCCACCGGGGCGTTATGCTTCCGCAAATAATCGATATACTTGTTCAAAAGAAAAGTCTTCCCGCTTCCGGCGGATCCGGTTAAATAAACACTATGTCCCATCTTTAATACGGCAAAAGCCTCTTCCTGAGTCATTTCCTAATTATAATCAGTTTTCATTGTTTTTAAACTGCTTATTTAGAACATTCTCAATCTTTTTGAATATTTTATCGAATCTGACACTCGCCTTCCTTCCGAGCTATTCTCGCTCAAAAAGTTTTCGCCGGCAAAAAATGTTATAATGAAACATACTAAAAATGACTCCTAAGCTTTATTTTATCACTGGTTCGAGCGGAATTGGGAAAAGTACAATAATTCCGATTCTTAAATCTAGTCTCACGGATAACTTTGACATACACGACTTTGACGAAAAACTTACAGAAGAAGTTGCGATGAATGGAAGTTTATTAGATGCCTGGAGAAAAGAAACTACAACATATTGGATTGAACAAGCCCAAAAAAACCAAAAAAATAAAAAATCGACAATCGTTGTTGGTTTAATTTATGTAAGCGAAGCAACCGAGATAAATACGGACATTTCAATTTCTTTTTGTCTACTTGACGCTTCGGATAAAAAAATAAGAGAGCGGCTTATGGGTAAAAGATTTTCTACGTCAGAACGAATTGCGGGCCTGAAACAAGCTACCGGGCAAACTCCGGAAGATTTTATAGAAGAAAATAAAAACACAATGGATAGATTGCGACAAGAAGTTAAAAAGATAAACGGATTTGTTATCGACACGACAAATGATACGCCGAATGAAACAGTAACGAGAGTTATTTCTTGGATTAAGTCCTGATTTTTACTGAAATCAAATGCCCTTTGTTAGAATGAATTCAGTATATTAAGGATTTTTCCGGAAAGTTGTTTGAATTGTTCTTTTGATTTCTCGATATTTTCTTTAGTGCCTTTTTGGTGGTCGTCAACAAGACTTGGATCAAGATCAAAAATCGCAACACCCAATTCTTGACACTTCGCCGGAATCCTTCCATAATCTTGTATTTCGCCAAGCGAGTCCTTCCAGCTCTTTTCAACTAAGCCGTTCCTGCCGTGCTTTTCCGAGAGGAAATGTTTTACTTTTTTCGGAATTTCTTCTATCCAATGACGATGATCTTTTATCGGCTGCTTGGCATAAACATTATACGAATTGATTATATATCCTATAAAAAGACCGTCTCCCGATAAAACAAATTTACTTTCCGTGTTTCCTGAAAGAGCCTTGCCCGTGACTTTCCAATTATGTTTCCATTTTTCAAAAACGGTTCCCAGATTTTCTATCCCTTGGACGCTAAAAGCGTCAGATATCATTGGGACCACGAAGTAATCAGAACCGAGAAAAATGATCTGATTGAGCAATGACAAGCTGGGCGACGTATCGATCACAAAAATATCAATTTCATCCTTCATGCCTCTCTCTCGCAAGAACCTGTCAATGGCGCTCGTTTGAAAGTATCCAAGCTGTTGACCCGATGCCGCCTGTCCATAAGCTGACACGAGCAGATTTTCGTACAAAGAAAGATTCACGCTTCCCTTCAGGAGCGACAAATTTCCGCCACTGTTCGATACCGGAATGAACGGCACGGAAAAATCGACATCAGACCCGCCCTCTATCACACCCTTTAATACGGTGTATATGTCTTTGTAGGTCGAGGAAAAAAGAGTATTCGCATACTGCGAATCTCCCAAAGCGAGACGAGATAAGTTACATTGGGGATCAAGATCGACAAGCGCCGTCTTGTAACCTTGTTTGGCGAAAGACATTGCGCAGTTGAAGGCCAGGGTCGTTTTCCCCACTCCGCCTTTATTGTTGGAGAATAAAAGTTTTTTAGTCCGGGGAAATTTCATGTTTTTTCATTATAATCAAAATCGAATGAAAAGCGAGCAGCCGCCCAATAACCTTCTTTAGATAAAATCATCTTAAACCCTTTATCAATCCAACCAATTCCGGAAAAGTCTCCTGATTAAAATGACCTCTGTCTTCGAAAATGATCAGCTCGGCTGTCGGAAAAGATTTTTGATATTTTGCCGATTCGCTGAAAGGCACAATCGGATCATCTTTGCTGTGAATTAAGAAAATTTTCTCGGCTTGCCTCGCGCAATTATCGATTGATGAAGGCAACCCGAAATCGCCGAGAGTTTCATGCTCCGCCTGATCAAACGGCGCCGAAACAAGAATTAAGGCTTTTAATTTTTTCGGCAGAGATATTTCCGACAGACATTTCGCCAGAAAAATGCCTCCCAAGGATTGCCCCATCAGAACGGCTCCTTCCTCAATAAAAGGACTCATTTTGGCAAACCAAATTTTCCATTCCTCATACCGCGCGTTTGCCGAGTTTGGCATTCGGGGATTGAGGATCTCAAAATCATTTCCCAATTCCTTTGCCAAAGAATTTTTCCAGCCGCCGCCCGTTTTGAAATCATCTATTTCGACATCTTTGTTTTTCAGAAAGGACATGTAATATTCATATCTGTCGAAGGTCATTCCGCCGTGTATTACGATAACTTGTTTCTTCATAATTTCATTATACACGGATTTGCGGAAGGAATAATAGCTTATTGAAGGGGTTGCCGAGCCCTGAATAGATAAGCGGCGATCGGTATTGAAATTGCGATCAAGCCGATAGACCAAATGATGGCCAGCCAACCGTGACTGCCTATGGGCGTTCCGATCATCAGCGCTCTTATCGATTCGATGACATGAGTGACCGGCTGGTTTTGAGCGAACACTTGAAGCCATCCGGGCATGGTTTCCGTAGGCACGAAAGCGGCGCTGGCAAAGGTCAAAGGAAATACCACGAAAAAAGTCATCCACTGCACCGCTTCCACGCTGCCCGCCAAAAGCCCCATGATCGCGGATACCCAGGAGAAAGCCAGCGTAAACAGAATCAATATCCCCAATATGTACAGCCATTCTAACAATGAGGCCGAGGGACGGAAGCCCATGAAGATCGCGACAACAATCAAAACCCCCGACGAGATTATATTGCGGACCAGATCCGCCGTGACATGTCCGGTCATAACCGCCGAACTTGTCATGGGCAGAGATTTGAAACGATCAATTATGCCGCGCCTTAAGTCGGCTGCAATGCTTAGGGCGGTGGTCGTCGCGCCAAAAGCCGACATCTGCACCAAAATCCCGGCCACCAAAAAATTTATGTAATTTATTCCTCCCGTGTTTATTGCTCCGCCGAATACATAGCCGAAAAGAAGCATGAACATCACCGGCTGAATGGTAAGCCCCAGCAGTTGATCCATGTTCTTGAAGATATGTTTAAGACTGCGGACGACAAGCACTCCCGTGTCGCTCGTCGCATGGTAAATAGAGGAATGTTTTTGATATGGGTTAACGGTTTGTTTCATATTATTTATTTTTTTCTTCTCCTTTCATGCTCGCTTCGCGCCCCGTCAGGCGGAGAAATACGTCATCCAGCGTCGGCTTATGCACGGACATCGTGTCTATTTCAATCTTGGCATCGTGCAGCGCGTCCAAAATTTGCTTGACGGCAAAAACGCTTCCGTTGGTGGATACATCGATACTCCGCTCTTCCCTGTCGCTTTTCATTCCGTCTCTTTCCATAATTTTGACCGCCCGGTCAAAGTCTTCCGGCCGCTCAATGACCACCTCGACCCGTTCCGTTCCGACATCGGCTTTAAGCTCGGAGGCGGTTCCCTCGGCGATGATCTTGCCCTTATCCAAAACGGCGATCCGATCCGCGAGTCTGTCGGCCTCCTCAAGATACTGAGTGGTGAGGAGGATCGTAACGCCCTCCTCAAGCAGCTTTTCAATTATTGACCACATGGCAAGACGGCTGCGCGGATCCAGTCCCAGTGTCGGCTCGTCGAGAAAAATAACGGGCGGGCTGGCGATCAGGCTCGCCGCCAGATCAAGGCGCCTACGCATGCCGCCGGAATAAGTCTTTACCGATCGGTCCGCCGCTTCCGTCAGGTCAAACTGATAAAGCAACTCATCGGCTCTTTTTTTGCTTTCTTCCTTGGCCAAGTGATAAAGACGACCCATCATGACGAGATTCTCTCTCCCGCTCAGAAGCTCATCCACCGCGGTGTATTGACCCGTAAGCCCTATGAAACTTCTCACTTTTTTCGGTTCTCTCCGAACATCAAAACCGTTGACCAATACTTCCCCGCCGTCAGGCTTAAGCAGAGTGCTCAAGATCCTGACTATCGTGGTTTTACCGGCCCCATTCGGGCCAAGAAGCGCGAGCATCGTCCCCCGCTTCACGCTAAGATCTATGCCGTCAAGCACCTTCAATTTTTTGAAGGATTTAATGAGCTTTTTTATTACAATTGCGTCATTTCCGTCTGTCATGGCACTAAGAATATAACCACTCAAAACAAAAAAACCACTTTCTTAAAAAATACAAACAAAGACAAAATTGCTGCGGGTCGCCGGAGAGGCGACTATAATGCGCTTGAATCCCAACCTGCCGGACTTGGACTCGATTTTCTTATGGAAAATCCCGGGGTTTCGCGGTTCCGTTTAGGAAAACAGAAACATCTCTCAACCCTTCTCGTCCAACGAAAGCAGTTTGCTTTCTGTCCGGCAGTTTTCACTCCGCTTCAAACTGCCGGACTTGGACTCGAACCAAGATACTCGCCTTCAAAGGGCGATGTCCTACCATTAGACGATCCGGCAAAATTAACAAAAGTAGTCTACCACACCTTTTATCCATCCCGCAATCTTTCTTTTTCCGACTGTTACCTATTTTTGCTATAGCCTCGGATAGGTAACACTAATAAAGGATCATTAAAAAAGGAAGCCGACTTGCATGGCTTCCTTTTGAAATTTAAACATATCTAAGCTTAAAAAACATGAACCTGGCTGTGAACGAGGTTCTGATACTCAAAACAAGATTTCATCAGTTCGGCATGCTTCCCTTCGCCAACGATCTTTCCTCCATTAACGACGAAAATTTTATCAGCATCCTTAATCGTAGATAACCGGTGGGCGATGATTATCGTCGTCCTTTCTTTCGCGACCTCCTTCATCGCTTGTTGAATGATGGCATCGTTCTGGGCGTCCAGATCGGATGTCGCTTCATCCAGAATCAGGATACTAGGATCTTTGATCAGCGCTCTGGCAATGCCTACTCTTTTACACTGCCCGCCGGACAACTTTACCCCTCGTTCACCTATTATGGTATCGAAGCCATTTTCCAGGCGATGATAAAACTCGCTTACCCTCGACAGTCTTGAAACTTTATCAAGCATCTCGTCGCTGACCAGCTCCGATTTTCCATTGAGAGGAAAGGTGATATTGTAACGCAAGGTATTGTCAAACAATAAAATTTGCTGTTCCACGATACCGACAGAATTTCTAAAATCCCGAAGGTCGAGCAATCTCAGGTCATGGCCGTCGATCAATATCTGGCCCGCGGTCGGATCATAAGCTCTCATCAAGAGTTTGATTATGGTAGATTTACCAGATCCGGAATGTCCCACGAAGGCGGCCTTTTGCCCCGCTCTGATGATAAAATTGGCATTACTCAAAGCCTCATGTCTTCCTTCGAAAAGTTTTGTCTCTTTTTTATTTTTTTCTTCAATGTAGTTTCTTTTGGGATAAACAAAAGAAACATTCTTGAACTCTATTTGGCCAAGATATTTCCCGGGTTTGACAGGGTTGGAAACGATTCGCACATCCGGCTCCACATCCATCATAACGAAGTAATTTTTTACGGAAGCATAGGCCGTCATCAAAATTCTTTGGATAGTTCCTATGGAAGTCATTTTACCCAACGCGCTGCTCGACCAGCTGAAAAATATCAGAAGATCTCCGGCGCTACATGAACCGTTTGAATAGCAAACGGCTCCTGTGGCAATAACGGCAAATTTAGTCAGCCCGATGATCATGTCACGACAAGAGGAATACAGAGTGTACTTGCTCCATAACTTTTTTGAGAGGTTATTTACCGTGAATGAATCCTCGCGGTATTCGGAAATAACTCGCTCTTCCTGACTATTTAACTTCACGGTTTCGATATTCCTTAGGATCTCGGAACGAATTTTATTATTATCGATTTCTTTTTCTTCGATTTGCCCAGCCTCTTCCTTAAATTTGCAGTTTATGTAGATATTGGCCGCAAGGTGCGCGATCATGCCAGCCAAAACCACAAAACCAAGCTTGAGGTTGATGAAAAATAAAGCCGCGGAGAAGAGAATGACTTGGATCACCACGGGAAATACTTCATACAATAAGGTATTGGTTATGGTGGCCACGGAATGTTCGCCCCTTGTTATCACATCCTGTTTGACTCCGGAGTTTTGATTTATATCCTGTCCGACAGAAAAAGTCATTACCTTGTCTAAAGTTTTCTCGGATATATACTGGTGAGCGTCGATCCTCAGCTTGTTGATGTTGTACCAATAAAAATATCTGTCCACCACCATTGTCTGAAGAGTATAAACACCCAATGACAATACTGCCACAAGCATTATGTCCTTTGCCGATTTTCCAGCAACGAGAGCATCAAGAATTTTGCCGTAAATATATGGCGCAATCAAATTTAGCGCTTGGCCCAAAAGAGTCAGCAATAACAGGATCGTTATCGCTTTCCAAAAGTTTCTGTAAAACTCGACAAATTTTCCGGCAAACTGTTTAAACTTCAAATTCCGCCTCCTTTTTTAAGTTTTTAGATATAAAATTCTTAAAGAACAAGAAAAATACATATTACCACATTCCTGAACTTAGTAAATAGCTACTGGAATTGGGTGATGCGGATGCCGAGGAGGCGGATCAGTTTCTTTTTGGGATTCTTGCGGCTGTCGAGATATGGCATCAAAAGTTTTAGCGCTTCTTTTTTGAGAACTCCCTGAGAGTTTGCAGGTTCTTTCATCGTGTGGGCAGATGTCTTGGTTTCAAAATCGGAAAAACGGACAGTGATGCCAACGGTTTTAAAGCTTTTAAATTCGCTTCTTTTGAATCTTTCAAAAACTCTTTCGGCGGCTTTGGCCAGCCGCTCGAAAAGAAAATTACTCTCTAAGGTATCCTTCATGAAAGTTTCCTGCTCGCCTATGGATTTGGCCTCATATTCCGTCACCAGTTCCGTTTCCCCGATTCCGCGGGCTTTGTAATACAAATCGATTCCCCATTTGCCCAATATCTCCTCGAGTTGATCTTTGGAAAATTTCTTGATGTCTTTTATTTTTTCTATCCCTTTTCCCTTGAGCAAGATCTCCGTCTTGGGACCAACGCCGGGCAAAGCCCTTGCCGGCATTTCCGCCAAAAAATCTTCGGCGTCTTTTTCTTCCACAATGGTAAGTCCGTCCGGCTTTTGGAATCCGGAGGCGATCTTGGCGATAAGCTTATTGGGTCCGATTCCCACCGAAGCGGTGAGATTTTCTTTTTCGCGAATTTCCGCTTTTATCTTCTGGCAAACTTCTTTGGCTTTTTCGTAAGAACCGGCATGAGAAAGATCAAAGTAGGCTTCGTCAATACTCGCCTCTTCCACGATTGGAGAATGCTTCCCGACTATTTCCATTATTTTCCTTGAAACGGCCCCGTACTTCGCGAAATCAACCTCGAGAAATATGACACCGGGCTTGCCTTCCTTCTTGGCTTTTTCCGAAAGCTTCCAGGCCTTGCTTATTGGCGTGGCGGAAAATATGCCATACTTTCTGGCCGCGTAATTTGCCGTTGATACGACTCCCCTCCCAGTGCCTCCCGCCGGATCGGAACCTACAACTATGGGCATCCCTTTAATACCCGGCCTATCACGTTCCTCAACGGCCGCAAAAAAAGCATCCATATCTATGTGCGCGATTATCTTCATGTCCCTGAAACACCACGATGTTAACCTCGCGGTGTTTTATTCGCGGCGTTCAAGTCCCGCGTACTCCGGCTTATTAATCTTCAGCCAGTCGAAAAATTGCTTCATGACATACGGGGCGCCGGTTGTGTTTCCGGCATGACCCTTCTCAAGCACGATAGCGAAGGCGTATTTCGGATCTTCGTAGGGATAAAAGCCGACGAGCCAAGAATGAATGAAGTCCTTCTTTCCTCCGACTTCCGCCGTCCCGGTCTTCGCCGCGATCCTAAGGTCGGGATAACTCAAGCCTTGGGCCGTCCCCTCCGTCACCGTCATTCTCATTCCTTCTTTCACGATTTTGAAGTGTTCTTTTGACACGTCGAGCGCGTCATTTCCAACAGGCAACCGATCATTTTCCGCAAGATGAGGCGTTACTGTTTTTCCATCGTTGACCAAAGCCGCCACATAAGCGGCTATCTCTATCGGCGTGGAAAGAAAATATCCCTGGCCGATGCTGGAAATGTAAGTGTCGCCGACTCTCCATATCGGGTCGTCGGGATTGTTTCGCGCTTTGACCTCCGGACTTGGAACCACTCCTTTGGCTTCGCCGGGAATGTCTATGCCCGTTTTCTCTCCAAGGCCGAACTTCTTCGCATATTCGTGGATTTTATTTATCCCCAGGCCTTTCAGGTCTTCGAACCCTCCGCCCACCTCATAAAAATAAACATCGGAGGAAAGGGCTATGGCCTTCTTCATGTTCACCCAGCCATGCGCTTTCCAATCCTTGAAGACGGTTTTCTTGTCCGGAAAAAACGGGTTTGGCAATGAAATGCTTCCCGAACTGTAGATCTGTTTGTCGGGCGAGACCACTCCTTCTGCCAAAGCGGCCAACGCGACAAAAGGCTTTATAACGGAACCGGGCGCGTAGAGACCGGAGATCGCCCTGTTTATGAAGGGCTTCTGCGGATCACTTATAAAACCTTTGATTTTGTCCGCCGGTCCTCCTTTGGAAAGAACATTGGAATTGTATTCGGGGAAATTGGCCATGGCAAGAATCCCGCCATCCTTTACATCAAGAATGACAGCCGCCCCCCCTTGGAAACCGCGGTCTTTGATGACAGCGGACATGTATTTGTAAAGCTGGGATTGCGTCTCCGCGTCTATCGTGAGGATCAGGTTTTTCCCGCTTGTCGGACTTGTTTGCGCGTTTTCCGATATGATATTGCCGAAGGAATCTTTTTCGATCAATTTTACTCCGTCCATTCCGCGCAAAAGATCATTGTAACTTTCCTCGATGCCTTCTTTGCCGATCATCTCGTCGGTGAAGAGATGGCTGTTTTTATCCATCTCTTCTTTAGAAGCCAGACCGGTATAACCGAGAACGTGACTTAACCCCGGCATATCGGCATAACTTCGACCATCCTCAGAATTCCAGGCAAGGATGACTCCGTTCCGGTCGTATATAACTCCCCTTAGCGGGGCGATCCTTTCTTTTTTCAAGGTATTTCTTTCGCTTCTTTGAGCGAATTTCTCTCCCCCCGCCACCTGGAGCAGGAAGATTCGTCCAAGAAAAAACAATGTGATAAGACCAATCGCTCCCGATACGTATATATAAGTGGCTTTGCCAATCGGCTTTTCGAGGCGCCCTTCGAACTGACTTTTGTCAAAGCCGGAAACATTGCTTGAATCCAGAAATATTTCATCCGGATCGATCTGGAATCTTTTTCGTTTTCGCCAAAACATTACTTTATTGTATAAAACGTTCTTTACCTTCCCGGAATAAAAATCTTGTCTCTCAAAATTTGGGATAAGAAAACCAAAATCAATGCCGATCCGGAAAATAGACCGAAGGCAAACGGGAAATTTTGTCCGGGCAAAGAGTAGAGAGAATCGATCGCCAGACCCGCGACAGATCCTTCCCAATAACTTCGGAAAAAGATTATAAAAAGAAACATCAAAGAAGCGGTCACGTACCATGGCCCCGCGAAAAGAGAAACTATTAAGATGATATCGGCAATGATGCGTTTCATGAAATATGCGACGAGTAACCCGCTACTATTTCTATTGCTTTTCCACAAACACCTTCTGCAATTCGTTCAGGTTGACCGGCAAGTGGAACAAGATCTTTTGAAACGGACTAAGGGGATCTTTTTCGATTTTATCTATATTTCCAACAAGAATTGGTTCGCCCCCTTCGGTCAAAATTTTATCGTCCTGCTTCACTTCCACCGAGCCGGGTATCTTTATCTCGATATTCCCCCCGCCAAGCCCTGTTCCGATGGCGTTGATTTTCGCGCCGCCGACTATCACATTAGTCTCTTCCCCGGAAAAAGAAACCAGCCTGACCTTACTGGACCGCGGGAAAACTTCCGCGATATGCCCAATGAGCGCTTCCGACGCGATAACCCTCATTCCGACGATTGCCCCGCTTTCCGAACCTGCGTCGATAATGATCATATCATAAGGAGATTTAGGCGGCTTTGAGAGAATGTAGGAAAGGACATAATCTTTCTTGCCCATTCTCCCAAGCGAGGCTTTTAACTCCTCGCTTTCAGTCTTTATCAGCTCAAAAACGGACAGTTTGTTTTTCAATTCTTCGTTCTCCCTCCTTAACGTTTCGTTTTCTGCCGTCAGAAGACGCTTGTTCTTAAAAATACTGAGAAAGCCGTCCTTTTTCTCTTCCCCGCCGTCTCCGATTTTAAGAAAAGGAATTGAGAAAAAACCTGCCGTTCTTTTTGTCATTCTGCCGACGGCGGGATTCGTGGCAGCCAATATCAAAAAAACGGCAAAAGCCAGAAGCCACACCTTTTTACCTTTTTTTGTTTCTCTACCTTGGAGGTATGTCTTCATCGTTTTGAACTAGGATATCGCGCATCGCGTCTAAATTTTCCAAAATTATTCCGGTGCCGCGAACAACGGCCGTCAATGGGTCATCTGCGACGAAAACCGGTATCTTGAGTTCGCTCTCGAAGGCTTGGGCCAGCCCCTTCAATAAAGCGCCGCCTCCGGCCATCACTATTCCCCGATGCATTATGTCGGAGACAAGCTCGGGCGGCGTCTCTTCTATCACTTCCTTGGTGGCGGCAATAAGCCCGTTAATCGATTTCATTATAGCCTCCCGAATGTCTACGTCCGTTACTATCACTTCCCGGGGCAAGCCGGTCACCATATCCCTTCCCCTGATAGCCATCTCGAGACCCTCGCCGTCTTTTATCACCGAACCGATGGCTATCTTCGCTTCCTCAGCGGTCTTCTCTCCCAAAAGCAGCTTGAATTCATCTTTGGCATATTGAATGATATCTTGATTTAATTTATCACCCGCTATCTTTAGATTCTTGCCGGACACGATGCCGTCCAAAGAGATCACGGCGATGTCCGAAGTCCCCCCGCCTATGTCTATAATCATATTGCCTACCGGCTCATGAACAGGCAATCTTATGCCGATAGCCGCCGCCATGGGCTCCTCAACTATACAGACCTCTCCGGCGCCGGAATTTTTGGCCGCGTCTCTGACGGCCCGAGTCTCCACATTGGTGATCATTGAGGGAACTCCGATAACGATGGTCGGTCCGGAGAAGTAAGAAAATCTGCCGCTTATCACTCTTTTGATGAAATAAGCCAGCATCTCCTGCGCCACTTCGAAGTCCGAAATCACCCCTTCCACAAGCGGCCTTACCGCCCTAATGTGACCGGGCGTCCTGCCAAGCATCTTCTTGGCCTCGCCGCCAATGGCTACCACTTGGCCCGTCTTCTCATTCACCGCGACAACGGACGGCTCATTGATCACCACGCCCTTGCCCTTCACATAAACAAGAGTGTTGGCGGTGCCAAGATCGATACCGATGCTATTTGAGAACATTTTTCTGAATTTTCTTAGCATTTTTTTGAATGGATCGTTTCAATATCTAGTCGCTATAGTAATTAAATTTTCAATTTCTAATTTTTATTAAATTTCTAATTAGATAATTTTCAAACATCGAAAATTTAATAGAAATTGAAAATTAAGAAATTAGAAATTATTTATCACATCTCCTAAAGAAATTATTCTCGCTTCTTTCTCCCTCCTCCCCTTCACCTCCGCTCCGTTCGCCGCCAAAGTCTTCCCGCTCACCACGATTCTATACGGCAGCCCCATCAGATCGGCTTCAGCAAATTTCTGCCCTGTCGTAACGCTTTCCCGATCATCATACAAAACTTCCACGTTCTTCCTTGCCAAAGAATTAAAAAGCAATTCTGCTTCCTTCTTCACTTCAGTATTGTCGCTTTTCAGCTCTATCAAATGTACTTTGAACGGGGCGACGGATTCCGGCCAGATGATTCCCTTTTCATCATTATTTATCTCGACGATCGTCCCCATCAATCTGCCCAGCCCGATGCCGTAGCAGCCCATCAAAACCGGTTTATTCTCGCCCTTTTCGTCCATATAATTAAGGTCGAACGGTTGGGAGAACCTATCTTTCAGTTTAAAGATATTCCCCACCTCGACGGCTTTTTCTTCTCTAAGATCATTGCTGCCGCACTGAGGACAAACAGGTTTTTCTTCCATGATCTCTTTATTTGCCGCCACATCGCATTTAGCGCAGATATAGATTATGTCCTCACCCGCCGAAGTAACGGTTTGATACTCATGCGAATATTTCGCGAAAGAACCTCCGGAGGCGAAGGTCAGATAAGTTTTATCGGCGATGCCGCATTTGTTGAAAATATTTTTATACCGCGGCTTCATGCTCTCGTAGTACTCTTCCATTTCTTTTTCGTTCCGATGAAAAGAATACAAATCCTTCATCGCGAATTCCCTTGCCCGCAAAATTCCGGACTTAGCCCGCTTCTCATCCCTGAACTTGTTTTGGAACTGGAAAAGATAAAGAGGGAGATCTCTGTGGGACAAGTTGAACTTTTTCACCAACGGAGAAATTATTTCCTCGTGCGTCGGCCCGAGGGCTAATTCCATCTTCGTGTAATGGCTGACGAACCTGAACAAGGAATCCAATGTGTTCCAGCGTCCGGTTTTCTCCCAATTTTCCTTTGGGTGCAGCGACGGCATCAGCAATTCCTGCCCATCGGCTTCTATCATTTCTTCCCGAATTATATTTTCTATTTTTTTGAAAACGCGAAAGCCAAGCGGCAAGTAAGTATAAACTCCGGCCATTAACTTATCGATAAAACCGCCTCTTATAAGA
The DNA here is from genome assembly GCA_003599625.1 of Candidatus Parcubacteria bacterium. Taxonomy (GTDB): domain Bacteria; phylum Patescibacteriota; class Minisyncoccia; order UBA9983; family UBA9983; genus SURF-57. Next base: position 20,029 of record QZIU01000009.1, read on the forward strand.
AGCCGCGCGTTTGCCGAAATTTCGTCTTTCGGAGCTTCTTTCAGGGTTCTGGAGAAAAGTTTGGATTGTTTCATTCCAAGCATATCTCTTATGATAGAAGATAAGCTTTAAGATATCAACTTGACGATGTCTTTATATGTGACGAGCAGCATCAAGAGAAGCAGCAAAGCCATCCCGGCGCCATGGACAATGGAACTTATTCTGGCGCTAACCGGCGTTCCTTTGATTTTTTCTATGAGCAAAAAGAGAAGTCTTCCGCCGTCGAGAGCCGGAAACGGAACTATGTTTATGATCGCCAAATTTATGGAAAGAAAAGCCATGAAGCTTAGAAAATAAACAAAGCCGAAGTCCGCGGCGCTTCCCACTATGCCCGCGATCCCGACCGGTCCCGTTATCGCGCTAAGCCCCACTTCGCCGGCGATCGCTCCGGCTATGAAGTTGTATATGCCAACCGCCGTGCCGACAACAACATGGTAAGTCATGATCGATCCTTCCCAGATAGCCCGATGAACGGGCAGGCGGACGGTGCCGACCTCGTCCATGGCTATGCCGATAGCGCCTTCTCCCGGCGGAGGATTTTCTCTGGGGACAAGCTCGGCTGTCAGATTCTCTTCCCCTCGTTGATAGTTTAGCGTCATTGCCTGGCCAAGCCTGGACTCTATTGCCTCTTTTACCGCGTCAACGTTTTCATAACCTAAAATCCTGTCGCCCGGCAACAATCCGGCCTTTTCCGCCGGTGAATCTTTCCCGATTTGCAAGATCACGACTTTCTTATCACGCACCTCAACACCCTCTGGCGCGGATGAAACACTCGTCGGCATTCCGAAAGAAAAGCCGCCTATTATCAAGATCCAAGCCAGAAGAACATTAAAGATCACCCCCGCCGATATTATCAATGACCTTACCCCGATGGATTTGGAAGCGAAGCTTCTCGGATCCGCCGCTTCCTGTCCTTCTTCTCCATGTATCTTAACAAAACCTCCGAAAGGGATAAGGTTCAAAGAATAAGTCGTCTCTCCTTTTTTGAATTTAGCAATCCGGGGCGGAAAACCAAAACCGAACTCATCCACTCTGATCCCCGCTTTTTTGGCAGTGATAAAATGCCCAAACTCGTGAGAAAGAATGAGGACGGCAAGAACGATGAAAAATAATAGAATGGTCATTAAAGTAATTTAAAAATTCGAATTTTAAATTTTAAAACAATGATTTAATTTCTTAATTTTAAAATTTTGTTATTTAAGATTGTTTAAAAATTTAAAATTCAAAATTTAAAATTATGAGCCTTAGCTCATGATTTCCTGTTCTTTCTTCTTCGCCATTTCTTCCAGTTCGGCGGAAATTTTATCTATATTTTTTTGAAGCTCGTCTTTGAATCGGAATTTGTAATCCTCCGGTATCTCTCCATTCTTTTCCTTATCTTGAATGTCTTTCCAAATCTTGTCTCTCTCCTGTCTCAGAGAGATCCTGGATTCTTCCAGCTTGGCCGAAAGCGTTTTGACAAGCGCTTTTCTTCTGTCTTCGGTCAAAGCGGGCATGCTTATTCTTATCGACTGTTTGTCCGCTATCGGCTGAACTCCCAAATTGGAAGCGATAATCGCGCTTTCTATGTCTTTAACAACCGACGCGTCCCATGGGGTAATGCGCAAAGTCCTCGCGTCTTCCGCGCCGATCGCGGCGAGATGTTTTAGCGGAGTTTTTGCCCCGTAAGATTCCACGAGAAGATCCTCCACCATTACCGGATTGGCTCTCCCCGTTCTAAGAGAAGCGACCTCCTGCTTGAATCGATCCTTTATCCTCTCTCCCTCGCTTTTAAGTTTAGAAAAGTCGTAATTCATAACAATAAAAATTTGAATACAAAATTTAAATTTTAATTCAAGCAATGAAAAATCAGAAAAACTTGATTTCCGAAAACTTTCCCTTGCCGTTTGGCTCTTGCAGGAAATCAAGGTTTTTATGATTTTTCATTGATTAATATTAACATTTCTCAGAACTTCGGCAACACAAGCGCCAAATGCTCCAAGATAATCTTGTGCGAAGCGGCCCTGTCAAAAACGTATTTCCGGCATCTCGCCAATTCACTCAAGGCTTTGACGGCTTTCTCCTTGTCATTTCCGTCATCCAATCGGTCTTGCGAAAACAGTTCCAAACCATTTAAAAAGTCGATTATCGTTTGCTTTTCCGTCTTTTCCGCAGTCAGCTTTTTCACAATATCAGTTGTTCTCTTGCTCGGCAACGACCTCATGAATTTTTCGCAAAGCTCCTTAATTTCTCCGTTCTCTTCCTTTCCGATTAGCTCGATTATGGAAAGCCTCGATCTTAAAGCCGGAATAAGCATTTCGACGTTGGAAACCATAAAGATAAAATGAACTCCTTCATTAGCTTCCTCAAAAGTTTTAAGTAGCGCATTTGAGGATTCTCCATTGAAGGCGGAAACAGCGGCCGCGAAAACTTTTTTCCCGCCGGAAAACGGTTTCGTCGCCGCCCAATTGATCAAATAATGGCTGTCGTTTATGCTAAACAAATCGAATTCTCCGTAAAAAAAATCCGGATTAGCTTCCAATTTGACCGCAAAATTTCCGTCTTTTCTCTTTCTTTCCAATTCCGTATTCTCACTACCAAAAATTTCTTCCGCCAACTTGAAAGCCGTTTTTTTGCACACCTCAAAATCGCCGCAAAACAAATACGCGTGATGAAACTTCTTGTTCTCAACATGAGCCGCAATCAATGGATGCATACTATTCGCTTATCAAATTCTTAATTATCTTTATCATTGTCTCTTTTTCTTTCGGCTGGCTTTCGGCGACAAGGAGGGCCAAGGCCACAAGCGCGTTGTCATTTATCTTTCTATCGCCGGATTTTTTGAAGAGATAATTTGTCCTGTCTAAGAAATAAACAAACAAAAAAGCGGCGGAACGTTTGTTTCCGTCAGAAAATGGATGATCTTTAATGATGAAATACAAAAGGTGTGAAGCTTTGTCTTCCACTGTCGGATAAAGTTCTTTCCCGCCGAAGGACTGGTAGAGCCCATTGATGATTCCTTCAAAAGCGCCTCCTCTTTCCTGCCCGAAAAGATCTCCCGCTTCCATTTTCGTTATCAATTCTTTTTTTAGCTCGGTTATTATCTTAATCGAGTCGTCATATTTCAAAACGAATTTTGTTTTGCCACCTTTTGGTTCCTTCAACTGGCCTTTATCATATTGCTCAAGCAGCGATAAAGTCTTGGCATAATTGGAGAGCAAATGCAAAATTTCTCCCGCTTGACCGGATAATAATTCTCTTTGAGACTTTTCTTGTAAGAATGATATGGCGGTCTGGAGTTCTTGGAATTTTTCGCGGGCTTCCAGAAGTCGTTTTTCGTTGATTGTATAGCCTTTCAATAAGTGATTTTTCAGTGTTTTTGTAGCCCAGATACGAAACTGAGTCGCTCTTTTTGAATTAACGCGGTAACCAGTAGAAATAATCATATCCAAATTATAGATATTCATTTTTCTGATTTTTCCATCAGCGGCAACCTGTTCCAAAATGGAACAGGTTGAATTTCCATCCAATTCGCCGGTTTTATAAATGTTTTTGATATGTTTTACTATCGCTGGACGATTAACATCAAATAGTACGGCTATCTGATGAGCGTCAAGCCATATCGTTTCATTTTCAAACCGCACCTTCAACTCGACCTCGTTTTTTGAGGTTTTGTAGATTATTATTTCCCCTTTTGAAAAATTGTTCTTCATATTCTTAACTAGATAATACCACAAAATTAACGCCCGCAAATCTCACTGTCACCTATTTGCGCTATAGCACGGGATAAGTGTCTTTCATGAAATGTTACCATTTTTAAGCTCCAGCAAAATTTCGGTAACATTTTAAAAAAATAAAAGCAGGTAATCTTCTTATGGCTGAAATAACCACTCGGGTTCGAAGCGGACTTCGGAGACTCCGGGGAATTGTTTGGCCGTTTTTTCTATCTGCGCCCAGAGGATTCTGACGCGGCAGGAACCGCCGGTGGTGAAATTATTGGGATCTTCAAAACGCAAAACAAGCAAGCCGTCTTCCTTTCTGGCTTCCGCGAGGGCAAATCCTTCGCCGGGAAATTCGGTCGAGAAACCTCGGTCTATTTCCTCCTCCGTCAGCTCTCCCTTTAAGAGCAGCCCTATGGTGTCTTTTATGGGCTCATTAGACCTCCGCATCATCCGACTCACCGGCAAAACAGCATCCGGACTGCAACCAACTCCCCCGCCTTCCTGAAAATCGGCCGATTGATTATAATAATACAGATCCACAGCCATTCCTCTTGTGGCTGCCAAAGACAAATAGACCAGGAATCCGATCCCGGCGATCGCCACCAGAATCAAAATTATCGCGAGATACTTCATCTGAACCTGACCGGAAAATGCATTTCGTCCGCGTTTTCCGGCAAGCCTGACGGGTTGTCTTTTTCAAGAATCAACGTCCCTGTCTCCGTTTCAGGTTCGGCAAACTCCATTACCGTGTTAAAAGGCACGAACTCTTCCGTCATCCATTCGCCTTGAGCTTGGGCGATACCGACCCCTAATTCTTTGCCATTTGCGTCCTTTACTCTTACAGGGAATGACGCTTCAAAAAACCAGAATCCTCGAGCCTCCCCCTCGACTACCATCGGGCTTTTGATGATTTCGTTTGGTCTTGGTGTCTCGATTCTTATCAGATTTTCTTTCTCAAGAAGATTGCCGATATCCTCGGTGAAAGTCTTCCCTCCGGGCGCCGAGCAGACAGCAGGGAAGCTTTCCGAGACGGGAAATCCTCTATCGCGACACTCGGTGAAAGTATCGACGCCCGCCGCCCTTATGTTATCCCAATAAATAAATAATAAGGCCCCCCCGATGGCGACCACCACTATCAGAACAACGATCCAAAAAATATTTTTCATAAAATTATTTAACAGATATACTCCATATTTAACACAATCCACTGTCCTGTTTGTTTCTACCTTAAAGCGAAAAATACAAATAGTCCAACAAACACCATAGACAGAACAACATTAACCAGGACCCCCGCAAAAGAACCGAAAAGAGAGCCTGAAGCCGCCCTTAAAGCCTTTTTTTGATTTTTTGTTCTTGCATATTCAGCGATCAATATTGCTAAAAATAAACCAAGAAAGCTACCGAACGGCGGAAATACCAGCAAGCCGATCAAGAGACCGGCAAACCCCCAGATAAGAGATTTCTTGGAAGCTCCGCCGTATTTCGCCCCCAAAGCGCCTGCCGAATAATCTATTATGAAGGATAAAACAAGAATTCCGCCAAGGATCCCGAACTCCGTTAAAGAAAGATGAGTAAACTTATCCAGAAGGCCGTATATGCCCGCGATCAGAAACATAAACGGAAAAGCCGGCATCATTGGGATGAATGACAAGATGATTCCCGGTGTCATAATGACTGCAAATAAAATTGTGAGATAAAGCGGCAACATAAAAATTAAAAATGGGACGATTTAATAATAAATCAAGTAATCAGGGATCTGATTTCTTGTTCGATCTTTTGCATCTGGGACTGGAGAAGCGAGAACTCCCGCTTCTCTTTTTCTATCTCTTTTTCCAAGTTGGAAGTTCTGCCGGCAAGATGAATCATCTCGGTTCTCTTGGCGTTTATCTGAGATTGCAGTCTGGCTTTCATTGCCTCATTTTTCTTTTGCTCTTCTTTTTCTTGTTTTTGATCTTTCTCCAACTCCTTTTTGATTTTTTCTTTGGCTGCCGCGTCTCTGGCCAAATCGTTTTCTTTCTGCGATATCCGGGCATTTGCGGTATTTCCGCGGTTCAGCCTTGTTTCAATTTCTTGAATCTCTTTTTCATGCCTGGCTACCTCCTGGTTCAAGGTTGAAATTTCTTGCTCGATCCTTTTTATCTCGGCCGTTTTCCCAGCCACTCTAAAGGCGATCTCCTCGATCTTTTTCTTTTCCGCGGCATATTTTGTTTCTTCGGCGAGACGCTCTTTATTGGTTTGTTCTTTTTCCCGCGCTATCCAGCCTTTCTCTTGATCGATATGCTGAGTAAGCCTGTTTATTTCGGCCGCTTGAGAAGCCTGGTTCCATTTTCCGGCATTGCCGGAGTTTAAAGACTTGTCGCTCGGAACCGTTTCTTCAAGTTTTTCCAATTCTTTATTTACGGACAGCTGTTCGCCCTTTAGCAAATTCAGATCATTTTCCTTACCGGTCAAATTTCGTTGCTTCAAGGCAATTTTGCTTTTTATCTCCTCCAGTTCCGTTTTTCTGTCATTCAGTTTGAGCTGCTTCCGGCGTTGTTCTTGCAACTCCAATTTCTTTTTGGCCCCTTCGGCATCCCGTAAAGCTTGCTCCTTGAGCCTGCGGGCATTTTCGTCAAAATCTCTTATATCTTTATAGTTTTGAGTATTCAACATCTTTTGAAAATAAGGCCGCGAACCACCCCCGATATTGTTGTATTATGTGATATGCAAATTTTGATAATCAGTCAGACGGTATTTTATATAGTATTTTCTCTTACAATCATCAGCCTCGGGATAATGGGTGGAATAGCCGTCTTTTATATTATACGGATTTTAAGAAAAATTGCCCAAACCGCCAAGAGCGCTCAAGAAACGATCAATGATCTCAAAAACAAAGTCCCTTTCAATTTTCTTAGAAAGTTCTAGAATATAAAGCATGGTTCTCAAAAGAGTCCCCTCAAGGGAACAAATAAATACGGAGAATGTTACAGGCCTTCATTCCGGAATATTTGGGGATTTTAAAGATCTTCGCGGAGATGTCGGCGAGATTTTCGGGAATGTCCATCTCCATAAGATAAAAGGAGACGCAAGCAACGTAAGCGGAGATATTGCCGGCTTGTCGGGTGATGTCTCCAATATCAGAGGCAATGTGGATAAGATCAAAAGCGATGTTTCAAACATCGCGGGCGATGTGTCCAACATTACGGGCGATCTCAGTGGCATAATCGGAGACGTGACGAATATTCGGGGCGATGTAACCAATATTCGAGGGGACATAAGCAAGCTAAGCGGAGATGTAAGCAAGCTTTTTGGAGATGTCAGCGATCTTGAAGGAGACGCCAGCCTTCTAGCGGGAAACGTCACGAAGATCAACGGCTTCATAGGCAACATCAGCGGCGACGCTTCAAAGCTGTCAGGCGATGTCAGCGGTTTGGAAGGCGATGTCACGGGAGTTGAGGGAGACGCGACGGGAATGACGGGCGATGTCGACGAATTGGCTTAACTTCATTATTTCACATTCTTATCTTCTTCCAGTATTCCGAAAATGTTTCCTTCGGTGTCCTTGCAATAAGCCAGCCAACCAACCTTCGAAATCCCGACCTTTGGCATCGTCAGAACTCCGCCGTTATCCAAAATTCTCTTTACATACTCGTCAACTGAAGACACGCTTATCGAATTTATGTAAGCGATCACAGAATCGCCAGCTATCGGCACAAGTCGTTTCATTATCGCCCCGTTTATTCCGGGTTCTTTCTCCGGACCCGTCATGACCATCCAGTAATCTTGCGGGCCTTCCCATTTCTTAACCTCCCAGCCAAAGACCTTCGTATAAAAATCAGCCGCTCTTTCAGGATCGTCGGCGGGAATTTCAAAATGAATGACTCTAGGCATACATAATATAAAACCGCAGAGTTGCTATCTTTAGCTCTAGAGAAGGCCTCTGTGGATAACTCCGCAGTCCCGCAAGGTTGCTTTGAACCTGGCGGGTCGGCGGAGTTTCCACAACCTTCCTTACTCCGGCTTCAACGGTATTATCAATACCGCGATAATGTAAGCTATGATGCCGGGAAGAAAGCCCGTGAAAGCCGTAACTCCTATCCAGATCAATCTCAAAATCGTGGGATCAACATCAAGGTACTCCCCCAATCCCCCCATCACTCCGGCAACCATCCTGTCTTTCCTGCTTCGATAAATTTTGTTATTTTTATTGTTGTTCATATTGGTTTAAAAAACCTTGCTTTAAAAAAATCGTTCCGCTAAATACGCCTTTTTCAAAAGTCCTCGGGTCTCCTCGTCCCGCTTTCAGCGGGACTCGGCCAGACTTTCCCAAAAGGGTATTTCGATCCACTCGCTACTTTATCATAACAAATTGAATCGCCAAAGATAATCTCTGCAATGTTTGGCGTAATCAATACCGATCCGCTTTGAGGCTTCTATCTTTTTAGGCGATATTTTTAACCCTGAATCTTCTATCCATAAATCGCCTGTTTCAACATCCGATCCGTTAAATTTCTTATCTATGCCGAAATATCGGCAAACCCGCCCCGGCCCGTTTATTCCAACCTGGCGGCCTGACTGCCGACGAGGCAGGGTTGTAATAGTTTTCCATAAGTTGTTAACAGCTTTAGTCGAACTTTCATCGCTAAAAGACATTACTCCCCTGATAAGCACAGCGGAAGGATATTCATCCATCTCGGTCACAATGTTGAGACAAAAGTACATCCCGTAGATCATATACACGTAGACCGTCCCCGCCTCTTTGTACAAAGTTTCCGTTCTTTTCGTCCTCCCCTTCGAAGCATGGCAAGCCAAATCGTCTTCGCCGCGATAAGCCTCCGTCTCAATTATAACGCCTCTCAAAATCTTATCGCCGTTTTTGACAACCAAAAATTTGCCAAGCAGATTCTTGGCGACTTTGATCGTGTTATCTTCAAAAAAAGACCTATTGAGTTTCATGTTTTTTCCTCAGATATAAGGGGTGAGACTCGATGAAAGACAGATACCGTTCCGCCAATCCGGCTTTCTTTATTATAAAATAATAAGCCGTTTTTATCAGGGCGCTTTCTATTTCGTAAATGTCCGTCACTTGGGAAGGCCAAGCCGGAGCAATATTGCGATATTCATCATAAACCATCTCGCTCATTTCTTTATTGCCCAGAACGGCCACGTCAGTGGCAAGCCGCGCGAGAACAAAGAGGTCGTCTCTGGCTCTCCAGATTTTTTTAGGAGGATAAATGTCAATAAAGCAAACGTTATCATTCAAAAGCAATATATTGTCCGACTGATTGTCTATCGCGGCGGAAGGGCGAGGGCAACGCTTAAAAGAAAAATATTCCTCCTTATCAACAATATCTTGCAAGAAAGAAATGACTCGGCGCGATGTTTCAAACGGCAAAGCGGGGGATGCCTCATAAATCCATTCAAGCGCCTCGATGTTCCGATTATTAAATTCTCTCCAGCCTGTCTGAAGAATATCTTCAATCTCTTCTCCGTTTTCCCGGCTTATCGCTTTAAGCCGATTTCCCATCTCCCGAACTACCTTCCTTATCTGCTCATCTTGCATGCCGCCTTTCCCCAACAAAGTTGTAAGATTTTGGGAATCATCGATCTTGTTCATTAAAATATAAAAATCATCAGCTTCTTCAAACGAGGTATTCAAAAAGAGGCCATTATTTTCCTTAAGAGGCTGGAGTTTAATATATATCTCCGGCGACATTCTGTTGTTCCAGTAAAAATCTTGGCGGTAAAACTCGATACGTCCGGCTCTGTCCAATTTTGAGATGGAATTTTCCTCCTTTTTGTAAACTTTGTAAACTTTATCGCCGAAGAAAAAAAGTTTGGACAAAAGGGTTTCGACAACTTTATCCGGATGTCCCGGAACGCCCTCAACTGCCCATTTTTCAAATGCCTCGATCAATGTCATAAGATTATCCTAACAAATATTTAAGACATAAAAAAGCCCGACAAGTTTTTGCTTGTCGGGCTCGGTCTCAGTGAGATCATCGATCATAACCCAGCGTGTTCAAGGATTCTTTTACAGACACATGCTCGATTATTTGCTGAAGTTCATCATGAAAAACTCCATTACTTATAATATGTCCTTCTATGATACCATCATTAATACCATCATCATAGACCAAAGGCTTTCCAAGAATATCAGTAGCCTTTCCGCCAGCTTCTTCCACCAGTAAATGCATTGCTGCTGTTTCTAAAGGCTTATTGCCGGGAAAAATCGTGGCATGGATTTGTCCGGAAGCCACTAACCCGCCAAAATAGGCAATAGATAGAGGACTCATCCAGGTAGCGCCTTGTTTCATTAGCTCATTTGAAACCAGGTGAAGATGATATGGCGCCTTATTCCAATAAGCAATGCAAACAATGCTTTTTTTAAGCTCCTTATGGCCGGAAACTTGGATTTTTTTTCCGTTTAGGAAAGCGCCCTTATCTTTTTCCGCCCACCACATCCGTTTAAGAAACGGGTCGTAAATGACGGCCAAGAAAGGAGACCCCCCAACAACCAAGCTTATGCAGAATGTGCTTTCCGGGATACCCCCAAGAAAAGCCGATGTGCCATCGAGCGGATCGCAGATAATTTTGAAATCACTTCCCCTTACTTCTCTGCTTCCCTCCTCGGAGTATACGCTTATCTCAGGAAAATCTCTTTTAAAGCGGGACAAGACCAAATCATTTATTTTCTGGTCGATTTCCGTTACTGGCGTGCCATCGTCTTTCCATTCCTTTTTTAGCCCTTGGGTAAAACCTTTTAATATCATTTTTCCCGCCTCTTCCGCCAATTTTATAAGATATCCATAACTTGGAATACAGATTATCTTTTCCATATTCTTTTTCTTCACAACAATTCTCCTCCAAAAAAGCTTTTGAGATATAAATTAAGTTTTCAAAGAATTTTTTCCAGGTTACAATTTTGTTGACAAAATGTCAAATTTTATTCATATAAAAGTTTACACCTCCTAAGCTATAGTAGAAGAAGTGTAAATAATTTTAAGGAGAATCTTATCAATTTTATTCTTACACTTTTATCTCTACGCTTTCCCCGACGCTTTTTTGACGGCGGAGGCGACTGCTTTGGCCACCCGCTTGTCCAAGGCCGAAGGAATGATGTTGTCCGTCTTCAATTCCATCTTCGGAACCAGTTTGGCTATGGCGTAAGCGGCAGACAGCTTCATCTCATCGGTGATCGCTTTGGCCCGCGCGTCCAGCGCGCCCCTGAAGATTCCGGGGAAAGCCAGAGCGTTATTTATCTGATTCGGATAATCCGACCGACCCGTTCCAAAAATAAATATCTTTGCTTTCTTCGCTTCCTCATAGCTGATCTCCGGATCGGGATTGGCCATGGCAAAAACGATCGGCTTATCGGCCATTTTCTCCACCATCTGGCCGGTCAAAACATTTCCTGCGGAAACACCGACAAAAACATCCGCGCCGTTCAAAGCCTCAGACAACCCGCCCTTTATTTTCCCTGGATTCGTAAGCGCAGCCATCTTTTCCTTATATTCATTCATTGACTCCTTTCTTCCCTCAAAAATAATCCCGGTTTGATCCAACATCAAAATATTCTTGCCGGAAATGCCCGCCCTCATAAACAGGTTGGCGCAAGCCATTGCCGCCGCCCCGGCTCCGTTTATAACCATTTTGATTTGCCCGATATTTTTTTTGGCCAATTTTAGCGCATTGATCAAAGCCGTCAAAGCCACAATAGCGGTACCATGCTGATCATCATGGAAAACGGGTATATCCAGCTCTTTCTTAAGTCTTTCTTCGATTACAAAACATCTTGGAGCGCAAATATCTTCCAGATTTATACCGCCGAATCCAACGGCAATATTTTTTACCGTCCTCACTATCTCCTCTTCATCTTGCGTAGCAAGGCAAATCGGAAAAGCGTCCACTCCGGCCAACTCCTTGAACAAAAGCGCTTTCCCTTCCATCACCGGCATCCCGCCTTCCGGCCCGATATTACCAAGACCGAGAACGGCCGAACCGTCGGTCACCACGGCTACCGTATTGGCTTTGATAGTATGCGTCCACATCGCTTCTTTATTTCCAGCAACCCATTTGGAAACAGCCGCCACCCCCGGCGTATAAGCCAAAGAAAGGTCTTTTTTGTCTTTTACTTTTATTTTCGGAACGACCTCGATCTTTCCTTTAAGTTTTTTATGTAACTTGAGCGATTGTTCTCCGAAGGTGTTTTTTTTCATTTCTAAATTCTAGCAATTTTTTTAGCCCAAAACAATTCCTTTAGAGACTTTCAAATGTTTACACTTTTGTTGCTATGGCTTAGAAAGTGTAAAATTATTATTAATAAAATTACGAAACGGCGATCTCCAACATCCCTTCCTTGTCGTTCCATTTTATGGACGTGTCGAAGGCGCGGCAGAGGAGTTCCATTTTTGAGACGATTTCTTCGGCTTCTTGGCCTTTGGCCAGCTTGGCCTGGAAGTCGGCTATTTTTACCGGATAAAGCAATATTCTTTTTATTTCAGCATTGTGTCCGGTTTCAACGATAAAAATGAACGATTGATCATTCCTCTCTATCTCATCCACGGCGTAATCATTAATGAAGTCTCCGGCGCTATAGATAATGGGTTTCTTTTTGTAGATTTCTATACCTCGAAAAACATGGGGAGAATGTCCGAAAATGATGTCGGCTCCCGCGTCTATGCAGCACTTGGCAAAGGGAATATGACACCTCTCCGGCAGGTGCCCCCAATTCGGCCCCCAATGACAGGAGACGACCAAAATGTCGCAGCTCTTTTTTAGAATCCTTATTTCTCTGAAAAATTTTCGAGCCTCGATACCCCCTTCGACTATCGGGACGTAAAATATTCCGGGCTTGTTTTCTTCCGCCGCCCATTCTGGTTCATTGTCGGTCAAGGCGAGAAAACCGATCTTAAGTTCGGCAATTTCGGATATTGCCATCTCTTTGGCTTTACTCAGGTTTTTTCCCGCCCCCGCGCGGCAAATACCGTTCTTGTCCAAAATAGCAATCGTTTCTTTCAACGCTTCTTCGCCATAATCGAAAGCGTGATTGTTAGCTAACGAAACGGCGTTTATTCCGGCCGCCTTTAAAACTTCGATATTTTCCGGATCAGAACGAAAATGAAACGCCTTTTTCGTTATTTCCCACGGAGCGCCCTTATCCGATACGACGCATTCCAAATTGCACGCCCGCCAATCGGCCGTTTTAAAAATCGGCAAAGTGTCGCCCCACGGATAGCCCGGGGATCTTGCCTTTAAAATATCGTTTACCACCCGACCCAGCATTACATCGCCGACAAAAAGAAGTCGCATAATTATTTTAACTCATCCGATCCTCAATAATCTTTGCCGTTCTATTCTTTCGATTGCCGCGGAAATATCATTTTTCTTTTCCAGAATCTCTCTCCACGGATCTCCTTTCTTTTCTATCCTCTGGCGGATGTTGAAAATATTGAAATCGGAAGGTTTTATTTTTCCACTCAACTCTTTCCAGACCAAAGGAGTCGAGACGGGCGCGCCGTCAAGCGGCCTGACGGAATAAGGGGCCGCGACCGTCTGGCCTTTTACATTCTGCAAATAATCGAGATAAACTCTGCCCCTTCTTCTGTCGGGAAGCCTCTCGAGGCTCGTGATCTCGGGAATCCGGCGGTAAGTCATATTGGCGATAATCTCGGCAAAATTCCTGCCTTGCTCATAAGTGTAATTTTCTTTCAGCGGGATGTAGATGTGAAGGCCTTTGGCTCCGGAAGTTTTGCACAATCCGAATATTCGCAGCTCATCCATGACCTTCTTCACCTCAAGAGCCACGGCCAAAACTTTGTCAAAATCCACCTCAAGCGGATCAAGATCAATAACGACATGATCGGGACTGTCCGGAGAAAAATATCTGGAAAGCCATGGATGAATTTCGATGCAACCAAGATTAGCCATGTAGATAAGAGTCGCCCTGTTCTGGCACAGAAGATAGGAGATTTTCTTCTTTTCCGATTCAGCCCGAATATCGACGGTCTCAAGCCAGTCGGGAGAAATGCCCTTGTCTATGTCTTTGTGATAAAACGCTGGCTTTTCTATCCCCTCCGGAAATCGATGCATGGTTTCCGGTCTGTCTTTGATATAAGGCAGAATATGCGGCGCGATCTGATCGTAATAATTTACCAGATCTTTTTTGGTGTACCCGTCTTTCGGCCAGTAAACTTTATCAAGATTGGTAAGAATGAGTTTCTTGCCATCGATCATAATCTCTTCTTCTTTTTCTTTAAGGCGATAATACCTGGGTCGCGGACGAGGCTCGCCGCCAATTAGCATAGAAAATTCTCTGACAACTTCCTTCGGGTCCTTATCTTCTCTTAATCCAATAAAAACTGGCTGCCTCATAACGCCATCCTTTGTCCATTCCCGAAATTTGATCTCGCATACGAGCTGCGGCTCAAGCCAAACTGCCGGTTCGTTTGTTTGCGGCGTTTCGATAAACGGAGAGTCCTCTCTTTTAAATCCGCTCATCTTTTCATAAAGTTCTTCTGCCGTTTTAGAATCAAAACCGGTCCCAACATGCCCGATGTATCTTAAATTATTATTCTCGTAAACCCCGAGGACTAGAGCGCCGAAATATCCTTGCCCCGCTCTTGGCAAAGTAAAACCGGCAATGACCGCTTCCTGTCTTTGCTCCGTTTTTATTTTTAACCAATCCGCGCTTCTTGCTCCCGACCGATAAGGACTGTTGAGATTCTTTGCCATCATGCCCTCCAAACCCTGCCGCCGGATCGCTTCAAAAAATCGCTGTCCTTTTTCTTCGACATAATCGGAAAGTTTAACGGAGGCAAGATCGTACTTGGAAAACAACAACCGCAAAAGTTCCCTCCTGTCTTTCAGGGCAAGTCTCCTGACATCTCGCCCGTTTAAAAAAAGCAGATCGAAAACAAAATATATCACTTGACCCTTCCGGTCGCGGCGATAATCCTGAAGCGTCTGGAAGTCCGGTTTTCCTTCGTCATTCAATGCCACGATCTCTCCGTCCAAAACAACTCCTTCTTTAATTACTTCAAAGGAGGAAGCAACCGTCGGATAATCTTCGTTCAACAACACATTTTTGCGGGAGTATAGTTTCGCTTTGCCGCCGGAAACGAATGCCAACGCCCGGTAACCATCCCGCTTCGGCTCGAATATCCAGTCTTTCTTGTCGAAGGCTCTATCGGCCAACTTGGCAAACATCGGCTTGACGCTTGCCGGTTCGGGAGGGCTTTCTTCGGAATTTGCCAAACCGACCTCCTCCGTTTCCACTTCTTCCACCGTTCTTCCGCTCTTTACCGATCTTTCATCAAACTTAATATTTTCATCGGCGTACTCGTCTCTTTTCTTGATCATCAGCCAGGCATTGTCTCCCCCGCGAGCCATTTTTGCCAGGGCGAATTCTCCTTGCAATTTTTTCCCCGCTAAAATTATCGTCAATCGGCCTTTATTTATGCTGTCCAAAACTTTCTCGTCAAAAGTTTTTCCCTTGCCGCTTTTTATTTCATAAGTTCCCTCATCCCATACTATCACCGGGCCAGCCCCGTAATTTCCCTCCGGTATCACCCCTTCGAATGAGCGGTAATCGAGCGGATGATCTTCCACCATCATTGCCAACCTCTTGTCCGCCGGATTCATGGAGGGGCCTTTCGGCACCGCCCAGCTCTTCAAAACGCCGTCCGCTTCTATTCTGAAATCATAATGAAGCCTGGAAGCGGAATGTTTTTGGATCACGAAATGATATTCATCCGCGACTTTCGGGCGGACAGGCTTTGCCGCCGGTTCGCGCGTTTTTTTGAAATTCCTTTTCCTGCCGTATTCTTCAAGGATCATTTTTGATTATTCCGCCGCTAGCTGTTAAGGCGAAGGTTTCGTCTTCTCCAAACTGGCCTTCAACATCTTAAGGAGATCTTCGGCCCTGGTGGGAACGGGCAATTCTTTCGAGGCGGGAACGATCATTTCTCCTTTGGCTTTCTTCTCGATTATCTCTCTCAGCTCGCCGGAATAAGTGTCATGATATTTTTCCGGTTCGAACGGCCCGGATAGATTTTCTATAAGTTTTAACGCCGCTTCGACCTCGCTTTCGATAAATTCTTCTTTCGGCAGCTTGAGAGAAGCGGGGTCTCTTATCTGATCGGAGTATCTTAATTTGTGCAAGATCAACAAATTAGCGTCCGGCTTGATGACGCACAAGATTTCTTTATTCCGCAAAACGAATTTTCCGATAGCCGCTTTCTTCGACCTCTTCAGGGCTTCTCTCATCAAGGTGTAAGCTTTTTCCGCCCCCTTGTCCGGCTCAAGATAATACGGCTTCTCGTAATATTTGCTTTCCACTTCGTGATCGTCCGCGAAATTCGATATATCTATCGTCTTTGTCTTTCGCACATCCACACTGTCGAAATCTTCCCGAGTAAGAATGACGTAATTCCCTTTCTTGTACTCAAAACCTTTGACAAGATCTTCATAAGAAACTTCCCGCCCGTCTTTGGAGCAAATCCTCGCGTATCTGATCGGATACGAATCCTCGCGGTGAAGCAAATGAAATTGAAACTCCCTTTCTTCGGCAGCGCTGTATAATTTAATAGGTATATTGACAAGGCCAAAACTTATCGATCCGCTCCATATGTCACGCATATTCAATACCCGCCCCCGAAGCGGATACAAAAGAGGTAACTCCTCGCGGAAAATATTGGTATTATTTTAATATATTATTCTGATTCCACCGCATAACCCTGATAAAGGGGGGGATAGCAAAGAAATTAAGAGTTAGATAAAAATTTGTGGATCCGCTGGATAACCTCGTCTGGCAAGATGTTGGTGGTGTCCACCGTCAGATCGAAAGAATCTTCGGAAAGATCCGACAAACTGATTCCGTAGAGTTTGGCGTATCTTTCATTGGCGCTTTCTTCTCTGGCAATGGTTTTTTGCTTGGCTTCATCGAAAGGGATACATTCGCGGGCGGCAAGCCTTTTGATTCTCGCGTCGAAATCGCAAGCAAGCCGGATCTTCACAGAATCAGGGATGAACCTCCACCCCAAGCGGCTTTCCAAAACAAAATTATCGTTTTCTTTGCCGAACTTGGCAATATATTCGTCCCTTTCCTTGTCGTAAACCAAATTCGTCCGGCACATTTCTTCAAAAGCGTAAAATTCGTATCCAAGATCTCGCGCCGTTTTTCTAGCCATATCTCCGCCGGAAAGAAAGTTGAATTTCAGATCGTCCGCCAGTCTCTTTCCAACGACCGACTTGCCAACTCCCGCCAAACCGAAAATCGTAATTTTTGCCATTAGTAAAAATATCTTTAATCGTTAATAAAAAGATATTATCAGAAAAAAGCGATTATGCAAAAAAGTCTTCCATCTACAGCCATTTTTTTTCTTCAAGAAACTTTTTAGCCAATTTGAAGATCTTCGCGTGGCCTTTACTGTTCAAACAAAGCCCGTCTTCCAGATCTCTTACCTTAAGAGAATCCGAGACGGGCAAATGAGCCACACCTTTCTCGGTCGCCACTTTTCTTATTTCCGAATCATAAAGGGTGGCATTCCTGTTATTAAAAAAAATACTTTTATTCCAAGAAGTGGGCATCGTCTTGCGTTCATCGACGCTATTTATACCGATAAAAAGAATTTTTGGAGTGATTTTTTGAGCCGCCATAATCAACCGTTCGATATTTCTGCCGAAAGCCTTAAGCGGGACCGGGTGATTTTCTTCATCATCCACATAAAGAGAATCATGCAATCCTATTTGAAAAATAATCACCTTCGGAACTCTTGCTGTCGCTTCCACTTCAAATCTGATGAGCAAGTCTGTGGTATTCTCCATCAAAACCCCCAAATTATACAAAACCAGATCGGTATCGTGATTATCCAAGTATTCCCTGAGTCTGCCGGCCCAACCTCCTTTCTCATGGTCAAAAACGCCGTAAGCCGCATTGTCGCCAAAGACGCAAATAGATCTCATATACCCGATAAAACAATATCGGGACAAAAACAGATACAAAGATAATCAAAAAACATCTGGATTTATTTTGATTATCTTATCATCCCCCTGCCTGACTTTTCCTCTCCCATCCGTGTTTGAGGTGGAAATATAAATAAATCCGTCCGGGCCGGCAACAACTGCCCTTATTCTGCCCCATTGTCTGCGAAAATGTCTTTTGATTTCCAGCTTGCCGTCAATCATTGTCGCCTGATACAGAGATTCTCCGCGCAACCCGCCAAAAAATAGAGAATTCTTCCCGCCTAAATAAGCCAATCCCGCCGGAGCCCAAGTCTCCGTCCCGGAATGGATCACGGGACTTTCCATTCCTTCCATGCTTCCGTCTCCCTGTATCGCCGGCCAGCCGTAATTCTTGCCTTCTTCTATAAAATTTATTTCGTCAAGACCGGAAAGCGCTCCGGACCTCCCATGCTCGGTGGCCCAGAGGCGGCCTTCTTTATCCCAAGCCAATCCCTGCGAATTGCGATGACCATAGGAATATATCAAGTTACCGAAAGGGTTATCCTCAGGAGTGGAACCGTCGTCTTTGACCCGTAAAATTTTCCCGACCAAAGAATCCAGGCCCTGAGCCGCCTCCTCATTACCAGCATCTCCGGTTGTTACATACAGCAAACCGTCCGGTCCGAAAGCGATTCTTCCCCCGTCGTGAAAGGAACTCCCTGGGATATTGTCAATGATCACGGTTCTGTCGGATAAAATGTCATTTGCTAGGCGATATCGGATCACTTTATTAATAAAATTACCCTCATTGTCGGTAGTGAGGTATAGATAGATCCAATTATTTTCCGCGAACTTGGGATGGACGGCCAATCCCATTAGTCCGCCTTCGCCGATATGACGCACCCCTTCTATTATGTATATTTTGTTATCTCTTATTCTCCTTAACCTCCCGGGCCGCTCCGTGACCAACATATCTCCATCTGGCAAAAAAGTTATCTCCCAAGGTATTTCAAGGTTCTCGGCGATGATTTCAAAGTTGGATTCGCCAGACTCACTATTGGTTTTATTGTCTTCTTTGTCCCCCCGCCTACCGGAAAGAAAAATTCCCGCGCCGATTGCCAAAATAACGAACAACCAGCCGTATAAGAATACTTTTCTTTTTCCCATGCTATTGGTTATAACACTGAACTTTCAAGGCGCTCTCTCGTTTTCTTAAATTTCAGGAAAGTATTTTTAATAAAGCCAGCTCGAGAGGAATTTGCGGCAAATAAGATTGATTCTTCGAATCGCAACATTCAAGCAGGATCTTTAGCGCCTTTTCAAGCTCCCCCGGCTTGGCCTGACCCTTGAGTTTCTCGAGAAAAGCAAATTCCTTTTCGCCGTGAATATCCTGGATATTCTTCTTCATCGTCGGCGCGTGCTTGAGCAAGATCATGGATCTGATGTCCCGAAGCAGCAACTTCAGAAACGCGGCAAAATTTATGTTTTTTTCCGCGACCAGACGTATCGCCTCCAATCCTTTTTCCGCATCTTTATCTAAGACGCTTTCGATAAAATTCTCCACGATCGCCCTGGCCGGGACGGACAAGAATTCTCTCGTCATTTCTCCGGTTATCTCCTTATTTCCCAAAGACAAGATCTGGTCAAGCGTTCTTTGCGAATCGCGGAAAGAACCCTCCGCCATCAAGGCGACTATCCCCGCCGCCTCATCGTCTATCTTAAAACCTTCTTTTTCGGCGATGTCCGTAATGGACTTTTTCAAAAGATTTTCCGGTATTTTGCGGAAAGAGAAATTCTGACAGCGGGAAAGAATCGTCTCTGGCACTTTTTCCAATTCGGTAGTGGCAAGAATGAAGATAGCGTGCGCCGGCGGCTCCTCCAGCGTTTTGAGCAAGGCGTTAAAGGCTTCCTTGGTGAGCATGTGCGCCTCGTCAATGATGTAAACTTTCACTTTTCCCCGCAGAGGAGAAAATCTCACCGCTTCCCTTAACGCGCGTATCTCATCGATACCCCGGGAAGACGCGGCGTCAATTTCAAGAAGATCCTCGTCCGCGCAACCGGCTTCTTTTGCCAAAATCCTGGCCAAGCTGGTCTTCCCCGTCCCCCTAGTGCCGGCGAAAAGATAAGCGTGCGCCACCCGCCCGCTCTTAACCGCGTTCTTAAGAACCGAGACAATATGATCCTGCCCCAAAACATCCTCAAACCCCCTCGGCCGATATTTGCGATAAAGAACGGTGGTCATAATCTATCTAGTATTATCTACTATCTTTATGAATTCCTCTATGTCTTTTATGTCTCCCTGCAATATCTGATAAACAAGATCATAATTTACTTTCTCGTAGTCGTGAGCAACTATGTTTCTAAACCCCGTCATGCCGATCATTTTTTCCGTAAGGTTTTGGTCTATAACCCCTTCTTCGTTAAGAATATGAAAACTTTCGCTAAGTGTGGATGGTTTGCGAAATTTTTTATAAGCGATCACCGCCTCTGCCAAATCTATAGTGGCTTGCGACACCAAATAAAGATATCTCTCTACCGCTCCTCTTATATCAATGTTGCTTTCAATCTCTTCCCTGGAATATTTTTTATATCTATCCAAAATTTTAAGATATTTTCTTATGGAGCTTATTTTGTTTTCTATAACAACGGGATTGCTCATATTAGGCTTTTGTTAAGTTATATTTTGATAAGATAGTTCTAAAATCAAAATATTCATTCAAAATCTTTGGCTCGACTAAAATCTTATACGGTTCCAGCTCGTAAATCAGCCTTCCTTCTTTAATAATATTATACTTTACTTCCGGGCTTTTGATCAGGTCGAGAATAACTATGTCCAATTTGTCTGTCTTCAGCTCTCTGCTTATCTTATCTTGCAAAGAAAATTTGACTTTGAAAATTTTGCCGGTATCCCGCTCATCAAGATAAAAAGCAAAGTCGTAATCACTGAGCGGCCCGCTGTCGCCCCTGGCTTTTGAGCCGAAGAAATAGGCCAGTTTTATTTCCGGGTAAGATTTGATTATATTGACTATTTTTTCAATTTTATCATTTTCCATTTCTTTATTTTGGTGTGGTTTTATAATCTTATCATACCATACTTTAATTTGAATCTCGCTTTGCCAGCCTTCCAGGTTTGAAGCCCAACCAGGCAGGTTGTCAAAGCTGGCATTTACAACAAATCCAAATTTTCTTTCGTAGTTGATTCGGTTGTATCCGAGGCGTGCTTGAACACCAGGAATTTATAACCGTAAAAGTTCCAGAACATGCCAATGACGGCGGCCAGCACGGCGGAGAACTGAGCCCAAAGCATCGGCTTCATCATCCAGAACGATTCGACCCAATTCACCAGAACATAATCTATCCCGACGTTCAGGGAAAAACCGATCAGACTTATCAAAATATATTTGCCCACCTCCGTCTTTCGCGAGCCGCCGTGGTTGCCGGAAAAGGTCCAATATTTGTTCCAAAGATAACTGCTGACAATCCCGAGCATGAAGGAAATTCCTTTGAAGCTGGATTGTATGTAGCCTGAAGCTATCCCGGTGCTGAATATGAAGAAATTCAGAATGGCCGCGTCAAGCAAAAAATTGAACCCGCCCACCAAAGCGAATTTGCCGAACTGAAAAATAAATTTGCCGACAAATTCAGAAGCCAGTTTCGTAAGATACAATCCTCCCGCGCAAAAGAGCGGGAAGACTATCAGCAAATACCACGCGTAAGGCAGAATGATTTTTATTGCCGGATTCTCCACGCTCAAATTTCTGCCCACGAAGATCATCATCGAAGCGGCGAAGAATCCTATGGCCAAAGCTAAAAGCAAGTCTGTTTTTTTGATCCGGGGCATTTTTTAGAAATTATATTTTCTTCTTATCTCTTCCTCGACTTGGCTCCTCGGCGCCCCATATCTCGCCAGCGAGAGCATGGCGGCATCGCGTCCGCGTTCCGGATCTCCTTTTTTGAAAGGCAAAGTTTTGATGTTGAACGGCCTTGCGGACTGTCCTTCTATGAGGAGCTTCAAGTAAGCGTTGTAGTTGTCTATATTCATAAGATCGTTTGGCCCGAAAACCGGCTCGAATTGCTTGGCTAGAAATTCGGCATCTTCCGCGCCAATTCTGAAGGAACACATGGAACCGACGTTTCCAAAAACCGCCTTCTTGATTCCCTCCTCCAGTTGTCCGATGAACTGATGGGCGATTATCAGATCCAGCCTGTACTTCCTGGCCTCGGAAAGGATGGTGGCGATGGAATCGGTGGTAACATTTTGGAATTCGTCTATGTACAAATAGAAATCGTTTCTCTCGCTTTCCGGAATATCGACTCGCGAAAGCGCGGCCATCAAAAGCTTGCCGACGATTATCAGACCGATCAAATTGGAGTTGATGTCTCCCAATCGCCCTTTGGAAAGATTTATCAGCAGGATCTTCTTTTCATCCATGACTTTTCTGAAATTAAAAGAGGATTTTTCTTGCGCGATGATCGGCCTCATGATGTCGTTGCCAAGGAAGTTGTCGAATTTGCTGGTGATGTAAGGAACCATGTTTTGCAAAGAAGCCTCGCCTCCGGCTTTTTCCGCCACGTCTCTCCAGAACAATTTAACAACCGGATTGTTGCATCGGGACAGTTTGTGGTCGCGGAATTCTTTGTTACTGAGAACTCTGGCGATCTCAAATAAGGTATTGCCCGACTCCGGATCCTCCATAACAAGCAGAGCGGAGTTTCTGAAATACTGTTCGAACATCGGCCCGCCAGTCGCCTTCATGTCGAAAAGTTTGTTGAAGATTCCCAACAACTCATTTACTATAAATGTCTTCTGCTCCGGATAATTGGGGTCGTATTCCAGCATGTTCAGGCCCATCACCCTGTCCATTTTCCCGGGATCGAAATAGATCAGATCGTCCACTCTTTCAACCGGGATCCTGGCGAGGATTTCTTCAAGATCGGAACCGTGCGGATCTATATAGCAAACCCCTTTACCCTGCTCGATGTCTTGGACGATCATATTCTTGAGCAAAACTGATTTACCTGTTCCCGTCTGGCCGATCAGATAAAGATGCCTTCTGCGGTCGTCTTCTCTCATGTAAATATCGGATTCTTCGCCCCTATAAAGATTTTTGCCGAGCAATGTTCCCGCCTGGGGCAGATTTAGCGGAGGGGGCGCGTCTTTGGCTTTGACATACTTCAATTGGGAAATGGTCGTGATTCCTCTCGGAAAATGGAATATCGTGGAAATTTCCGCCGTATTAAGATAAACGGCTTCTTTTTTGTCGAACAGCCGGAAAGAAAATTTATAGAAAAGATCCTCAAGTTCTTTCCCCATCGCCTCGCGCCATTTGAGACTGTTGCCTTGCGCTTCAGTGAATTGCAAAATGGAACTTTCAATTTCTTTCAGGATCCTGTTCGATTTTTCCGGATCCTCCGAGGAGACAAGGATTCTTAGATTTGCCGCCAAAAGCGGCCGGGATGCTTTCTCCTCCACCATCTTGGCAAGACTTTCGTTGACCGGCTTTTCCTTCTCATTTTTTCGCTCGTTTTTCGGATCTTCTTCTTTTTTATGATCATCGGAAGATCTGAAAAGAAAATCGTCGAACACTGAAAGAATGTCGAATCCGGTCACCTTGGCTTTCTTGAGAGCTTCGGGGAGCTTCTCGCCTTTTCTAAGCTCATCAGCCGTCTTTTTTGTCTTTTTAAGATAAGAAGGATCAGCCGGACCCAAGACCACCTGCAAAGCCGCCCCCTCCCCCATCTTATGAAGCTTGGAAAAGGCGTTGATTATGACAAGCAAAGGATCGACTTCGAACTTGTCGTAAGTTCTCAGCGGTAAAACATAATGGGTCTTCAAGCTAATGATCGCGCCCGCGCTGGCTCCGCCGGGCCTGAAGATGTTGTAGTCCTCTTTGCGTTCTTCGATCTTGGAATTCGGAAAAAGAGCCGTGATCTGTTTCTCCAGCAAATGACTCTTGTTTCTTGGCACGGCGGCGTAAAAAACTATCTCCTCGCCGATCGTCGGCAAACCCACCTCCAGCGAGAAATACGGATTTTCTCCATCCTGCTGGATGATCATCATGCCGCTGTAAAACTGCTCCATCGCGGCAATGAACTCTTTGAAGGTTTTCTCCCTGCCGCCTTCTTTTTGCGCTTCTTCGCGGGGCAGGCTGATCTCGTAAAGCGCCGCGCTCATGGCCTGAGAAATAGGCTTGGCTAATTTTTCTTTATAACCGATCTTGACGTAAAATTGAATTAACGCCCGGTGAAGATCGTCTTCCAGGTGGGGGTTATTGAGATTTTTAGCCACGGTAAGGGCGTTCAAAATGCCTTTTTCTTCGGCCAAAGCCAGAAGTTCTTCGATCTTGGCGTCATGCTCTTCCGCCGGAAGATTAAGAAGCTTCGCGACAAGACTTTCTTTTTCTTTGTCCGATATTCGGTACTTTTCCGTCAGAACGGTTTCCGGCTTGGAGGCGGCATGCCGGTAAAAAACTTCCTTTGCCGGTTCTCCCGATTCCGGAACTTTCTCCTTGCCGCTCTCCACCTCGAGTTTCTTCTGCTCGTAATGGCTCTTCAGCCACTCCAATTCCTCCCGCGGCGAATTGAATTTTTGCTCAACATTCGGTTGCATATGTTTCCATTATACCCTGCCATTTAGAAATTTAAAAATATTTAAAATAAATTTTATTGCCAAAGCGCAGATCTATGTAATCTAAGTTTTTCCTTTTTTCTTTGACGCTTGATTCCAGTGTCGTGACGAGATTGGCAAAAGTCTTCTCCGGTTCATTTCTGTCGTTCAAGACCATTTTCCAGCCTTCTTTGGTCGCCAGTTCATAAATATTTTCCGGCTTGAGATATATCTCAGTCACCTCAAAACCATTTTTTGCCGCCAGTTCGCTGAAACTCATCAGCGTATCAAATTCTTCCTGCTTTAAGAAATAGGAACCAATGACGACAGGACTTGAAGAAGCCGATCCCCTCTCGTCAAAGAACTTGATAAATATGGCGCCTGAAAAATAAGGAGCCTTTTCAAAAACAAAAGCTTCCTCATCAATGAACGCGCAATCTTCCTCATGGCAGAAAAGCGCCTTGTTTTCTCTTTCAACGATTTTGACTTTAAGCTTGTCGGGCAGATCGCCGTCCAAATAAATTTCTTTTATTCTCTTGATTTCCGCGGGCAAATCCTTCTCAATTTCTTTTTTAGGGATCAAAAAAACATTCGATTTCGGAATGAAAAGAAAAATATTTCCCTCCAGCTTCTTTAGTACGGCTAAATTAAGCTCTCCTTCGGAAACAAATTTATTTCCCTCAACCGCCACATTGTCCACTTTCAAATATTCGATATTGAAGAAGGCAACCGCTGAAGCGCAAAACAGAATGGCGGCCAAAGCGTAAAAAGAGACTCGTAAAATAAGTCTCTTCCTGCGAATCTTTCTTGAGGAGGCGAGATAGTCTTTGCGAGCCATTGCTTTTACCCCATCTTCTCCTTGCCCATGTATTTTCTAAGAGGTTCCGGAATGACGACACTGCCGTCGGCCTGCTGGAAATTTTCCACGATAGCCACAAGGACACGAGGTGTCGGGACAGCCGTGCTGTTTAAAGAGTGCGCGAATCTGAGCTTTCCATTTTCGTCTTTATACCGGATATTGAGTCTTCTCGTTTGGAAGTCATGGAAGTAAGAAGCCGAGCTTATCTCCCTGTATTTGTTTTCGTTCGGAACCCAAAGTTCGATGTCATATTTTTTGACCTGGCCAAGCCCGAGATCGCCGCCGCAGTTCACCACCGTCCGATAAGGAATGCCGAGCGATTCCACGAATTCTTCCGTATTTCTGTTAACCCATTCATGCCACTTGACGGACTCTTGATGATCCGCCTCGCATAGCACTACCTGCTCCAGTTTAAAAAATTCATGCACGCGGATAAGCCCCTTCACGTCCTTGCCGTAGCTCCCGGCTTCCCTTCTGAAACAAGGCGAGAAGCACAAGAACTTTTTGGGCAGATCTTTTTTATCCAAAACTTCGTCGGAATAATAACCCATGGTCGCCACTTCCGCCGTCCCGGCAAGATAATCATTGTCTTGCGTCCTGTAAAGATCTTCTTCTCCTTGAGGCAAATAACCTGTGCCATACATTTGTTCTTTGCGAACAAGCGAAGGCACGATCATTGGAGTGAACCCGCCCTTCTTCATGAAAAATTCTACGCCGTATTGCCACACGGCGTAAGATAAAAGCGCGCCGTCATTCTTTAAAAAGTATCCCCGGAAGCCAGCCACCTTCGTCCCCCTTTCAAAGTCCGCCATATCAAGCTTTTGCATCAGCTGTATCTGATCTTTAGGTTCAAAACCTTTCGCTTTGAAATCGGGGATATCGCCCCAAGTTTTCACTTCCGCGTTTTGCGCGTCGTTTTCTCCTTCGGGAACAGACATGTCCGGAATATTGGGCGCCTGAAGCATCAGTTCTTTCCAAGCATCATTGGCCTTCCTCAAATCTTCCACCCGGGCCAAAAGCTTTTCCTTTAAAATCCTCATTTCGCCGATTGCCGTCTGCCTTTGCGCGGGATCCTGGAGCTTGGAGATACTGTCGCTGACGGCATTCTGCTTGGCGCGCATTTCCTCCACCTCTTTTAAAATCTTGAGCCTCGCGTCATCGGCTTCCAAAAGTTTGTCCACGTCAAACTTGATATGCTTTTTCCGAGCCGCTTCTTTGATCAACTCTCCGTTTTCCCGAATGAATTTGATGTCGAGCATACCGTTAATCTTAACAAATATGCTAAAATAATCAAAATGTCGCGCAAAATTATCAAGCCCAACAATTACCCGTCGCTTTTGAAGCAAATTCCCGATCCGCCGAAACAGTTATATATGGAAGGCGAATTACCATCGGAGAATGCTCTTTATCTTGCCGTTGTCGGCGCCAGAAAATTCACGACTTACGGGAAAGAAGCTTGCGAGAAGATCATCAGCGGCTTGAAAAACAAATCCAGGCAAATAATCATCGTAAGCGGCTTGGCCATCGGCATAGACGGTATCGCCCACAGAGCCGCTTTGGCCAACGGACTCGCGACCGTGGCCATTCCCGGCTCGGGATTAAGCGACAATGTCCTGCATCCTCGTTCAAACGTGAAGCTGTCAAAAGATATCGTAAGAGCCGGAGGATGCTTGATCTCGGAGCTTGATTGGGAAATACCCGCGGGCATGCACACTTTTCCATCCAGAAACCGCATAATTGCCGGGATGTCCAATGCCGTTTTGGTAATCGAAGCGGCGGAAAAGAGCGGAACGCTTATCACTGCCAATCTCGCGTTGGAATACAATCGGGATGTCTTAGCCATTCCCGGCTCCATTTTTTCGGAAAACTCAAAGGGCACCAATAGACTTATCAAATCCGGAGCAACGCCAATTTTTTCAGGAGAAGATATTTTGGAAGCTTTTGACATTCCGAAAGAAAAAGAAAATCTAAAACTGGAATTTCCAGATGATTCAGTTGAAGAAAAAATTTATTCCCTGCTGTCAGAACCGATGCAGCGGGATGAACTCATCAGAAAAACAGGCCTCCCCCCGGCCAAAGCCAATCCAGCCCTCTCAATGATGATATTGAACGGCATCATCAAAGAATCCGGCGGCGAAATATTCAGGGTATAATACGACCTAAGCGTTTCAATTAAATTCTCTCGACCAAAGACCAGCTCAGCATTACTATGGCGCAGCGCCTCACTGTCACCTATCCGAGGCTATAGCAAAATGGGTGTCAGTCAAAAAAGAAAAGATGGTTAAAGCGTTTTATCTTCTTACTTCCCAATCGGATTTGGCGTCGAGAGCGGCGAAGATTCTTTCCATTATGGAATTAACTTCTTCGTCCTTGAGAGTTCTGCCGGGCGACTGAAAGATGAGATGAAAAGCCAGACTTTTTTGTTCGTCGTTTTCATAGATGTCGAATAGATCGGTTTCCACAAGAAGTTCCCCCGCGGATGACTCAATAACGCCGAGGACATTTTCCACCTTCTCGAAATATGGAACAAAGACCGCAACATCCCGAACGATGGCCGGATACTTCGAAACCGGGACATATTCCAAATCCTCGTCGGCGATCTTTATGAGTTCCTCGAAGTTAAGTTCGAAAAAGTTATGGTCGATCGCTCCAATATCGGAATTGCCAATTCTTATATCGGCCAAATTCGCTTCGCCCTCCTCGTAATAAAAATCGGTTATCCCCAACCCGGTCAATATCGCGTCCACCGTCCCCTTCATGGCGTAAAATCCGTCTTTTTCTTTTTTGCTTTGACTTATCGCGGCGGCCAAAGACAGAGTTTCTCCGCCAGCGGGAAAGGTCGACCCTACCTCAAAAATCTTGACCTCCTTAAAATTTTTGCTGTTTTCTTTTACTACGTTCACCAACCCCTCCGAAAGCTTCGTTCTTAAAAATTTCTTGTCGCTTGAAGCGGGTTTATAAACTTCAAAAACGCCATTCCGGGCGAAAGAATAATTGTAAACCTCCGAAAATCCCATACCTGCCAAAATATTCCTGACTGCTTCGGCAAAAAACAGGATGTCGTTCCGTTTCGGAGGTAAAATGGTCGCCTCCGGCGCGATTTCAGGCACTTTTTCGTACCCGTAAATACGGACAATTTCTTCCAAAACATCTTCCTTTATCGAAACATCGGGCCTGAAGTCCGGAATTTGAACAACAATTCCTTCCTTGCCCGGTTTGATCGCGAAGCCGAGCCGGGAAAGAATATTCTCGACTTCTTCCTTTGGAATATCGATGCCGATTATTTTCTTGGCCTCTGAAAATTTTACTTCAACGGCGGCGGGATAATTTTTTGCGGCGGGCAGATTTTTTGGCTCAACCTTAAGGATCGCGGCAATGTCCCTGATCGCTCCAAGATGATCGATAAAATCAAAGGCTCTGTTTGGTAAAACTTTAACATCGAAAACATAATCCCCTTCAGTCTCCTCGACCCCTTCCACTTCTTGAGAATGCATGGTCAAAAGATCCGCCAGCTTTTCCGGCTCCGGAAGTTTTTCCTCAAAATATGATTGCAGCCAAGAATACCGTACCTTCATAAATTAAAAATTTAAAATTTAAAATTGATTCAAAAACCTCATATCTCCCGAATAAAACAGCCTCACGTCGTTGATCTTGTGCCTTATCATCGCCAACCGATCCATTCCGAAAGCAAACGCAAAACCCTGCCAGTCTTGCCCATTTAACTTGACGCTTTCCAAAACTTTCGGATGCACCATTCCCGCCCCCGCTATTTCCATCCATTTGCCTTTGAACTTCATATCTACCTCCACTCCCGGCTCTACGAACGGGAAAAAACTGGACCGAAATCTTATCTCTATGTCGTTATCGTCAAAAAACCTCTGAAGAAATATTTTCAGAACAGCCTTCAAATTTGCAAGATTCGTCTTCTTGTCTATCATCAGACCTTCTATTTGGTAAAATTGAATCTCGTGTGTCGCGTCCGTAGCTTCGTTTCTGAAAACTCTTCCCGGCACGACTATCCTGAAGGGCGGCTGATGGCTTTCCATATAATGTATCTGGACGGAAGAGGTGTGCGTCCTGAGAAGAAGCTTATCATCCGGTTTGACTTCATGAGTCTTGCCGCCTGTCAAGCCAACTTCAAGCGAAGGCAATTCGATGCCGTTGACCGGCACGCCCTTTTTAAGCGGATTCTTGATCCAAAAAGTATCCTGCATGCCTCTTGCCGGATGCCCCGCCGGGATATTGAGCGCGTCGAAGTTGAAGAACTCTAAATCCAATTCCGGACCAACCACAAGTTCAAATCCCATACTCGAAAAGATATCAAGCGCTCTGTTGATACTTTGCGTCAAAGGGTGGATATGGCCGGCTTCGCGCTTCACTCCGGGAGCCGAAATGTCTATGAAATTTTTAGCGTTTTTCTGAGACATTGTTTGGGTAAATTATATCATTTCGGGCTCTCGGGGACAAGGCTTCGAAAGGAGAATTGGAGTTTTGATTTTTCTGAATTTTTCCGTCACCCAGAAACCCATATACTTTCCCAGAAGCAATCTTGTTTGCGAATGAACTCCCGGAACAGAGCCGAACATGGGAATGGTGAACGGAATCAGCAGCCATTGCATGACCATGAAGAAATATTTCCTTTTTTTCGTTCCTTGAGGCAAAGGAGGAAGAAAACTCAAAGAAATTATCACCGACATCACCAGTCCGGCCATGGCTATATTCATCAAGTATTTGGTAATGATGGGCAGATTATAGGAAAGCAAGGTCTGATTAAACTCCCTTCCCCCTAAAAAAAGCGGGAGCCAGCCGAGGAAAAATATGATCAGCGGATTAGTCGCCAAAGACCAGAACCCTTCCAGCTGAACAAATGTCCAGTACATTTTTTTTCCAATCGCCATTTTTTTGTCTTTCAAAAAACCAAAAAGAGAGTAAGGAATATTTTCCACCCCCCAAGTCCACCTGAGCTGCTGTTTGTAAACACTTTTGACGGTTTTCAAAAAAGTGGGCGCGAGATTGGCATCCATTGAAACCGGATAAGAAATCGGGACGACGGAATAATCTCCGCCGAATTTAAGATACGCCTGCCAGAAGATCCTAGAGTCTTCCGAGACGATATTTTTCTGCCAGTAACCTATTTCATGAAGAGCTTTGAAACTGACCGAATGAGAGGAAAAAGTGGCCAATCTCTCCGGACGTTCTTGCTGGATCATTTGCCAGAAAGTTCCGGAGGCCGCCACCACCCTTGAGAAAGCGGGGGCTTCCCAAATATTGTTGTTGTAGATCGGAATTGGTTGGAAAGAGGAACGATGCGGTTTTTCGCAAGTCCGGTAATGCCAGGTCAGACAGAGGAAGTATTGCGGATAGACCCGCGTGTCTATGTCGAATGCGGAAACAAGAACATCTTCGTAGGCTATCCCGGACGGATCAAGGAGAAGTCTTCGCGCCTGCTCGGCGGCATAAGCGATGTTTGAACCTTTGCCGGGAATTTCTCCAGGCAGATCGGCGGGATGCCTACTCAGGAGGAATCGCCCGAATGATTCTTTGTATTTTCGTTTGACGATCTTAGCTTTTTTCTCCGCCTCTTCTCCGGCCTTCTCTTCGTAAGCCAGCACGACCATCATCTTGGATTTGTCCCACTTTGCGGCAAGGAGAGCTTCCATCGTTTCGGCAATGACATTCAGATCTTCTTTATAAAAAGGCAGTATCACCATCTGCCAGATATGGTCGTACTTGATATTTTCCAGTCTTTCCTGCCAGTCCAGCTTTAGGAAATGCCGCATTTTTTTCCAATTCGTCCGCAAATGGAGCGACAGATAGATTGTTTTAATGAGCCAATACAGGTCAAAGGCGATGATAAAGTAAGTCGCCCAAATGGGTAAAAGCCAGGAAACGGCCACGATCCCCGCCAAAGTCGCCCAAGTCAAAGAACCGGGAATCAACTCCAAAAAGCGGTAAATTACCCTGTCTTTACCGCTCAAATCCGACGCTTTCCCCGTGTTTAAATAATAAAATTCTGACAAATTAGTGGAGTCCATATAAAAATATAAGCTCTTATTTCTCCAAATAAGAGCTTATTATATCAATATTCAAATAAAAACAAAATTACTTTAATTAGTTCACGGAGATCCTTTTTATTAACTTGCTTATGTGATTCTTCAAGACAAGTTTTAGATTGCAATCATTGTTCTTGCAATCTCCGGAGCAATTTCCATCCCCAGCTATTAGTAGTTGTAAGGCAACGTACCAACTTTTGGCTCTAACGTGCTGTGATGTCAAGTGATCAATACGAAGATCGCCATAAAAGATACTGATCGCAAAGCCGTCTCTGCCGAGACCAAGCCCCGTATTTCCTTTTACATGTCTCGGGACCAGCCGGAAACAAAAAAGGTTTTTATTAGTGATGCTCGGCTCTAAACCAAACTGGTCAAAGTCAAAGGTTACATGCAACACCTTCAGATCTCCGTCCAGTTTGTTTTTATTCCTAAACTCCAGTAATCTTTTTGCCGCGACGCAATCATTGATTGGAATATCCCTCAAAAGCTTTTCTGAATACATAAATTCTCCTTTTTCTAATTCTATTTATGTTGACCCGTTACAAAGAAAGCCTTTAAAATTCAATCCATAAGCCCTTCTCCCCCGAATAAATTTCACAAATTAAAGTAACGATAAATTTCAAAAAGCTATTCCACTTAGCATTCTACAAAAAATTCAAAAAAAATCCAGCAAAGTTATATGGATATGGTCTTTGTGATTCTTGAAATAATCCTCGGCTGTCTTATTGTAAACGTCTCTTAGGTTCATCTATTAATTTTCCTCTTATTCCCTCTTTTTAAAAAAACTTAAGATTGCCTCCTTGTGTTCAGTATAAGTATTCATACTGTTAAGTTCTTCAACGGCAACCCACCGATAATCCATATTCTCATTCTTATCTAAAATAATTTCTTGTTTTTTATCAGGGAAATCGCACTGATAGATGACGGTAAAATGATTAATTCCCGATTTCCCGGTAAAAACAAAAGAACTTAGCGGAATACCAACTTCTATATCGATTCCCAATTCCTCCTTTATTTCCCTCTTTAGTCCGTCCTCTAATTTTTCGCCCACATTTAATCTTCCTCCGGGCAGTTGCCACTGACCGTTAAATTCTTGGACTAACAAGAATTTGCCATCATTTTCAATAAGAGCTCTTTGAGGAATATCGGCAATCAGATGATTATTATTGGCCGATTTTTCTTTGCCGAAATATTTCTGAAAAGCGAGAATGAGCCACAAAACGCCAACGACAGCCGCAAAGATGGAAGCCGACCAAAGCTGGAGAGTAAGATAAGTAAACGCAAAAACCCCCAGAACGATTCCTGTTGTAAGACTGGTGAAGAGCGCGGGCTTATCTTTACCAAAGACAGACGGCAGCAATGCCGCCGCGAAAACAAACTGCCCGATCGAAAGCAACACATCTTGCCAAGACATAACATCATTCTAACTTACTTTTCCTTAAAATTCATCTGCCAGTCTCCTCCCATACATAATGAGCCCCAAATGACTCCCCCGTCTCAGGGAAATGAGCCTCAAGGTCGATCTCTTCCCTAAGGCTGCGGATATCGCATG
>QZIU01000034.1 GCA_003599625.1 Candidatus Parcubacteria bacterium
TGAGCGCGTTTACATTGCCGTATACGACAATAATGACATACATGAAGTCGGAGAAGGCAATCCGTTCCCTTTCGAAGTCGCGGATATTTTTGATGAGGATTTAGAAAAAAGGCTCATTGAAGGGGACTTGCGGGATTATTTCGCAAGAAAAGTTGTAAGTAAGTGCAGTCGGATCTTTTGGGGTGATGACAGATACGAACTGTGCGAAGAATGCAATCCGGCAAAACTTCCCGAGAGGGAAAACGAAAAAATTAAACAATTCAAAGAAAGAATCAAGGAGGAAGATTTGGACATTGATTAAAACCAACGAGCGGAGTCTTTGCGATCCGCTCTTTTATTTTGCCGAATTATTGAATTCATGAGCGGCTTGCTTTATAATCCGTAATTGTTGGGAGAATGATTGTTTTTATGAATGAGAAAATTTCGGATAATAAGCCGGATTTGGCGACGCTGAAGGGGGAGAGGGAGAGGTTGATACACAAAACCTTTCTTCATCTCTTCGAAATCTTCTTTATTTTCGGCATACCGGCAGTGATCGCTTTTTTCGTATCTCAAAAGTTGGAACCGGGGAAAGGCGCGAACATCATAATTTTTGTGGCTTCTTTCGCCCTTTCCTGGGTGATCATGATCGTCCGTTTTGTCCAAATCGACAAGAAAATGAAGGACATAGATAAAAGAATCAAAGAAGCGGACTGTCACAAGGTTTAACCTTGCGGCAAGATTAAACCTTGTGACAGTTACGGAAATCAAGTTTTTCCGATTCTGCTCTGATTCTGCTTAGTACTTTATGGATTTTATTCAATTAAAAAGAGAACTGCCCGGTGTTTCCCCGGAAATCGTCTTCAATATTTTTGGATTTCCCGTCTCCAATACTTTTTTGATGGGGCTGTTCATTATCGGGCTGCTCCTGCTTTTTGCCTTGTCTGTCAGAAAATTTTCCGTAAAAAAACCGTCCGGCTTCCAGACTTTTATAGAATTTTTATACGAAGGGATTCTCGGCCTTTTAGATCAAATTTCAGGAAGCCGGAAGATGTCGGAAAAATTGCTGCCTTTGATCGGCTCGCTTTTCGTTTACATCGGGCTTTCCAATTTGATCGAGCTTATTCCCGGCTTGAGCAATATTACCCTCAACGGCAAACAAATTTTCCGCTCTCCGACAACGGATTTCAACACTACCTTCGGACTTGCCTTTGCCACCGTTGCGATCATCCAGATGGCAAGCATCCAAAGCTGGGGATTTTTCGGGCATGTTGGAAAATATCTCCAATTCAGACGGCTGATTGAAGGAGCAAAGAACGGTTTTGCCGATTTCTTTATGGCTTTTATTGAGTTTTTGATCGGAATGACCGATATAATTTCGGATGTCGCGAAAATAATTTCGCTTTCTTTCAGACTTTTTGGCAATATTTACGCCGGACAAGTGATGGCTATAATTATGTTGGGAGCGTTAGCTTATCTCCTGCCAGCCGTCTGGTCTTCTCTTGGAATTTTCTTTGGCCTGGTTCAGGCAATCGTGTTCGGTTCCCTTGCCGCGACTTATTTTATGATTGCCGTGAAGCCGGAAGAGTGAGGCTGACTGTGGAAAACTTCGCCGACCTTCCGGGTTTGAAACCCAACCCGGCAGGACTGCGAAGTTTTCCACAGGAATAAAAGTCGAATTTTTTTATAAATAATTTTTAATAAACGACAATGGACGCAGAAGCAATGAAATATTTGGCCAAAGCGATAATCGTTTTCCAGATGATGGGTTCGGCTTTGGGAGAAGCTTTTTTGATCGGAAAAGCTTTCGAGGCGATGGGCAGGAATCCGGAAATTTCCGGTTCTCTTTTCAGCAAAATGATCATTGGCGCCGCTATCACGGAATCCACCGCCATTTACGCCTTGGTCGCCTTCTTTATAATTTAGCAACTCCGCCAATTTATCTTCCCATGGATCTTTTGGAAGTATTCGCAAAAATAGGATTCGACTGGAAGTTGGCCTTGGCCAACCTTGTTAACTTTTTCATCATTTTCTATATCCTTAAAAGATTCGCCTTCAAACCAATAGGGGAGATTATCAAGGCGAGGCAGGGACAGATTGATCAAGGACTTGCTGACGCCGAGAACGCGAAAAACGCTTTCCTGTCCGCCGAGAAAGAAAAAGAAGAAATAATAACTTTATCAAGAAAAGAAGCTCATGAAATAATAGAGAAAGGAAGGAAGCAGGCGAATGAACTTGCGGATAAGGCCGCCAAAGAAGCCTTTGCGATAAAGAATGAAATGCTTGCCGATGCCAGGAAGACGATCGAAGCGGAGAAAAAAGAAATGTTCGAAGAGGTTAAAGAAAACGCCGCCGAACTTATAACCGCCGGAGTGGAAAGAATAATAAAAGAAGAATTGCCGTCGCAAGCCAGAATCAAAATTCCTGAAAGATTGATCAGGCAAAAACAAAAAGTATGATAAAAGAAAAAGCTTTGGCAAAAGCAATCGTAAGTTTGGTGAAGGATGACGGTTTTGACCAGAAAGAAGTCGCGCGCAAAGCGGCGGATTTCTTGAGAAAGGAAAATTTTGGAACAAGGTCGGCAAGTGTTTCAAGATGGATAGAAAGAGAAATGGAAGAGCGGGAAACGGAAGAAAAAATATTCTTCTATTCCGCCGAACCATTGAACGATCGGCAGATAAAAAAGGCGGCGCAATTGCTGGACGCGCCGGAAAAAACGCGACACGAAGTAACGATAGACGGGAAAATGGCAGCCGGATTCAAAGCAATGTGGAAAGGAAAAATGATAGATCTGACGGCGGCGGGGCAAGTAAAATTATTGAAGAAGGCTATGACAAACATCTAATAAAATGAGCGCGCAATTTTTAATAAAAAATTTAAAGGAAAAAATAATGAACTTTGAGGCCGTCTCGGATGTGACCGAAGTCGGTCAGGTCGTCGATATAAGAGACGGCATAGCGAGAATCTCCGGACTCAAAAACTGCTTCATGTCGGAAATGATCGAGCTTCCCGGCGGTTCTTCCGCCATCGCTTTGAATCTGGAAGCGGATTCAGTCGGAGCGGTTGTTCTTGGCGATTTCGGCAACATAAAAGAAGGAGACGTGGCCAAAAGAACAGGAAAAGTTCTTTCCCTTCCCGTGGGGAAAAATTTCCTGGGGCGTGTCATCGATCCGCTTGGTTTGCCCATTGACGGAAAAGGCGCCATTAAAAATGATGGCGAATATCCGATGGAAAGACCGGCTCTCGGAGTGATTGACCGGCAGACTGTGAACCAGTCTCTGCAAACGGGGATCAAATCCATAGACGCCATGATCCCGATCGGGCGAGGACAAAGAGAGTTGATAATCGGAGACAGGCAAACGGGCAAAACCACCATCGCTCTTGATACGATAATCAACCAAAAAGGCCAGGGCGTAGTTTGCGTCTACGTGGCCATAGGCCAAAAGAAATCCAAGATCGCCCGCGCCATCAAGACTTTGGAAGACAAGGGAGCGATGAATTACACGATCGTCGTTTTTGCCGGCGCGTCGGAAGGACCGGCTTTATCGTTCTTGGCTCCTTATGCCGGAACCGCGATGGCTGAGTATTTCATGGAGAAAGGCAAAGATGCGCTTATTATATATGACGACTTGAGCAAGCATGCCGCGTCATACAGAGAACTTTCTTTGCTTCTCAGAAGGCCGTCCGGAAGAGAGGCGTATCCGGGGGATGTTTTTTATCTGCACTCAAGACTGCTTGAAAGAGGCGCCAGGAGGAGTAAAGAATTGGGCGGTGGTTCCATTACCGCGCTGCCGATCATTGAAACGCAAGCCGGAGATATTTCCGCTTATATCCCGACCAATGTCATTTCCATCACGGACGGACAGATATTTTTGGAAACCGATCTATTTAACAAAGGCGTAAGACCGGCAATCAATGTGGGCCTGTCCGTCTCCAGGGTGGGCGGCTCGGCGCAGATCAAATCAATGAAAAAGGCGGCCGGCAAAATGAAGCTCGATTTGGCGCAATATTTAGAACTGGAAGCATTCTCGCAATTTGCTTCAGACATGGACGCTGAAACAAAAAAGACGCTGGAAAGAGGGAAGCGAATAATGGAGATTTTGAAACAAGGGCCAAACAGTCCGATCCGGGCGGGGCTTCAAGCGGCCATTATTTATGCCGCAAATAACGGCTACCTTGATGCCGTCGAGATAGACAAAATAGCCGAATGGGAAGAAAAGTTCAAAGACTTCATGGCGGGTTCCAAAGAAGAAGTCTTGAAAGAGGTCGAGAAAAGCTGGGACGAACAGATCGAAAAACTTCTGAAAGACGCCCTTGAAGAATTCAAACAGATTAACAGTTAGTCCCTAGACCCTAGTCCCTAGAACCTGTCTTATGTCTAAAGATCCGCGAGCGATAAAAGCCAAAATGCTTTCCGTGGGCCGCTTAAAAAAAACCACCAAGGCGATGGAAATGGTGGCCAGGGGAAAGATGAAAAGAGCCGTCAGTAGCGCCCTTTCCACCCGCCCTTACGCGTCCTGCGCGCTTGAACTCCTGATAAATTTATCCCGGGAACTTTCCGAAGAAAAGCTGCGGGAAAGCAAGCTTCTTTCTTCTCCGGAAGGAGCCGACAAGATCTTGATAATACTGATAGCTTCCGATAGAGGCCTGTGCGGAGGATATAACGCGATGCTGTTGAAAGGATTGAAGAATTATTTGGACGAATTGAGAAATGGCGAGGAAGCGGAATTCCTATGTATTGGAAGATACGCCGTCAAACATGCCAAACGGGCGGGCGGGACGATCCTGAAGACCATGAATATATCGGAGGATCCGCAAGAAACGGAGTCAAACAATTTGGCAGATTATTTATTGGCAAGATTCGGCGAAGGAGAGTACAAGGAGGCGGTCATTCTTTACAGCAATTTTATTTCCGTTTTTAAACAACAGGTTACGGCGCGAAAACTGCTTCCGCTTTCGTCCGTCAGTCTCAAGGATATGATTAGCGAGCTGGGAGGCGAAGGCGAAGACAGCACTGAAAGAAACGACATAAGAGTGGAAAAAATTTCCCAAAGCAACTATCTTTTTGAACCCTCGGAAGAATCGATCGTCGATCTGATCGTTCCGCGACTGTTGAAAGCCCAAGTCTATCAAAGTCTTCTTGAGGCCGGCGCCAGCGAACAAAGCGCGCGAATGGTCGCCATGAAAAGCGCGACAGATAACGCGGATAAAATGGGAAAAGAATTATTGTTAAATTATAATAAAGCCAGACAGGCCGCCATCACCAAAGAAATTCTTGAGGTCGCGGCGGGAGCTTGTGGATAACTCCACCAACCTTCCAGGTCGAAGACCTGCCTGCCGGCAGGCAGGCGACCAGGCAGGTTTGCGGAGTTATCCACAAAGCAAATCAAACCTATGCAACAAAAAGGCACAATAAGTCAAATAATCGGAGCGGTGGTCGATATCAAATTCGGCGGTGTTTTGCCTAAAATTTACGATGCCGTCTCGGTTCCAACGAAAGACGGAGATCTGATATTGGAAGTTCAGCAGCATTTAGGCTTTAAAGAAGTGAGAACCATAGCGATGGGTTCTACGGACGGCTTGTGGAGAGGACAGGAAGTTGTCGCTTCTGGAAAACCGATCTCCGTGCCTGTAGGTAAAGAAACCTTGGGCAGAATGTATAATGTCACGGGGCAGGCCATTGACGACTTGCCGCATCCGCCTGGCAGAACGGCTAAAAAAACTTATCCGATTCATCGCCAGTCTCCCGCCCTTTCGAATCATTCGGTAAAAAGCGAGGTCATGGAAACCGGAATAAAAGTGATTGATTTAATGTGTCCCATTTTAAAGGGAGGGAAGGTCGGGCTTTTCGGAGGAGCCGGGGTGGGGAAGACGGTCATCATTCAGGAGTTAATAAGAAATATTGCCACAGAGCACAGCGGTTATTCCATTTTTGCCGGGGTTGGCGAGAGATCGAGGGAGGGGAACGATTTGTATCACGAAATGAAGGACAGCGGCGTTCTGCAAAACACGGCTCTTGTCTTCGGCCAAATGAACGAGCCGCCCGGCGCCCGAGCCCGAGTGGCCTTCTCCGCCTTGGCCATGGCCGAATATTTTCGGGACGAGGAAGGCAAAGACATCCTTCTTTTTGTCGACAACATATTTCGATTCATACAGGCGGGAGCCGAACTGTCGGCTCTTTTGGGAAGAATGCCGTCGGCTGTCGGCTATCAGCCGACCTTGGCCACCGAAATGGGTTTGCTCCAAGAAAGGATCGCGTCAACGGATAAAGGGTCCATCACTTCCATTCAGGCGGTTTATGTCCCGGCTGACGACTACACCGATCCCGCTCCCGCCGTTACCTTCGCTCATTTGGATTCTACCATCGCCCTCTCAAGGCCACTCGCATCAATTGGGATTTATCCCGCGGTGGATCCGCTTGCTTCGTCTTCGACGGTCCTGGATCCTCATGTCGTGGGAAAAGAGCATTACGAGACGGCCAAACGAGTTCAGCATATTTTGCAAAGATACAAGGATCTGCAAGACATCATCGCCATTCTTGGCATGGACGAGCTGTCGGATGAAGACAAAACGATCGTTTACCGCGCCAGAAAAGTCCAGAAATTCTTATCGCAACCATTGTTTGTGGCTTCTCAGTTCAACGACATACAAGGCAAATATGTTCCCGTGGCTGAAACCGTCAAAGGGTTCAAAGAAATACTGGATGGCAAGCACGACGACAAACCCGAACAAGCTTTTTACCTGAAGGGAGGAATTGAGGAAATCTAATAAGTTAAGTCAAAGGTCAAACTAAAAAGCCTGCCTGCCGCCAGGCAGGTCAAAACTGCAACTAAAAAGTAAAAGCAAATCAGTTTTGAAATTAAGTTGTGGTTTTGAGCTTTGCGTTTTGAGATTTAAAAGATGTCTTTACTAAAATTAAAAATCATCTCTTTGAGCAAAATCGTCTTTGAAGGGGAGGTCCTCCAAGTCTCCGCGCCGACAGAAACGGGGGAGATAGGGGTATTGGCCGATCATGTCCCTTTAGTTTCAGTATTAAAAGAGGGAATAACTACTGTAAAAGACCGCAATGGCAGCAAGAGAGTATTTAAAACAGCCAAGGGCCTCATCGAAGTCCGTCCTAAAAGCGAGGTGGTTGTTTTGACTGACGCCGCGCGGGAGCTGGAAAATTAATTACTTTCTCAGTTCGATAATTTTGCCGTCTTCTATTTTTAAGAGCTTCGAGGGAGAGTTATCCAACTTGCCTCCATCTACATAAAAGTCGACATCGTCGCCAAAATAATTCTCGGCCTCTTTGATAGTCTTTGCCGGCGGCAACCCTTCCAGGTTCGCGCTTGGGGCTACCAGAGGGCCGGTTTGAGCCAACAGATCAAGCAGTTCTTTTTTGTCCGGCAACCTGAAAGCCAGCGTATTTGTCCCGCGATGAAGATAAGAAAGTTTTTCTTGGGCCGCTTCGGTCTTTACAGGCAAAATAATGCTGACCTTTCCCGGCCAGAGTTGCTTTATTGCATGATTTGCAAAATTTGCCTCCTCCACGTTTTTCCCGGGGATTCGAATTTCAACACCAAACAAGCCTAAATCATCTAGTGAACTTATCAGAATTATCATCGGCTTGTCGGGATTGCGTTTGCGAACACCGTATATCCTCTCTACCGCGGCTTTGTTTAAAGCTTGTCCGACGATACCATAAAGAGTATCGGTGGGAATAATGCCGATCTTACCTTCTTTCAAAAATTTTGCCGCTTCCGTAATTGTAATTTTTTGCATTGCCAAATAATGAAATGAAACTGTCACCTATTTTTGCGATCGCAAAAATAGGTGACAGTTTCATTTCCAGAATAAATCCTACTTTCTGCGAGCAATCTCGAATCCGTGATCGGTATCTTTGATGGCGAAGCCTCTTTTATGAATTTCGTCGCGAACTCTATCCGCTCTGGCAAAGTCGCCAATGAGTCTTGCTTCTTCTCTTTCCTGAGCCAACTTAATTACCTCTTCCGGAATATCATATATTTCTTTCTCTATCGTTTTTAAGCCGAGGCCGAGAACCTCGTCGAAATCAAGCAGGAGATGGAGCTTTTCTCTGGCCGGTAAATTTGACTTGACCGTTTCCCAGAGAACAGCCAAAGCCCGCGGCATCTGAAGATCGTCTGAAATAGCATCAATGAATTTTTGCTTTCGCGATCTCCCTTCCTCCGAATATTCTTCCTGCATGTTTATTTTTTTTTCTTTTTCTTTTAGTTCTACAATGACCGCTTTCAGTCTCTCGTAAGCCGATTTGGCGGCGTACAAAGCGTCCCACGTGAAATTCATAATTTGCCTGTAATGGGTTTGGAAATAAAGCAGTCTCAACGCCAGCGGATCGATATCTCGTTTCTTTATGTGATCTATGGTCAAGAAATTATCCAAGCTCTTGCTCATCTTCTGACCCTCAACCAAAAGAAAATCGTTATGAAACCAATATCTCGCGAATTGTTTGCCTGTGGCCGCTTCCGATTGAGCGATCTCGTTCTCGTGATGAACGGGAATATGATCAATGCCGCCGCCATGTATGTCTATCGTTTCTCCCAAGTACTTCATGCACATCGCGGAGCACTCGATGTGCCAACCCGGAAAGCCGTCTCCCCAGGGAGAAGGCCAATACATGACATGATCCTTAAATCGCCCGACTCTTTTGAACCAAAGCGCGAAGTCGGCGGGATTCCTTTTTTCTTTATCCACATGGACTTCTTCCCGAACCCCAATTTCTTTTTCCTCCAATTTTTGGCCTGATAATTTGCCGTAATCGGTAAACTTTTTAACATCAAAATAAACGGCTTGCCCGGTTTCGTATCCAAAGCCCTTTTCCAGCAAGACTTCAATAAGCTTTATAAAATCGGGAATATGCTCAGTGGCGGGAGCTATTATGTCAGGTTTTTTAATATTCAGCTGTTCA
This sequence comes from Candidatus Parcubacteria bacterium, assembly GCA_003599625.1. GTDB lineage: Bacteria > Patescibacteriota > Minisyncoccia > UBA9983 > UBA9983 > SURF-57. Next base: position 8,909 of record QZIU01000034.1, read on the forward strand.
GTTGAGTAAAAGAAAAAATCCGTATAAGTTTTGGCTAAGTCCCAGACGGTCATCTGGCGTTTTTCGGCTCCTTTTTCCATCTTATCTTGGCCTTCGTCGCTGTCGCTGGTAAGATGTCCCACGTCTGTAATATTCATTACATGCTTGACCTTGTATCCGAGATATTGGAGCGTTCTTTTAAGAACATCGCTGTTTGTATAGGTTCGCAAATGTCCAAGGTGGCTAAAATCATAAACAGTCGGTCCGCAAGTATAAAAAGCAACCTCGGGAGGTTTAAGAGGCTTGAATTCTTCAATTTTTCTGGTCGCCGTGTTGTATAATTTCACTAAAATATATTAACATTTTAGCGGCGAAATAAAAAGCGGCCTCGATCATCGACTTTCAACAAGTTTTTTAGCTTGGCCGCGTCTTTAACGGCATAGCCGAAAGCGTCATTATTGAAATAAGCGAAAACATCATAGCCATCGTTCAACCATTTCTTCATTTTCTTGGCCAAAACCGGCAAATTTTTTCTCAAATTCCTTGATTCGGCATAGGATTTTGCCCCATGGAATCTCATGTAAACAAAACCGGCTGTAAAATTTTCTTTTCTAAAGAGCTTTGGTTCAAATTTTTCCGGAGAGAAGGGGATCACGAGAGAGATTTTATTATCCCTTAATAGTTTCAAAAAAATTTTTTTGTTTTCTTTCTCAAGCCATGACGGATGCCGGGTCTCAATGGCCATTCTTACAAAATTCAAACCGGACTTTTTCTTCAGTTTTGCGAAAATTTCTAAAAAATCGCTTAATTTTTCTTCATCGAATTTAAGGCTGGGCGGAAGCTGCGTCAGGATCACAATCATTTTCTTGCCAAGTTTCTTTGCATTGCGAAGAAAATTTTCCAAAGCCTGCTTTGGGTCGTTCAATTTTTTGAGATGAGTGATGAAGCGGCTCAGTTTTACCGCAAAAACGAAGTGATCCGGCGTTTCGGAATCCCATTTCTGGAAAGTGGGCGGGGGAGGCAGGTGATAAAAAGTATTATTTATTTCTACCGTATCGAACTTGCTTGCGTAATATCGCAAAAAATCTTTTCTTATTTCCGGAGGGTAAAAAACATCATGCCAGCTCTTATATGTCCAGCCTGACGTTCCCGCGTAAAATTTACCCGTTCTTTTTTCTTTTTTCTTCACATGAATTATAACTTAGTAAACAAATAAAAAGAGGATGCAGTGCATAGCTCGTTATAAAACAAACACCATATCGCATCCTCTCTGAAGGCAAACATCAAACACGTCGTTCCTGAGTTTACAGAAACATAACCACTCTCGTTTGCCACCTTAATTGAACAGAAAACACAACATTAATCGTTTTCAAACTAACACATTAATTATCGTTTTCTGTTTTATTTGTTAATTAAATCAGCGGCGGACAAAGAAAAATTCTTTCAATCTAAGAAAATCTGATTGAAAAGCACTGACCTGTACCCCTTTTCCTAGACAGCCAGTCTCTCTTGAATAAGATTGTAATTTGTTTCGTAATGGCGCGCAAATTTTTTCGGCGCCATTTTTAATT
>QZIU01000030.1 GCA_003599625.1 Candidatus Parcubacteria bacterium
TTCCAATTCTTTCTTGTCGTAGGAGTAGATGTTGTTGCTGTTGGAGGAATCAGCCGTATTTTGTTTTTTGGGGGCATCCCCGTTATCAGCGGGGTTTGTTCCTCTATCAGCGGGACCTGTCCCGACCTTTGCGTCGGGAAAGATGAAGCCTTTGAGGAAAGAGCCGACGGAAGTAACCGAATCGGAAGCGTTCGCGTATACGGAAGAGACGGAGCGGGAAAGTTTGGAATAGAAAGCGTGGCGGTTGAAGGTCAATCTTTCGGCGGGAGACTCTTTTTCGGAAGCGAAAGCGGAAACCGAGTGAACGGTCGGGAAAAGCAAAATCGCCGTTATGAGAAAAACAGCGATGAAAAAAGTTTTATAACGACGGAGAGTTACTCTCTCTCTCTCTCTCTAATTTGTCGGTGTTTTTTCTCCAACACATTGAGATCATTTTAACACGAACAAGAAAGTTATTGTATATGGGGGCTGTGGATAACTCATGCATCTCTTCCCCAAGAGTCTCTTCGATATTATGGCCGTCAGTGAGATGAATGGAGCGCAGTTAATTTAACTCAAAACCTGCCTACCGGACAGGCAGGCTCAAAGTTCAAAACCTGCCTGCCGGCAGGCAGGCTCAGAACTGCAACTTAAAACTGTTCAACTGCTTGAAGCCAGCTCACTGACCAATCTTTCCCTTTATCACAAAGCCGTCGGTGGAGATCTCCCGCCCGTCTTCCAGCATGGCTTTGAATTCTATTTTTTCGAGTCCCGCGGATCTTTTGATCTCGCTGGAGAACCTTTGGATGAATTGTCTTGCTTGTTCTTCCGCCTGAATTTCAAGAAGAACTTTTTGCTCCGGTTTCAGCCCTTCCTTCTTTCTCAAATCCTGAATGGCTCGGATCAACTCCCTAAGTTCCCCTTCTTCTTTAAGCTCCGAAGTGATGGTCGTATCAATCTCGACATCGCCGGCGATCTTATCGTCAAAAACAACCTCCTTAACATTCAACTCATCTTTAATAAGCTTAATTAAATCTTCTTGATTCTTGATTCTTGATTCTTGATTCTTGATTTTAAGCGAAGCGACCGGTTGTCTCACCTTTATTCCCGCCCTCGCTCTCGCCTCCAACCCCAGCGAAACAATTTTCCTCACCTCTTCCATATCCTTCAATAATTTTTCATTTTGATTTTTTATTTTTTCATTAAGCGAAGCGCTTGGCCATTCCTCCAAATGAACACTCTCTTTTCCCCCGATGCCAAGCCCTTTATAAAGGCCTTCCGCCATAAATGGTATAAATGGGGCAATCAGCTTGGAAAGCTCCTTTAAAACATAGCCCATCGTGGCAAGCGCGAAGCGCTTGTTATTTCCGCTCCACTCATCGCCTTTTACTCGCTCTCTTGATCTTCTCACGTACCAAGTTGAGAAATCGTTGATGAAGTCTCTTATCGGTCTTCCCGCTTTTATAGTGTCGTATTTATCAAGATTCTCGGTAACCTCGTTTGTTAGATTAGCCAATAAAGCAAGTATCCATTTGTCTAAAACATTTTCGCTCTCTTCGAGTTTAACTTCCATGTCGTACTCTTTTTTGTACAGATCAAAAAATTTGAAAGTGTTCCAAAGGATGTTTAAAACTTTCGAATTGGCTTCTTTTAATTCAGAATCTGAAAATCTGATGTCCTCCGACTGCATCACGGGGCTCGTCATCAGGTAGTAACGCAGCGCGTCCGATCCGAATTTGTCCATGTTTACCATCGGATCGGTGTAATTGCCTTTCGATTTGGACATCTTGCTGCCGTCTTCCGCCAAAATTGTGCCGGTGGAAACCACATTCTTAAAGCTTGCGTCGCCGTAAAGCATTCCCGCGATGGCATGCATGTAGTAGAACCATGTTCTTGTCTGGGCGATGTATTCGGCCACGAAGTCTCCGGGGAATCTTTTCTCAAACTCCTCCTTATTCTCAAAAGGATAATGAGACTCGGCAAAAGGCATCGCGCCTGACTCAAACCAACCGTCCAAGACCTCCGGGGTCCGCTTCATCTCTCCTGAGCAATCCGGACAAGCGATCTCCACTTCGTCTATGAACGGCTTGTGAAGATCGAGGGTGAAATTTCTGTCCCTTGGCAGAGGAACAAAAGGAATTTCAAAGAAATGTCCCGTTTTCACAAAATCATCGCCTCGCTCTTCTTTGATTTTCACCGCCTCCTTTTCGGTCAAACCCAAGGCAGCCGAATAGAGCATCCAGAGAGGATAATCGTGACTTACCATCAAAATATTCTTGCCGGAATATTTCTTCTCGATCTCGCCCAAAAAGTCTCCCATTCTGCGTTTTAGTTCATTGAGATTTTCTCCTTCGGGAGGATTTTTATGAAATTTTTCCAAAGGGCTTGAGAAAAAAGAATGATAATCGGAAGTTTTTTTGCCTTCAAACACGCCGACATTGATCTCTATTAATCGCTTGTCGCTTATCACCTTGTCTTCAGAAAGGCCCAGCCTTTCCGCGACGATGAAGGCAGTCTCTTTTGTTCTTGTAAACTCGGAGTAGAAAATAAGATCGATTTTTTCTTCAGCCAATTTCCCCGCGGACACTAAGACCTCGTTCCTGCCTCGCTCCGTCAAAATATAGTTATGATTATTCTCGAATTTGGAACTTATGACATCTCCGTTATTGTGCGTCCCATTCCCGTGCCTCATCGCGAAATACCTGTTACCCGATTTTCTGGCATGCTTCTTTAGTTCTTCAATTGAGCCGATGAGAATTTCCTTGCCACACGGCACAGTTTTTTTAGCTTCAGTTTTAACTTTTTCGTTGTGGTTTTGAGTTTTGAGTTCTGAGTTTTGAGTTTTATTACCGCATTTCCAAATCGGCAACGGCGAGGCCCAATACCTGTTTCGCGAGATATTCCAGTCCGGCGCGCCTTCGACGATATTCAAAAAGCGGCCATGCTTGAGATGCTCCGGATGCCAGTTTATTTTCTCATTGAGCTGGACCAGCCTGTTCTTTATTTTTTGAATATTGATGAACCAGGAGGACAGCGCGTTGTAGTAAAGCGGCGTTTCGCAGCGATGGCAATGCGGATAAGAATGAGTATGCGGCGATTTGGCGAAAAGCAAACCTCTTTTTTCCAAATCCTCTTTTATATATCTTTCCCCTTTTTTAAGATAAAAGCCCCGGATAAATTCCGGCGCGCTCTCATTGAAGTGTCCGCTCGGATCAAGAAGCGGCGCCATAGGCAGATCAAGTTTCAAGCCGAGATTATAGTCATCCTCGCCATAGATCGGAGCGATATGGACAACGCCCGTTCCGTCTTCCGTCGTCACAAAGTCCGCCGCGGCAATATAATAAGCTTTTTTACCGGCTGCCTTCATCGCCGGCACTTCATACAAAGGTTCGTATTCCAAACCGACAAGATCTTTGCCTTTAAATTCTTTTATTTTTTCAAATTCTTCCTTGATGGCAATCGGTCGTTCTTTAGCCACAATGTATTTCTCCTCAGTTTTTTCGTTTTGAGTTGTAGTTTTGAGTTTTGAGATTTGAGATTTGAGCTTGAATTGGCAATAAATCAGTTCCTGATTTATTGCCAGCGCCACATTACTCGGCAAAGTCCACGGGGTCGTCGTCCAGGCCAAGATGTAAGTGTTATCGTCCGTAATCCAATCGCCGATTTTTTGCCCCGGCTTCAATTTGAATTTGACCGTTACCGCCTCTTCCGTCACGGTCTTGTAACTATTATCCATGGCCACCTCGGCTTTGGCCAAAGGCGTTTCGCACCGAGGGCAATACATCAAGACTTTTCTTCCTTCATAAAGCAAGCCTTTGTCCCAAATCTGCTTCAGCGCCCACCAGACACTTTCCATGTAGGCGTTGTCCATCGTCATATAAGCGTTGTCGAATTCCACCCATCGCCCCACTCTTTCAATATATTCCCTCCAGCCACCGGCGGTCTCAAGCACCACGGAGCGGCAGGCCTCGTTGAATTTTTCCGCTCCCATAGCTTCAATGTCTTTCTTGGTCTTGAGGCCAAGCCTTTTTTCGATCATGTGCTCAATTGGCAGACCGTGGCAATCCCAGCCCCATCTTCGTCTCACATGGTAGCCCTGCATGGTTTTGTATCTGGGGATTACATCCTTGATGATCGAGCTTAGCAAACTGCCATAATGAGGCAGGCCCGTCGCAAAAGGAGGGCCGTCATAAAAAACATACTCGCCCTTCGGCGAATCTTTCTTAAGGGTCTTCTCAAAAATCCCGTTCTCTTTCCAAAATTTAAGTATTTCCTTTTCGTCCATGATGACTAAATGACGGAATGATGTCGTTCGCGACGTCTTGCGCAGCGCGGCGGCGCGAGCAGAGCAAATTTTCAGCAGAAAATTATGCGAACTGAGCGAACGATATCATTCCGCCATTTAGGTTTTTAGCATACCACAAAAACCGAAGAAAAAAAGTATTTTCCGTATTTTCCAACCCGGCGGGTTGGCTGAGTTATCCACAGTTTGTGAACAGGACAAGGCCCCACCATTACTCTCCCTTGCTCACAATTTTATTGAATCTTTCGATGGCCAGGGCTAAAAGTCGTTTGGATTCTTCAGCATCGCGGCTTTCCGCAAAAACGCGGAACTTGCCTGCCTCGGTCTTGGAGGCCCTGAACCAAACAAAGGATGTTTCAGAAAAAAACACCTTCAAGCCGCCGGTAGGGCCGCCGCTTGTCTTCACTCTATAACCGTTCTGCAGAAAAAAGTCATGAAGCCTGAGTCTTGCCACGAGCTGGCTGTCATGCGGGCAATCCAATTTTTCTCTGACGGTAAATATTTTTGGATAAGTCAGCAAGATATCGGACAAACTCATTTTTCTTACAGCAGCCATTCTCAGGATCATAGCCATGGTCAAAAAACCGTCGCGGCATTTGGAAGGAGGAAAAATTCCTCCGGAAGATGAGCCCTCTCCCCCTACCGGACTGTTTTGCCTTTCCATTTCCTCCACAACATTTATTTCTCCCGTCTCAACTTCTATCACTTTGGCCCCGTGTTTTTTTGCTACTTCGTGCACAACAGTGGAGGTGGCGTCATTTACCACAATGCTTTTAAGATGGGCTGTTTTATCTCTTGAGAGAACATCGTCCACCAAAAGAGACAAAACATATTGCCCGTCGACAAAAGGCGAATTTTCCCGCGAATATCTTTCCCCGCTAGGCAAGACCATTTCAACCCTGTCGGCATCGCAATCAAAAGCAAAACCAAGATCGGCCTTATCCTCATCCACCCCGGCAAGCAGTTTTTCTAAAGCCCCGGGAGTCGGCTCGATAACCCGGTTAAAAGCGCCCAGTCGCCCATTTATAATTTTGTGCTTCAGTCCTAGTTTTTTGGCCAGCAAGACGAGATATTCCGAGGCGGCTCCCCCGTTTGGATCAAAGACAACTTTAAACTTGGCGTTTTTGACCGACTCAATATTTTCTTCGCCGATAAGCCTGACAAGATAATTGATATAACCTTCTTTTGTTTTTTCAGCCTGATCTTTCCAGACAGGTTTAGGGTTCGCAAATTTGAATATTTCGGGAAGATTCTCAATAAGTTTGTCGAAGGTCTTTTTCCGTATCATCCCGCCGTCCCGATCCAAAAACTTAAGTCCGTTGAATTGCGGCTCCGTATGAGAACCCGTAACAATGCAGCCGCCTCTGGCCTTAAAAAATCTCACAGCGAATTGCACCGCGGGAGTCGGTGAAATCCCGACATTTATTATTTTTTTCCAACCGGCTCCTGATATTCCTTCCACCAAAGCCTTCACGAGAGGTCCGTAACTTGGACGGGAGTCTCCGCCAACCACAATTGCCCCTTTTATATCAACAGATTCTTCCTTAAGAATTTTGCCGTAAGCAAAACCATAGCGCCTGCAGAGATCAGGGTTGAGAGAAATTCTCGTATCTCCTCTTATACCGGAAAGAGATTGAACGATATCATGCATAAAATTAAATCAAAATGAAAAAATCAAAAATCAAAATTTAGGAATTGTCCCGCTGAAGCGGGACTCCTTAATTTTTAATTTTTCTTTTTAAATTTTTAATTTCTTGATTTTATCTTCCACCGGTTTTATATCGGCTATGGAACTGAAGTCCAACCAATAATCCGACAAACGCGTCGCTTTTACTTTTCCCTTGGCCGCGAGAGCGCTGATCGCGTCAGTAAGCTCATATTCCCCCCTTGGCGAAGGTTTTACCTTGGCCGCTTCTTCAAAGATTTCCGGCGTAAATTTATAAAGGCCGGTGTTAACCAGGTTGGATTTGGGATTTTTGGGTTTTTCTTCTATTTTTTCCACAAAATCTTCCCTGCCTACGAGCACTACCCCATAATTCTCCGGCTTATTGGAGACCAAGGTTCCCACGTGACTATAACCATCGTCAGTCCGCATTTTGCTCAAGTCGCCGGGCGAAAACAGTCCGTCGGAATTTACCACGACGAAAGAATTATTATTTATTAAATTTTGCGCCGCCAAAACAGGCAAAACAGTGCCTCCTTTTTCCTTCGGAAAGAAATCGAATTGATCGATGACAATCACCGAGCAGTCCCACTTTCCTTTTTTTACGAAGTCCTTGATCTGCCCGCCCAAATAACCTGACACTACCACGACTTCTTCAAATCCGCTCTTGCCCAAAGCATCCAAAATATAAAAAAGAAAAGCTCTGCCATTTACTTCCAGGAGCGGTTTGGGCTTTTCTTTGGTTAATGGCAGCATGCGAGTGCCTTTTCCGGCAGCCGGAATGACAGCTTTGGTTATCATATTTTTTTGTTTAAAAAAGAAAGAGGCCGTCTTGCGCGACAAGCCGGCCCCTCGTTAACCGATGATAATTACGAATTCCTGATGGCGGCGTTCTCAAGTTCGTTTTCTTTATTAAAAAATTCTTTGGCTGCCGCGATGGCTCCTATCGAAATAGCAACCAGAAAAAATTTAGAGAGAAAATCGGCTGCGAGGAAACTGTCCGCGAGATAACCGAAAGATTTAATAAAGCTGGGTGACGCGTTTATGGTGTTTGCCACAACATCTATGATGGAAACATGGAATGCCATAACGCCCATCATAACGGCCACTCCTAAGAGTTTGGCGTAGGCAGAACGCATAAACCAGAGAAAATAAACTTTTCGCATTATTCTTTTCCTGTTCCGCTCGTTTCTGATTGCCAAAGCGAGGTCGCCTACCCGCCTTTTTTGATTTTCTATGTCCATGATAAAGTTTTGTCCGAACCTGCTAATTTTTTAAACGCCTTTTTCGCCCTAAAAAGACGCATTTTTATTGTTGTTATTGAAACTCCTTCTTCGCTCGCGATATGCTTTTGCGATTTGTCTTCTATATAATACTTCTTCAAGACAGCGCCCAAGTGCTCGGGCAATTTGCCAAGAACCCTTGAAACCAAGCTCTTCATGTCCGCCCTTGATTCCAACTCCTCGGATAAAACGTCTTCGTTAACGCAATCGTGATACACCGGGTTGAAGTATTCGAACTTCTCAAGATTCCTTTTTAATTTTTTATAATGGTTAAAAGCCGTATTGGACAATATTTTGTAAGCCCAACTTTTGAATCCGGCATTCTCCATCTTTCTGAATCTGGCCGCGTTCATGTATATCTTCACGAATGTTTCCTGCACTACGTCTTCCGCTTCTTCTCTTTGTCTCACGATCTTCATTGCCGTCCTTATGAAGGCGTCCTGATAACGGTCAATAAGCATTGAGAAAGCTGAAGGCGTCCCCAGCGACAGCGCCAAAATCTCCTCATCCGTCGTTTTGACCTTATTTTCGGCCATAACCTCGCTTGCGCCCGTGGTTTTTGTGTCTTTTACATCCATAAAACTGTTTTTATGATTACGTTCAGGCCCCATTACGCCTTAAACTGACTATTAATTAAGCTTTTCCGCGCGAATTATATTAATTATAATTCGCTTGATTTCAAAAAGGTTTCATTATAATATTGTTTTCATGCTGAACTACAACGAAATAAAGCCAGGTAAAATCATTATTTTCGAAGACCAGCCGTATGTCGTCGTGGACTTCCATTTCCTTAGAATGCAGCAAAGGAAGCCGGTTGTCCAGTCCAAGATCAAAAATCTCATTACGGGCAAGGTTATTGAGAAGACTTTCCAGCCATCCGACAAATTCGAAGAAGCTGAGATCGTGATGAAGCCCATAAAATATCTTTACACGCACAAAGGGGAACATTGGTTCTGCGAAAAAGACAATCCCGCGGCCAGATTCAAGATCGACGACGCGATCGTTTCTCCATACATCGATCTGATAAAGCAAAATTCTTTGATCGACGCCAAGCTCTTCAACGAAGAAATAATTGAAATAGTCCCGCCGATAAAAGTGGAACTCAAGGTGGTGGAAGCTCCGCCGAGCACCAAAGGCAACACTGCCCAGGGCGGCAACAAACAAGTAAAGGTGGAAACAGGCGCCATGATCAACACCCCCCTCTTCGTCAACGAAGGCGATGTCATCGTCGTCAATACTCAGACGAGGGAATACGTCGAAAGAGCGAACAAGTAATCCTTGTTTGCTTTTTTCATTCTGATCCGTTAATGTTTATTAAATTCTTGTACTTTAATTTTTAAAAACTTAAATAATGGAAAAGGAGGTTTGGCATGGAAATACCCAAAATAGTTATAACTGGAGGGCCTTGTGCCGGGAAAAGCACATCTATGAGCTATCTTTTGGAAAAATTGTCAAATTTTGGCTTCAAGGTTTTTGTTGTTCCGGAGGCCGCCACGATCCTGATAAATAGCGGTTTTGACCCAAGGGTTTTCAAAGACGAGAGTGATAGGTTAAGAATACAAGAAGCTATTTTCAATATTCAGCTAAGATTTGAGGAACAATGGGCCGATACTGCCGGGAAACTGGCAAATTGCCTTGACCAGCAAAAGCCGGTTCTAATTTGCGACAGGGGGATAATGGATATTAAAGCTTATCTGCCGCCGCGATGCGTCGGTTATTTTGAAACATTGACCCAACAGGAAAGAACTAATGTTTCTGAGCTGATGGAAAGCTATAGGGGTGTAATACACCTAGTAACAACCGCCAATGGAGCTGAGGAGTTTTATAACCTCAATAATCCGGCCCGAAAGGAATCGCCGGAAGAAGCAAGAGCTTTAGATATTTCCACCCAAAATTGCTGGGTAGGCCATTCTCACCTCAAGGTGATCGACAACAGCACTGATTTTGAAAATAAAATGAGAAGAGCACTGGCTGCGGTTTGCCGATTTCTGGATATTCCGGTTCCGATTGAGATTGAAAGGAAGTTTTTAATTTCAAAATTAAATACAGAGGCTCATTTTGGACTGGTGTCCTGTGTCAAAAAGATTGAGATTGAACAGTCATACCTTCAATCGCCGGCAAACGAAGAGGTAAGAATAAGAAAAAGGACTTACGAAGGTTCTTCTTCATTCCTTCTGACCACAAAAAGAAAAACGAATAACCCCATGATCAGGCTGGAAACGGAAAAAATAATTTCTCATTACGATTATCTCGCTCTTTCAAAGAAGATAGATTTGAATAAACATCCTCTGAGAAAAGATCGATATTGTTTCCTGCACGAAAATCAGTATTTTGAATTGGATTTCTTCAAAAGTCCGGGCTATTTACAACCTCTGATTTTGCTTGAGATTGAGCTTACGGAAGAAAATGATAAAATTGAGATCCCGGATTGGATTAAAGTTGAAAAGGAGGTGACAAACGACCCCCAATATTCCAATTTCAATCTCGCCTCCAACCCATTTTCCATCAGTTATCGATGATTCGAACCAACAAAGCCCGGCATGGATTAAACAAGCCGGGCTTTATCATTTAAGACGAAATAAGCTAAAAAGGAGTCGCGCGATCGCCAAACTCCTTTTAAAATTACAAAAAATAAGCTAGAGTAAAAAAGTTCTCAGGGGCCTATAGTCTAGTGGTACGACGCGTCATTCGCATTGACGAGGCGGGAGTTCGATTCTCCCTAGGTCCACCACTTCGCTCCCTCGAATACTCGGGAGCTTCGCGGTGCAGGCACATGGTTATAAAATTATAAACAATATTTACCAGTTAATGACCGGTACCCCAAATCCTGGACACTTTAGTTCTCTCTGATTATCGGCTAATTAGAGTAGAATAATGTCATGGAAAACAATCAAATAACTTATGTCG